>JAFQEF010000125.1 GCA_017399165.1 Akkermansia sp.
CCTCGGGCTCGGGTGTTTTTTTTTCACGTGCAGGGGCTTACGCCCCTGCCTAAGCTATTTCGCCCCACAAGGGGGCTATCAAATTTGGCGGGCATTCGCCCGCGGGTACGATATTTTTTTCGCCCCTCGCCGGGGCTCAAAAATTCGGCTCGCTAACGCTCGCCTCCTCCCCCACAACTACCAATTTGTAGGGACCTCGGTAAGTCTCAGGATGGAAGATTAATGGCTTGGTTGAGTTTTTCGACGTCCTCAATTCGTCATTCGTACTTCAACTCGCCTTTTGCCTGATTATTCCTCCTCGCCGAACTTATCTCTCCGGGTTGATGCGCACGGGCACTTGGTCTATATGCAGACCGGATTCATGGAGGAGATCCAACGCATGGATGAAATTGCCCATGGATGCTCCCTCTGCCGCAGATACTTGAATGGCGGTGTCGGGGTTCTCCTTGAGTAGAGAGGATATGGCAGTGGGCAGCTCTGCCGCTGTCAGGATTTTGCCTTTGAGCGCCAAAGTACCGTCCGCCGCAATTTCCAGCAGCACTTGGTTGCGGTCTCCCTCTGTGCCGCTGAGGCTGTCCGTACGCGGAACATCCAAATGCAGCACGCTCACTTGGCGTTTAAACTCTGTTTGCACAATGAAGAAAATAAGCAGAATGGTCAGAATGTCAAGCATCGGCACAATGTTGACACTGCTGATAACGGGCTTGCGGGTGTAAATGTTCATGGCCGTGGGTCAACTTTTGTGGCACATAGCCAGCAGATAGGTGAATTGCTCGTCCAGTTGCGCGGCTTCGCGCTCTAAGGCTCTCTCAAAGCAGCTTTGTGCAATGATGCCGGGCACGGCAATCGCCAAACCGAAGATGGTGGTGTAGAGTGCTTTGGAGATACCCAGTGCAATGCCCTCTTGAGCCCCCGGAGTGCCGAATACGCCGAAAATATCTACCAAGCCCCACGCAGTGCCCAAAATACCAATCATGGGGGCAATGTTGGTGATGGTGGAGATGAGGGTCATGCCGGCGCGTGAGCGGTCTATGTATTGGCGTAAGCGGCTTTCCACCAGGGTGGGCAGCGTTGGCATATCTTTATGCTCTGCTATAAAGAGGATGATACGCACAAGCGGCTGCTTGTGGGCAAGCTCACGAATCAAGGCGATGTTGTGCTCCCGCTGCTCTGCATTTTCTACGGTGAGTCTGGCCCACCATAAGGGGATGTCTGCCCCGGCATTGCTTTTGAGGCGTATATACCATTGGAAAAAAATGGCCGTTACCAGCAGAACAGAGCATGTCAGCAGTGGGTAGCCGAACGGGTGACATGCATCGAAGAATTGTTGTATGGTGTTGTACATGATGGTGGTGTGGGGTTAATTAAAGTCGAAGGTGATGATGAGCTCCATGAGGTTGCCTACCAGCGTTTTAACAACGGCCTTCGGCATTTGGGGGAATTGTGCACGGCGAATGGCTGCAAAGGTGAAGGATTGCTGGCTTACACTTGCCCCGCGGCGGTTCACCAGGTTCATGCTCTCCACGCCGCCGCGTGTGTTGAGCCTGATAGCGATAATGAGCGTGCCGGGTATGATATCCCCGCGGTGTTGGTCACATGCAAAATACCATTGCGCGGCAATAAGGCGGTACACCAGTTCCTCATATTGCCCGCGCGGCGTGGCCTCCACATTGCAAGAGGGCATGCGCCCTATCACAAATTGCCCCGTGCTGCGTGTTCTGCGCTCTGTGGTGCGTAAACCCGGTGGCTGCGCGTGGTCTGCCTGCGTGGGGTCATATACCGGGCGGCGGGTATTTGCAGGCGGGGGTATCGGTGCGTGGGCAGGGGCTTCATCCTGCCCTTGTGGTACGCCTTGCGGGGGTGTTGCCGTGTCTTCCTTTGGTTCCTCCTGCACGGATTCATCTTCCCGGGGCGGGGTAAGTTTCAAATCACCCTCCGTATCTGCCGGTATAGTGGCTTGAGTGGTGGTGGTTTCCGGTTCTGTTGGGGTGGGGGTGCTCCCGGTGTCCGGTTGCGGTGTGGGTGTGGAGTCGGGCTCACCACGGGGCGGTGTGGGTACCGGTGGTGTTGTGGGTGTGGGCTCGGCCTGCTGAACTTGCGGGGGCGTGGCAGGCTGTGGCTCATTTTTGCCGTAGTGTTGCACATCGCCGTCCTGTCGTTCTTGTTGCAGGGTGTTGAGCTCCTCCTTTTCTTCACCCTCCATGGTGGGTATGGGGGCATCACTTTGGCGGGTGTTGTTGTTCATTCCCTCGGCACGGGCATTGCGTTGCCCCTCAAAATCGGCGTTGTTGGGGCGTTGTTGGGGGCGGTCTGCATCCGTCTTGGCAAAGGGTTTTTGCTCGTTAGGTTTATTTTCCTGCGGGGGGCTTGCTTTTTCTTTTTTATCGGCAGCTCGTGTTATCAGAATACGCTTGTGCCCGCCCCGCTTTTGTTGGCGGGGGGATGGCGAATCCGCCGTAAGTACTAATACCACGGCCAATACCACATGTAACGCCAGAGAGAGCAATAAACACAGCGACAGCGTGCTTATACGCTGCAATCTGTAGCTGCCGGCTCCCTTTTGCATTGACATATCAAACACTATTTATGGCGCCCTTGCAAGTTTTTATCGTGTCAGATTGCGGCGCAAATGTTAATTTGATTCTTGACATGGCAAAATCATGTGTTAGAATTTCGGCACTTATGAAACTTCTCGCTTTCCTGATGTTGTTCAGCTTTATGGTCTCTGCCCCGGTGGCAGAGGCTCAGTGGTCTAATGGTTCCGGTCAAGAGCTCTCTGCTAAAGAAAAACGTAAGCAGGACAAAATGGAGGCTAAAGCCGCCCGCAAAGAGGCTGCTCTTTACTATAAAGAATATATCGTCAAAAAGCGTAAATCTCTTATTCTGGTGAAGAAGATTGAGGATGAGCGCTCTCGCGAGGCATCTGTGCGCAGCTTTAAAATGTTGTTTGAAGAAGAGGAAGACGTTGCTGACGATGAGATGGGGAGTGGCCGAGTCGTTGGTGGTGGCAACAACAGGAGGAGAGGCCCCTCTGTAAGTGATGGGGCAAAAGGCAAAGCCATGGAGGCCGAGCGTAAAAAGTACGAAAAGCAAATCAAGAAAATTGACACGCAAATTGAGGCGGAGAAAACGCGTATTGAAGAGGCTGAGCTGATGACTGATGAGTTGCAAGGCTTTATTAAACAGGCCCTGCAATAACATATTTTAGCTTTTATCACCTAAAGGGCGGGCTATGGCTATAGTTCGTCCTTTTTTTTCTGTCGTAATACAAGGTTGACGCTCTTGCTGCCCTGTGGTAGAATTCGCCTGTAAAATATGACGCAGCAGACCGATAGCAAAATCCACCGCATGAGCGATGTGCTGGCCAGCCAAGTGGCGGCCGGAGAGGTGGTGGAGCGTCCGGCCTCTGTGGTCAAAGAGCTGGTGGAAAACAGCATTGATGCCGGGGCTACCTTGGTGCGTGTAGAGGTGCGCCGTGGCGGTGTGTCCCTCATCAAAGTTACGGATAACGGCGGCGGTATGAGCCGTGCAGATGCCGAGCTGTGTTTGGAACGCCACGCCACCAGCAAGCTGCTGAGTTATGAGGATTTGTTTGATATTCAGCAACTTGGGTTCCGTGGTGAGGCTTTGCCCAGCATTGCATCCGTAGCGCAGGTGCGCATCACCACGCGCCGTGCGGAGGATGTGGAGGGCACGCTCATAACCTGCCATGGTGGTGAAATGCAGCCCCCCATGAATGCCGGTTGTGCCCCCGGTACGGAGATTGCCGTGAGCAACCTTTTCTTCAATACGCCCGTGCGGCGCAAGTTCCTCAAGAGCGATGATACGGAGTTCGGCCACATTGAGCACCAATTGCGCTTGCATGCACTGGCGTTTCCCCGGGTGCGTTTCATTTTGATAAAAGACGGCACTGTGGTGTTTGATGTGCCCGCCACCACAGATTTACGGCAGCGTATCTCAGAGTTTGTGGGCAGAGACACGGCATCCGCCTTGCTGCGTATTAAGCCCACACATGGCGCGGGCGTGCAGGTGAGCGGGTTTTTGATGCCGCTCTCAGAGGCTCGCCGCAACCGCCGTTTGCAGTTTGTTTTCCTGAATGGTCGCCCCATTGAGGATAAGATTGTTGCCCGTGCCGTGAGGGATGGCTATGGAGGATTCCCCACCGGCTTGCACCCCGCACTCTTTTTATATTTGGAGGTAGACCCCGGTTTGGTGGACGTGAATGTACACCCCGCCAAGCGAGAGGTGCGTTTCCGCCGCCCGTCAGACCTCACCACCTGCATTATAGATGCCATTGCCGGCACGCTCTCCGTGCATGCCCGCGGTGAAAAGGAGGATTCCCCCGAGCCGGAGCCCCCCGCCTTGGTGCTGCGCCCCGTGTTGGAGCCCCAACAACGTGAGCTGCAACTGCCCCCGCGAGAAACGCCACCCGCACCGCGCCCGCAGCCTGTTCCCCCCGCGCCGCGCCCGCAGCCTGCCCCTGCGCCGCAACCACCGGCAGAACCACGCCCTCAACCGCATCGCCCTGCAACGGTTCCGGCTCCCGCACCTGTAGCTCGCCCTCAATCTGTCGAGCAAGTTCGCCCCGCCACGGTGGCGCCGCCTGCTCAAGCGGTGGAATCAGCCCCGCCTGCGCAAGCTCCGTGTAAAGCAAAAGAGCAGGGGGCTGCTGTGCCCAATTTCCGTTTTATCGGCGTGCTGGCAGACTCTTACCTCCTCTTTGAAAATAAGGAGGGGCTGGTGATGCTCTCCCCCCGCGCCGCGCGTGAGCGCATTATTTTTGAGCGTCTGCTCAACAGCAACCGCACCCCCATTCATTCTCAGCGTCTGCTGGTGCCTGTTATGCTTGAGCTTGATCCGCGAGATATGGGCGTGGCGCTCGAGGTGCGCGAGCAACTGCAACAAGCAGGCTTCCTCATCTCCCCCTTCGGCCAAAAGACCCTGCGTGTGGAGGCCGTGCCCATGATGCTGAGCCTGCCGCGTGTAGAGGAGTTCATGCTTGAGCTTATCCGTAGCTTCACCGCGGGTGAGACTCGCTTCCGCAAAGCCCGCAACCCCTTCGAGCCCTACGCCCTGCGCATTGCCAAACAATACGCCGCTAAGGAGGATATCCGCCCCTGGCTACAAGCCCCCACTCCCTTGCTGGCAGACCTCCTGCGCTGCGAAATCCCCTACTGCACCCCCTCCGGCAAACCCACCCTCGTGCCCATTACTCTCAACGAAATTTCCCGAAAATTCCAATCGGCGTAAGTCTCCCTTTTTGCCATTTTGTGGAAAAAGTGTCAAATTTGCCCCTGTTTGAGTTGGAAAAAGTGTCAAATTTAGTGCTGCTAACACCGGAAAAAGTGTAAAATCTTGTAATACGCGTGGGAACATTTAGATGTTTTGGCCTATGTTGACAGATAAATGGGTGGTTGAGAGGGAGAATACTATCGGAGTGTTGGACTTTAGTCCAACATTTATTATCAAGGCATACCAATAACATAAAATGGGACTGAAGTCCCACCCTACGATATAGACAACTTGCCATTTTACTATTTATTCCCATGCTTATATCCTAATGTAAAAAATGTGAGGCAGCCCCGTATACAGGACTGCCTCACATAAAATTGATACGCCCCAATCTTTACCTGCGGCGTCGGCGAGCTGCAAGGGCCGCCAGTGCCAGCAGACTCAACGTTGCTGTGCTCGGTTCCGGTACAACTCGGTTTACACCGGTTACATATACTGTCCCTGAATCGTATACTAAGTTTGTCTTCTCATTAATCCAATCACCGGTGAAGTAATCAGCGGCATTCAGCGTGATAGCCTGTCCGGTCTTGGTTGCGGTGATATTATCAAGCACAAACTTAACGGTGTTTACATCAGTAAAGAGTATAACCTGAGAGTCCTTTTCATATTCAGCATGTAAGGTCAACACAAGGTTGATTTTTTCACCCTCTGTTGCGTTGAATGTCAGTGTCCCGTTAATCACGCTTAAATGCGCGCCATCTGCCTTGTAGGAAGAACCGGCTGCAAAATTCAGATTGCCGCAGGTTACACCCCCTAATTTTTCGTTGAAGATAGAAACGGTCTCTTCTGCTGCTAAAGTTATGACAGGTATAGCCTCGGTAACTTCTGTTCGCTCGACTGATAAGGTTGCACCTTGATTGATGTTTATATTTTTTGCCGTCAGTTTGGCACTGCCATCTGTTCCTCCAATCGTTAATTGTCCCGTGCTGTTGATGTTAACATCGTATGTTCTAGATGCATTCACTTCTGCATCTAATACTTTCATCGTTGCCTTTCCATCTGCAACAACATTAATGGCATGAGTTTTCAATGTTGCTTTGTCCTCTACTCTTAAAGTGCCACCATACAAGTTAACCGTATTCAGTAACTCACTGGTACGAGAACTGGCGATTTCTGTAGTTGTTCCGTCAGACCCTTTAATTTCTTTCAAGTGCTCTTCCGTATACTTGCCGCTGAAAACAATGTCACCTGTGGCTTTTTGAGTTACACCGTTTGCATCTTCGTAATCGGTATTAAGCGAAACGATTGCATTGTTTTTATGTTTCATGTACAATGAATCATAAATCGTGATGTTACCGGCATTTTTTGATGAAAGCGTAAGCTCATCCGCAGATTCTAAGTGAATACTTCGTAAAAGATACACCGCAGCTTCATTCCCCTCTTGTATCTTTTCGTAGTTTTTTTCAAAAAGAACGATATCGTTGCCTGATATGTTGAGGTTTCCGATTGTAAAAATCGCACCTCCATGCGCCGAAGATGCAAAATCTACTGTTGAGGCAGTTGTTGAACCGGTTGCTGCTGCATATGATGAGGCTGCAACGTAATTATGGCGAAACGTAACGGCTCCGTTATGAAGTAAATCTATATTTGCCGTGCTATAAATGGCTCCTCCTGCTGAATATGAAAAGGCTTTTGCTCTATAACCTCTTAGTGTTTTAGCTGAAGTTGATGCCTGTGCGTAATTATCCGAAAAATCAACATGAGTGTTGTTATTGATGTGTATGGAGTTTGTCGAATAAATGGCACCTCCGTAAGAGTAGGCATTTGCTACAAGAGCGTTTCCTACGCCTATGCCTGCTTCTAGGTTTTTAATAGAAGTTGAGGAGTTATTGCTAAGTGTTACATTTTGATATTGAAAAATTTCCAATATGTTTTGAGTGTTAATGCCTCCGCCATAAGCGTAGGGTACTTCGTAGCTTGTCGATGTTTTAGTGTTGGTTTGGAACTTAATTTCGTATATGTTGGGTATCTCTTGTGCTGAGAGTATATTAGCAGTGATAAAAAGAGAGAGAAGTTTCGAGATTTTCATGGTAATAAAAGCAGTTTAACTGTAGTCAGTATACGTATTCATAAGCCGTAAAGCACCCTATCAAATCGAATGGATATTAGCGAGTTAAAATTGTTGTTGCTTGTTCGTGAAAAGAGCCTGCGCATACTCAAAGATTTTTGATTTTATCTAACTTTTATGCTTGACTTACGGCTTATGAATACGCAACGAGAAGAAGAGCAGGTGGCATTGAGCATATTGAGGGGGACAGGGGTTAATATAGTGGAGGCTGCACTGATGGCAAAGGCGGTGTTGGAGGCGGGGGGCGCCCGCAGGGGGACTGCCGAAGCTACTGCACGAAGATCGTTAAAACGAGGCAAAAAAATTATTGAACTGGGGATGGCTGAGATGAAGAAGCAGGAGAGGACTGTGACGTTTGAAAAAGCGGTTGAGGCGGCGTTGCAAGCGCGAGCCGGTCGGAGGGCTCGGACCTTGTGTGATTTTCGATACATCACACGGCGGTTTATGAAGCGGTGCAGGGGGCTGGCGAAGCGGAGGGTGCGAGCCATAACAACACAAGAGTGTGCGGAATATATGGAGATGGCGTTTGATACCCCGAGCCAGCGGGCAAAGGCTCGGCGGGTGCTCAGCGGAGTGTTCAGCACGGCTGTGAAGCGTGGGTGGTGTAGTGAGAACCCCGTGGCGAGGGTAGAGCCGCCGCGTGTGGTGGAGAAGCGAATTGAGGTATTGAAGCCGAATGAAATAGAGAGATTATTACAAGCTGCCGAACAATACGAGGGGGCTCGCTGCTTGGCAGCCGTGGGCATGATGCTGTATGCGGGGATACGCCCGCATGAGGTAGCTCGCCTCACTTGGGAACAGGTGGATTTCGCGGGGCGCGCCATTTGTATTTTGCCACAGCACAGTAAAACGGGCGGTGCTCGGCTGGTGACGATACAGCCACCCTTGCTCCGTTTATTGCAGCGTTGCCGACAGGGTGGGCGCGTATGCCCGCCGCAATGGTTGAAGCATTGGCGGGCATTGCGTAAGCAGGCAGGTTTTGCTGCCTGGCAGCCGGATGTGTTGCGCCATACCTTTGCCAGCTATCATTTACGCCATTTTAAAGATTATTCTGCTTTACAATACGAAACAGGACACCGTGACAGCAGCTTGTTGCGCACGCGGTATGTGGATATGCGTGGTGTGGCTGCTGCTGCGGATTTTTGGAAATAAAAACGTAAAATGTTTTCCGGTCTTGAGTTTTTTCTTTTCCCCCGGTGCTGAGTGTGATAAACTTTGCGTATGTCAACGGAAGAGCTTTCTATCGGCGTAGATATGGGCGGTACGTCCATTAAGTTTGCAGTGGTGCAGGGCACGGAGATTGTGTATAAGGCACAGCCCATGCAGACAACGGATTACCCCTCCCCGGATTGTATTGTGGAGGAGATAGGCAAGCGTCTGCGTGCCATTATGGAGAAATACCCGAGCGTGAAAGCCGTGGGCATGGGCCTGCCGGGCTTTGTGGACCACAAAGCCGGTATAGTGGACTCCCTCACTAATGTGCCGGGGTGGTATGATATCCATATACGCGATATTCTGAGCGATGCCACGGGGCTGCCCGCTGCGGTGGATAATGATGCCAACTGCATGGCTTATGCGGAGTGGAAGCTGGGGGCAGGGCGTGGTATGAATGATTTGGTGTGCCTGACGCTGGGCACGGGCATTGGCTCGGGCGTGATTGCGGGCGGGCATTTTATTCGTGGTCATTTAAGTGCTGCGGGTGAGCTGGGGCAAATGAGCATTGACTACCGTGGCCGCATTGGCTACTACGGCAACCAGGGGGCTATTGAGGACTACATTGGCCACCGCGAGATTACGGCAGAGGCGCAGGCAGCCTACGCCGCTGCGGGGCAGCCCAAAGCACTCTCCGAGTGCGGCCCGTTGGAGATTGAGCTGGCCGCCAAAGCGGGGGACCCCGTGGCACTGGCGCTGTGGGATGACATTGGCCGCAAGTTAGCCACCTGCCTCATGAACTGCCACTATATTCTTAACCCCGAGGCATTCATCATCGGCGGTGGCGTAGCCAAGGCAGGGGATGTGTTGTTTGGGCCGGTGCGCCGTTATCTCAAGGCCCAGTTGTACCCGCCGCACTACGCCAAGATTAAGATTCTGCCTGCCATGTTCGGTAACGAGGCCGGTATCATCGGTGCTGCCCGTTTGGCACTTAATACGGCAAATCACGAGGAGTAATGGAGGTGGAACCCGGCAAGGCGGAGCAACGGCTCTGTGCGCGGCTGAAGCTGGATGCCGAAGCCTCCGCGTATTTGGTGCAGGCCATGCGGGCGGGGGTATCCTCTCGCTCGGCTGTTGTGCTCAGCCCCAAAGCCCCGCAGGGGTATGTGCCCCCGTTTGCCTGTGAGGATACAGCTGCTTGGGGATGGCTTCCGCCTCGTGTGTATGTGCCGTGTGAGGGAGAACGCCCCACGGCGCACCCCGACTATGCCGCAGGTTTATATTACTCGTTGGATTTGTCCTCCTGCTGGGAGTCTGCCGCGCTGGAGGTAGTGCCGCCCCCTGCAAACAGTTTGGATTTATGCGCCGCCCCCGGTGGCAAGACCATGTTGATGGCTGCGCGTTATTTGCCGCAAAACCACACGGCTAATGAGGTAAATGCCGCCCGCCGCGGTATTTTGCGCCAAAATGTGTTGCAGTGCGGGCTGCCGAATACCGAGGTAACGGGCCTGCGCCCCGACCAATGGGCTGCCGAAGGACGCGTTTTCGATTTACTGTTGGTGGATGCCCCTTGCAGCGGGCAATCCTTGCTGTGCAAGGGTATCAAAAACCCCGGTTGTTTGGGGGCGCAGATGGTCAATGGCAATGCCAAACGCCAAAAGGGTATCATGCTGGCTGCCGTGCAGTGCGTGGCAGAGGGTGGGCATATTCTGTACTCCACCTGTACCTATGACCCCGATGAGAATGAGAAGGTTATCTCGTACATCCTGCGCCGAGTTCCGGGCTGGCAAGCTGTGGAGGTGCCGCAGCTGGCACAGTTCCGCAGTGCATTAGCAGATTTTCCGTGCTATCGGTTATTGCCGCAGCACGGTTTCGGGGCAGGCGGCTTTTGCTGCTTGCTTCAAAAAAACACAATAATTGAACAAAAATAACAATCAACGTGTCTATACTGAGTATGAAAAAGCTCCTCCCGATGATGTTAGCCGCTTTGGCACCGTCTCTTTTTGCCTCTCCCATGCCCGAAAAGGCAGAGTTGCTGGCAACCAACACTGTGATTGCCCGTTTTGACGGCTACACCGATATTCCCTGCCGATTCATGACGGCTGATTGCCCCGACAAGTGCGACCACGCTACCAAGGTTGCCAACTTTACCGTGCTGTCTAATGAGCACTATGCCAAACCCGGTAAATACGGTGATGATAAGGCAGAGGTTGGTTCTGTGGTGATGGTGGATATCAAGAAACCCACCCCCGGCCAAAATGACCGCTATGTTTTTGATTTGGTGGACACCCTGCAACCCGGTGATACCGTATGCCTGACTCAGGACCACTACTATGTGAATACTGAGAGTGCCGCCTACCCCGTGCGCCCCGTTACCAAGATGGAGAAGGTGGAGAAACCCGCCAATGCTCCCGAGGTGCCCGCCGCTGTGCCTGCCACCCCCATTCAGCCCCGCATGATGCCCGGTCGTTGTGCTCGCTGATTACTGCAAATTGAGTTTTATTATAGGCTGCTCTGCTCTTGCTGCAGAGCAGTCCCTTATTGTACCGCCGGCTGTGGCGCAACACGTATACCCCCAGCGCCCGCTGGAGTGCCGGCAGGCAGATGTGGCACTGGTGTTTATTGGTGGGTTCGGGGATGAAATAAGCGGCATTATCGAGCACATGGCTCGCCGTTTGCCCCCGTTAGCCGCAAAGGAAGCCCGTGCCTATTATCACTGGAATGCCGGTGTAACGGAGGATGCCACCAAGGGCTACCAAGTTATTGCAAATGCCATTACGGCTTTTCGACAACAGAACCCCAAGGCAGATGTTGTGCTGATTGGGCATAGCATGGGGGCTGCCGCAGCCGTGAAGGCCGCAGAATTACTGCCACCCCGCACACCGGAGCAAGGGCGCGTTTTTCTGATAACGCTTGACCCCACGGATCGCGTGGTGCAACCTGTTCGCCCGCACTCCGTTGCGTGGTGGGGCAATGCTTATGTGGTGAACTCGCAATCCGGGCATGATTTTATCGCAGAGCTCGGCGGGCGGTGGAACCATTGTAAACAGGCGGACGCTAATATATGCTTTAACGGCTTGCGTACGGATGAGTTCGGGTACGAGTTCATTCATGATAACGCCCTTTCGCTATTGATGAGTTGTCGCGGCTCCGTCAAATCCTCATTGTTCAAATTGCTTAATTATCAATTGAACAACAAATAAAGATTTACAATCTGCCGTATTGGTGCTAAAGTGGGCGTATGATACAAGAGAGTCCGCCAAGAGCTTGGGTAGAGGTAAACCTGGAGGCCATTGCGCATAATTTGGATGTAGCTCGCCAGGCCTTGCCGGATACTGCGCTGATGCCGGTTATCAAAGCCGGGGCATACGGGCACGGGCTTGAGCCGGTTGCACGGCGTTTGGATACGGATGGTATTGCCTTTTTCGGGGTTGCTAATGCGGGCGAGGCCCGCCGCCTCAGCCGCGCCGGGGTGCGTACCAAGCCTTTTATCTTGGGCCCCACTTTCCCCGAGGAACGAGAGGAAATTGTGCTCAATAACTGGTGTGCAACGGTTTCCACCCTTGAGGAAGCCGCACATTTTAACAGATTGGCAGAGCTGTACGATAAAACGTTTTTGGTTCATTTGGCCATAGATACCGGCATGGGCAGAGAGGGCTTTTTGCCGCAGCAATTACAAAGTGTTGTAGAGACACTACCCGCCATGCAGCATTTGCGGGTGGATGGTGTGATGTCTCATTTCCCCTCGGCAGATGAAGATGTTTCATACACCCAGGACGAAATAGGACTTTTCACCGATTGTGTTCAACAATTACAGCAGCATTTCCGCTTGCGCTACCGCCACATTGCCGCCAGTGCGGGTGAGCTGGGGTATGAGGTGCCCATTGCCAATTTGGCACGCCCCGGTTTGTTGTTGTACGGCGTGGCACCCATGGCCTCTATTTACGATGGCTTGCTCAAACCCACCCTGCGTCTTTCCTCCCGCGTTTCTTTGGTGCGTGAGCTGCCTGCCGGGCACGGTGTTGCCTATGGCCGCACCTATATAACGGGTAAACCCACGCGCGTGGCTACTATCGGTATCGGTTATGCGGACGGCTGGCCTCGCAGTATCTCCGGCAAGGGCGCGCGCGTGTATATCAACGGCCATTTTTGCCCGATGCTGGGGCGTGTAACCATGGACCAAATTATGGCAGATGTTACGCATGTGCCCTTTGTGGAGCCCGGAGATGAGGTGGAGCTTATCGGCCCCCACATCCCCATAACAGAGGTTGCCGAAAAGGCGGATACCATTGTGTGGACCATCTTCACCGGGCTCGGCCCGAGGCTTCCCCGTGTCTATTCTGCCTGAAATTCGTAAAACTTTTCACACTGGCACATTTTAGACTCGCTTTTTGGCCGGAAACATGGCAGATTATTGCAGAACAAATATTTTTTCACATCTTATGAGTGAAACCGTATCTCCCAAGTACAAGCGTATCCTGCTCAAGTTGAGCGGGGAGGCTCTGCGCGCCCCCGGCAGCAGAGACAACATTTCTCCGGAAATTGTAGCCAGAATAGCTCGCGAAATTGCTGAGGCTCAACAACGTGGTAACTTGCAGATTGCCATTGTAGTGGGTGGTGGCAACATTTGGCGTGGTGCCAAGGCCAGTGTGCGTGGCATGGATCGCCCCACGGCAGACTACGTGGGTATGCTTGCAACGGTGATGAATGCTCTTTCCATTTGCTCTGCCGTGCAAGAGGCCGGTGTGCCTTGCCATGTGATGAGTGCCATTGAAATGAAGAACGTGGCAGAGCCCTACGTACGCAACATTGCCCGTGAGGATTTGCGCGCCGGCCAAGTGGTTGTATTTGCTGCCGGTACGGGTAACCCCTTCTTCAGCACAGATACCGCCGCCGCCCTGCGCGCCTGCGAAATTAATGCAGAGGTGGTGATGAAGGCAACCTCTGTAGATGGTGTGTATACCGCAGACCCCAAGAAGGACCCCACCGCCACGCGCTTTGACACCATTTCTTATGAAGAATGCATCAGCCGTGAGTTGCAGGTGATGGACCAAACAGCTTTCACCCTTTGTAAGGATAACCACAAGCCCATTATGGTATTTGACATGCACCAGCCCGGCAACATTACTCGTGCGCTGCTCGGTGAGCAAATCGGTACCATCATCGGTGAATAATTTTTCAGAACTTAAACATCAAACATAACATGGACGAAGAAACACTCCTGCTCGAAACCGAAACCTCTATGGAGGAGGCTGTAGAGCGCATGATGGCTGACTTTGCCGGTGTGCGTACCGGTAAGGCATCTCCCTCCCTCGTGGACAATATGGACATCTACGTGGCCTCCTACGGCACGAGCATGAAGCTTAAGAGCATTGCCGTGGTTTCCACGCCCGATGCCCGCTCCATCCTCATTCAACCGTTTGACCCCAGCACTCTTAACGATATTAAGAAGGCTATTGCTGAGAGCAAACTCAACCTTAACCCCATCATCGATGCCCGCTCCGTACGTCTTCCCATTCCCGAGCTGAGCGGCGAGCGCCGTAAGGAGCTCTGCAAGTATGTGAAGAGCCTCTCCGAGGATACTCGTGTACGCATTCGCGGTGCCCGTAAGGCCGGTATGGATGGTATCAAGAAGCTCAAGGCCGACAACATTCTGACCGAGGACGGCGTGCGCCAGACCGAGGAGAAGGTGCAGAAGCTGACCGATAAGTATGTGAAGAAGGTGGACGAGCTGGTAACCGCCAAAGAAAAAGAAATCATGACGGTGTAATACCGAAGCATTTATACATTTATGAGCAACACAACTAACGTTCTTGCACAGGGGATTGAGATTATCGGTTCCATCACCTTCCAGAATGACATGCACATTGATGGTAAGGTGGAGGGCGAAATCCTCTCCGAATCCGGTAAAGTGACCATCGGTGAGTTGGCCGACATCAAAGGCAACATCCGCGCCGGTGAGGTTCACGTATATGGCCGTGTGGATGGCAATGTGGACAGCACCCGCTGCCACCTTAACGACCACGCCGTTGTTAATGGAGACATCACTACCAATGTACTTTCCATGGTAGAGGGTGCTCGCCTTTCCGGCCGTGCCGAAATCGGTTAATCCCACCCTCTCAATACATTTTCAGTCGGTGTTCCGTTTAACGGTTCACCGGCTTTTTATTTTACAACTCTAATGCGGTTGCTTTAGTTTTTGCTCTATCGGGTTTACCGGTGGGGGTACGGGGAATGGCTGCGTGAATGATGCGCCGGGGTTTATGGTATTTGGGGAGGGTGTCAATGGCTTGCATCAGCGCGGTTTGCAGAGCTTCTGCGCCCTCCCACACGAGGCCCACGGCTTGCCCCAACACGGGGTGCGGAACTGGGACCACCACGCAAGTGATACCCGTTGCCGTTAATATGGCTTGTTCTATGGATTCTGCCTGTATTTTAATGCCGCCGCTGTTAATAACATTGTCTACACGGCCTAAAATATGGAAGGTACCATCCGGATGAATCTCTGCAATATCGTTTGTCTCCAGATAATCTACCCCAATGGCGGGGGCAGATACGGCCAGAGTACCGCGTGAGCTTAAACGGATGGTGATACCGGGCAAGGGGGTATAGCAGGCAGTGCGTTGTGCCCCGTTGACTCGGCGCAGGGCTATGTGGCTCAGGGTCTCCGTCATGCCGTAAGAGGCGTAAACGGCAGAGCTACAGTCTTGCAAGGCGTCCTCCAACGCTGCGTCAATGAACCCTCCCCCCAACAGAATAATGTCTGCTTTTTCCAGCTGCGCCATGCCGTCGGGCTGTTGCAGGGTGGTGAGGGCCTGCATGGGCACTAAGGGGGCAAACTTAACTGCCGTTTGTATGGCAGCAAGAGGGGTGGATGACGGTGGGGGTGTCACCAGCTCCAGCCCGCTCACCAGGGCCCGTACTACCATCATTTTTCCGGCAATGTAGCGCATAGGCAGGCAGAGCAGGGCTTTATCGCCCCGCTGCAGCCCGAAAAATCGGCACGTTGCTTCTGCAGAGGCCCGCATGGCTGCCTTAGTTGCTTCTATGCATTTGGGGGTACCGGTAGAGCCGGATGTTTGCAGGCACATGGTGGGGGTGGCAGATTCCCACTCCTTCAAAAACGCTGCTAAATCTGCAAGAATCCCGTCCTGCGGCTCATGTGGCTCAAACGGGGCACCGTTGACGAGTAGCGGTTGCATGGTTAGTTGCCGTAGCGGTGTTGAATGAGCACATTAAAGTAGGTGCCGGCACCACCTTCTGTCACCAGGTGTTGCTCCTCCGGGCGGGTGGTGTCTGCCATGGGCAGCAGAAAATCCCGCTGGCTCATGTATTGCAGCGTGTCGCCCTCGCAGCCGCGTGCCAAATTAATGAGATCCGTAAAATTGACATCTGCCGTAATATCACACTTGCCGGCTAAGGCTGCCAGCTCGTCCGCCCCCAACAGGGTGTGTGCCTTGTACCCGCGCAGGGAACCACCCGGGCGGCGGTAGTACAGTTTATCAACAGTTTGCCCGTAATCTATGGTGAGCAGGGTGCCTTGTTGCCAGTGTTTTTGCCATGCAGCATACCATTTGTGGTAGCTCTCATGCACCTCTATCACTTGCCCCTCTTTTGCCCATGTGGTAAAGGCGGTGGATGCCGGCAAGGGCTGTTTATCTGCCTGGCGTATCACGTGTCCATCTACCACGGCTAAGCCCAGCTCCCACCATTCGCCGTTTTGGAACACAAATTGCCGAGCGGGGAAGGCATCCGGCAATTCATTGCTGAAAATAAAGGCACGCCCGTTGACCTTTTTAAGGGCTTTTTCAACGGTATCGCAAATGCTTACTGCGCTGCCTGCCACAATGCGTTGCAGTTGGCGCAGGGCAGCGGCGCGGTCTACCATGATGTACCGTGCAAACATTTTCTCCCACAGAGAGAACTCGCGGCGTACGGCCATGGCCATATCCCCGTTGCCCCCACCTATTTCAATGATGGGTAAACGGCATCCGCAGGCTTTGCAGCTTTCTCTCCACAAGGCCACTATGCGGCGGGCAGGCAGACTGCTCATGGTGGCTGCGGTGGCAAAATCCCCACGGTAGCCTATGCCCGGTATGTTGTGGCTGTAATACCCCGCATCTTCATCATACAGAGCCACCTCCATGAAATCTGCCATGGATATCCAGTTGCCGTGGGCTAATATGTGCGGGGCTATTTTCATGCCGTTGCAGGCTCAGCTCAAAGGGAGAGGTCAAGCATGCGTTGCAGCGGCTTCTCTGCACGGCGGCGCAGCTCCTCCTCTATACGAACCTCGGGGCTCATGTCTCGCAGACAATTGCGCAGCTTTTCCAAAGTGTTGAGTTTCATGTATTCACACTCGTTGCAAGAGCATTGCTCAAAGCCCATGCCTATGAACTCTTTGCCCGGAACCAGCTTGCGCAAGCGGTGTAATATGCCGCTCTCTGTCACAATGATGAAGCGTGCGGCCTTGCTATCCCTGCAATACGGTATCATTTTTTCCGTAGAGCAAATATGGTCTGCCAGCAGGCGTATGGGCTCCTGGCATTCGGGGTGGCATACCACTTCTGCATCGGGGTATTGGGCGCGCATCTCCAGCACGCGGTCGCGTGTAAAGCGCTCGTGCACATGGCATGCGCCGTTCCACAGCGTCATTTCTCGCCCCACCTTGCGGGCGGTCCAAGCCCCCAAATTGCGGTCCGGTACAAAAAGAATCGGGCGGTCTGCCGGGGCTGTCTCAATAATACGTTGGGAGTTACCGCTGGTTACAATGACATCTGCCAGGGCTTTTACACCGATAGAGCAGTTGATGTAGGCCACCACGTAGTAATTCTTCTCTTTATTTGCTTCAAGAAATGCTGCTAACTCCTCTGCCGGGCAAGATTGCTCAAGGGAGCAGGCTGCATTCAAATCCGGCAGCAGCACCTTGCGGGTGGGGTTGAGTATGCAGGCGGTCTCAGCCATGAAATGCACCCCGCAAAATACGATAACATCGCACTCTGCCTCTTGTGCCTTGCGGGCCAAGGCCAGAGAATCTCCCACAAAATCTGCCAAATCCTGAATCTCTGCACGTTGGTAGCTGTGGGCAAGAATCACGGCATTGCGTTCTTTCTTAAGTTGCTGTATCTCTTGAATCAAATCTGTGTTTGACATGCCGCAAGCCTAGCATGTTACTCTGCTTTTGTCAAGTAAATCACAATTTGTGGCGGAAATACTGTTTTTTCTTGCATTCTGCCCCGGAAACCTATAATATACACACGTAAACCAATTTCATTATTACCATGAAAATCCTTATTACCGGCGGTGCCGGCTTCATCGGTTCTCACATTGCTGAGCATTATCAGGGTGTGGCAGAAGAGATTCGTGTGCTTGATAACTTGCGCACAGGCTACAAGAAAAATTTGGATGGCCTGAAGGTGACCTTTATTGAGGGCTCTATCACAGACCGTGAGCTTGTGGCTAAGGCTGTGGAGGGGGTGGACTATATTTTCCACATGGCTGCATTGGTATCTGTGCCCGAGTCTATGAGCAAGATTCGTGAGTGCTTGGATCTTAACGTAAACGGTCTTCTTACCGTGTTGGAGGAAGCCTCCAAGGCCGGTTGCAAGAAGGTGGTGCTGGCATCCTCTGCCGCTATTTACGGTGATAACCCCGTGGTGCCCAAGGTAGAGACCATGTACCCCGAGCCCAAGAGCCCCTATGGTATCACCAAGCTTGATGGTGAGTACTATATGGATATGTTCCGCACCACCGGTCAAATTAATACCGGCTGCTGCCGCTTCTTCAACGTGTTTGGTCCGCGCCAGGATCCCAAGGGTGCATACGCCGCTGCCGTGCCCATTTTCATGGAGAAAGCCCTTAAGGGTGAGGATATCACCGTGTTCGGCGATGGTGAGCAGACCCGCGACTTCATTTATGTGAAGGATATTGTGGGTGCCTTGGCTTATGTTGCCGAGCACCCGGAGGTAACGGGTGTTAACAATGTGGGTTACGGTGGTCAGATTACCATTAATGACTTGGCTGAAATCATCATCAAGGCTGCCGGTTCCACCTCTAAGGTGGTACACCTGCCCGAGCGCCCGGGTGATGTGAAGCACTCCCGCGCTTGTGCAGACAAGCTGCGCGGTGCCGGGTGGGAGCCCAAGTACACGCTTGAGGAGGGGCTTAAGACCACGCTTGAGTACTTCAAGAGTGTTACCAAGTAAAGTAAGCATTTAATATCACCACGCCGCAAGGCCCGTTATGCGGCTTTGCGGCGTGCTTTTTTATGTGTGATGACGACTACAGACCCCGCATGAGCGTGGCACAGCTGGGCAAACTGGCTGCGCAACGTTTGGTGGAGTTGCGTGCAGAGGGGGAGGAGCTGCACCCCGTTGTCAACACCACACGCAAATTGGCAGCCCATTTTTGGGGCAGTGCCTGGATGCGCCATTTGGCCCAATGTGAGGCAGGGGGGCTTTGCCTGGCCCCGGGGCGTACCTTGTTGCGCCATGGCTGTGTGTTGGACTTACGGATTAGCCCCGGCCATATCTCTGCCCGTGTCAGTGCAGATGCGCTTTATGAGGTGAGCTTACGCATTGCTCCCTTTGATGCGGAGCAACTTGATGTATTGAAAGCCGCCTGTTGCGGTAAAATTGATTCCTTAGTTTCCTTGCTGGAGGGCAAGGTGGACTCCGCCGTGCTGCGCCAACTTTGCGACCCGGAAACCGGCCTTTTACCCGCCCCGTCAGATTGGTGTATGCGGTGCACATGCCCGGATTGGTGTGAGCCATGCCCCCATGCGGCAGCCGCAATATACGCTGCCGGGTGTCTTATAGATGAGGACCCGTCTTTGTTGTTTACGCTCAGGTGTGTAGATCCGTCAGAGCTGATGTCTGCGCCGGATGCAGCTGCCGCCGTATCAGACTTTGACACAGCTGCGTTGAGCTCCACCTTTTGCATTGACCTTGATTTTGAGTAGAAAAAGACTCAAATCCTACCTAAATAATAACTTTTAAGCTTTACACGGCGGGGTGGATTCGCTAGAATGCAGGCAGCCATGAAATTCCGTCACACCTTATTATTATCAGCCTTGGTTGCTGCTCCCCTGTTTACTGAGTCCGCAACAGCCCGCACTCTGGTTCAATTGTACAAAGATTTAGCTGCCGCTCCGCATGCTGTGGATGCCGATGCTGCTCGCCGTGCCGGTACATACCCTGCATTGGCTGTAATGCCTGCGGATGCTGAGGCCTGCGTTTACATTGCGGATGTTCGCTCCATGCCGCCCCTCTTCCTTAGCCTTGCCCCGGGTAAAGGCTTGGATAACGAAAAAGTAAAGGAACATGTAGAATCCCTCGGCATCGCTGTGGGTAAAGGTAATGCTGCGGATTTGCTGGCTTTCATGCCCCTTTATCAATACCTTGCCGGTCGTGAGGATTACCCCGCCCGTGCTCAGAGTTGGACGGAGTCTGCCCGTGCCGAATACTCCGGTGTTATTGCTGAGCAAGTGGTGACAGAGGCTCGCAAACCTGCCTTGGATGCTTTGCGTAAGGTTAAGGGTATGCGCCTGCACCCCGTGTATGTCTCCGTTACGGCAGATGTGCCCGCCCACCGTTATTTGATGGATGCCGCAGAGGATTACATTGAGGCCTACGCCACCAAATACAGCGGTACCCGTGTAGAGGAAAACGGCTGCAAGGGTGTAAAGATTCCCTTCAAGTCCCTCTTTGAGATGCCGCAGGGGGATGCCTCCATCGAGTCCACCCTCAGAGACGAAATCTCCGCCCGTTCTCTTTACCTTATGTTCAAACAACAGGGCGGTACATTGATTGCCATTATATGCGAGGATCCCAATGAAATCAACACCGCAGACTCTGCGGATAAGTCCATCTTAAGTTCTGAGGCTTTGACACCGTATGACCCCTACCTGCTTTCCGGTATCAAAACTGCGGGTTATGTGAGCCCCGAGCTTACCAACGCCCTCAACTCGTACCAAGAGTATGACCTGAAGGCCTTGGCTGATTTTGCTCAGGATGTTTTCCGAGCCATGGGTAAGGAGGATGACTCCAACGTGGCCGCCTACAATGCGGCCGCCAATGGTATCAAACCCGTGTTCAACTATGTGTCCTCATTCGTGCGTACGGATGCCGACAAGCCTTTCCGCTTCTGTGTATGGCCGCAAGATGACGGCACACACGTCAAGGTGTCTTTTGATGCCTATGATTCCACCTTTAAACCCGGCAACATTCGCCTGGCTCGTATAGCCCGCAATGACAAGGTGCTTTTCTATGCCGAGTCAACGGAGGAGACAACGGTGAATCCCCGCAAGACCATTGATGTGTTGGAGCCCGCCTTGCAGGTGGCCGCCGGCTATGTTACCTCTATGGAGCCCGCAGCCGCTGCGGCTTCCGGTGGCACGGAGCTGCTCAAGTATATGCCCCGCATCAAGACTTTCATGAAGAACCTGCGCGCTGCGGATAAGGCGTTGGGTGAAGTACCCGCCTTTGTGGTGATGCCGCTTAAGGATGGCAGCATGGCGGTCTCCTACTTCAACTCCATTAAGGACCGCGCTGCCCTCGGTAAAGCCGGTGATGAGCTTGTTACCTGCGTGGGTCGCATGCTGGGCGGTAAGGCAGATTCCCTCCGTAAGAAGGTGAAGAGCAAGACCGGTAAAACGGCTGCCTCTCACACGGCAGATATGAGTGACTTGCTCCCCGGTATGGAGCTTAACTCCACCATCTCTGAAAAGGATAAGACCTTTGCCTTTGGTAACTCGGCTGCGCTCAATGCCCAAATGGTGAAGTACGGTAACGGCAAAATCAACTTTACCGGTGCCGTTTACACCGTGCGCCCGGCTGCTTTGGGTGTTGCTGCTCAGGCATCTCCGGATGCCACAATGCTCACGCCCTTCCTGGAAGGTGTAGGTGCCGTACACGCTACCAATACCATTAAGGATGACGAGCGTACGCTGCACATCTTGCTTGCTGTGCCCGGCCAGGATGAGGAGTAATACCGTCTCAACATTCCAATTTACTGAAAAGCCGCTCTCCCCGAGCGGCTTTTTCAGTAGAACTTAATCTGTTGTATTTTTTAATAGGCTATTGATCAATTTTCTGTCCGGGGAGGCCATTGGGGTGGCAGCGAGGGCGGCCTGGGGTATAAATACCTCTTCTCCCTGCGGTTGGGCAGAAGGTGCCTCGTAGAGATAGCGTGTAACCTTGTAACGGGTGACACTGTATTTTTGAGTCGAGAGCAAGGGTAGCCCCGCTAATTGGTCTTTGGTGCGTTGGGGGAGGCGGTACATGCCTTCGTGGCGTTTGCCGTCTGCTTGTTTTTCTAATAAAAGCCCGTTTGGTGTCAGGCACCATAAGTCGTGGTGCTCTGTATGCAGTACCTCTTTTTTAGGTAATTTGACGGGGAGTGATGCAGGGGCTGTTGCAGTGCAAAAGCGGCGTATGGGGCAAAGCAGGCACGTGGGCTCGCCGGTTGTGCAGATAGTTTGGCCCAGCTCCATCAGGGCAGAGTTGTAGGCTCTCGGGTTGGTGGTGTGTACCAGTTCTGCTGCTAACTGCCAATGTTTTTTGCGACCAGCGGGGGAGTCTATGGGGGTGGCGTCGTTAAAAACTCTCGCAAAAACGCGGGATACATTGGCATCCACCAACGGGGCGGGGCGGTTGTAGGCAAAACTTAAAATGGCACCAACGGTATAGTCGCCTATACCGGGCAGGGCGCGTATGGCGGCTTCATCTGCGGGAAACACGCCCCCGTGTTGCTCTGTAATAGCAATGGCAGCAGCACGCAAGGCGCGCACGCGGCGGTAATAGCCCAGCCCCTCCCAAGAGCGCAGGGCCGTTTGTTCATCTGCCGTTGCCAAGTGTGCTGCTGTGGGAAACTGTTGCAACCAAGTCTCATAACGCCCGAGTACGGTGGGTATGGTGGTTTGTTGCAGCATGATTTCGCTCACCAAAATAGCCCAAGGGTCCGTGGTTCTGCGCCAAGGATAATCGCGCCCGTTGGCGGTAAACCAATCTGCTAAGGTCTGTGCAAAGGCTTGATACTGCTCTGCTTGCATGTAATCTTATGCCGGTTTTGCCGTTTCTGTGGTGTAAATGGAGATATCTGCCTGCTGAGACCCCAGTAGTTTTTGCGCACGTTTAAGCGCGTAGCGGGTGGAAATGTTGGGGTTTTTCGGCTCAAAGAGGAAAATGTTGCTCTCTCCCTCGGCACAAGATTCTTGCAATACGCGCAGTACACCGCTCTTTTTAAGGATTCTGTATACCTCTCGGCCCGCGCCGGAGATAATGAGGTGGCGCCCTTTTTCACGCGTGAACTTGATGAGCTCCTCCAGCGCACATACGGAGGTGGCGTCCAAATTGCGGGCATTGCGCATGCGCAGAACAATGACCGCCAGTGAGGGATCCTCTGCAATGCGGGCTACTTGTTTGCGGAACAAATCCGCCGCGCCGAAGAAGAGGTCGCCCTCTACGTGTACAATGGAGATTTGCGGCAGGCGGGTGGCGTTTTCATTGACCTCCAGCAGGGTGCCTTTGTCGTCAAAAGTGTACTCCACCAGCTCGGGCTTGGATGCCTTGCGCAGGAAAATGGATACGGAGATGATAACACCCACGAATATGGCCACATGTAACGGCAATAACAGGGCGGCTATAAAGGTGATGATGAGCACGGCGGCATCCCCCGGGGTGGAGCGAAAGCAGATACGCAGCAGCTTGCGGTCATACAATGATACGGCGTTTGCCAGCACCAAGGCTGCCAGTACGCTGTGCGGTATTTTGGAGATGAGCGGAAAACTTGCCAGCACGAAGGTGATGCCTAAGCACATTAACCCGCAATAGATGCCGGAGAATCGTGAGGCCGCCCCTGCCGTGTAATTGAGCATGGAACGCGTGAGCGATGCCGAGCAGGGCAAGGATGTGGTGAAGGCTGAGCCTATGTTGGCCATGCCTACGGCAAAGGTGTCTTGGTTCAGGTTGACGGCTTCTCCCGTTTTGGCGGAGATAGTTTTGCTCATCACCGTTTGCTCCAAGGTGGAGAGAAATGCAATACCGATGACAACGGGAAACAGCTCTGCAAAGTTGCCGGCAATGGCGGTGATATCCGGCGGGCGGCAGGTGAGGTCGCTCATGGTGAAGTCCTTGAGCATGCGTACATCCGTAAAAGCTGCACCCGCCCACGGCATGCACAATAGCGCATTGAGTATGCTCATGGTCAGCAGAATGATGGCAAAGGTGGGCAAAAATTTAAAATGTTTTTTGAGCGGTATGAACATCAGGAACGACAGCACGCCCAGCACAATGGGTTGCCATTGCACCATGTGCAAATTGTTCAGAATAGCCGCACTCATGGTAAAGAATGAGCTGCCTGCATTTACATCATTTATACCCAGCACATAACGCAGTTGAGAGGCAATGATGAGTGTGGCAGCCCCCGTAATATAACCCACCAACACACTGCGGCTTACGAATTGCAGCATCTCCGTTGCTTTTACGAAAGCCCCTATCACACAGGTGACACCCGCCAAGAAAACAATCAATGGTACAAAAATGCCCGGGTGTGCCTGTATATGCGGGGATGATGCCAAAAAGAAACTGGCCAACATGAATGCCGTGGCATTGCTGGGCCCACTCACCGTTAAACTGCAACGCGTAAATAGGGGGGCAATGAAGGTGCCAACCGTTGCTGCCATGATGCCGTATATGCTGTCAAGCCCGGCCATGGCGGCAAAGGCCATGCCCTGCGGTAAGCCTACCAAGGCAACATCCAGCGCGGCCTTCATGTCTCGCCCCGCTTTAGTGGGCGTATAGCCTTTCAACGCGTGCCGCACGGGCAGGGGATCCACCATTCCCTGCGAGATAAAATTGCGGATTCCTTTCCATCCCAGTCGTAACCGATGTGCAAATGCTCCCATGCGCCTTATAATCTAGCATACCCCGTGCTTACGTGCAAGAAAAATCGCCCGTTTTGCGTTTTATCGTGCCCGCTTGTTCATAAAATATGCCGTAATTAATCAAGATTAGGCTTGCTAATTCGGGGGGAGAGGAGTAGTATTTTCGCCCATGAAAGCGCTCGTCAAAACCAAGGCTGATAAAGGGCTCGAACTGATGGAGGTGCCAATGCCCGAGGTCGGCCCCAATGATGTTCTCATTAAGATTTATCGCACAGCTATTTGCGGTACGGATTTACACATCTGGAACTGGGATGCCTGGGCACAGCAAACCATTCCCGTCGGTATGCATGTGGGGCATGAGTTCTGCGGTGTGATTGAGCGCGTGGGCTCCGCCGTGACGGAGTTTAAGCCCGGCGAGGTGGTATCCGGCGAGGGGCACATTGTATGTGGGCATTGCCGTAACTGCCGCCGTGGCATGTTCCACCTGTGCCCCAATACCATGGGTGTTGGCGTGAATCGCCCGGGTTGCTTTGCAGAGTATCTTTCCATCCCGCAATCCAACGTCATCCGTATTCATAAGGATATGCCCATGGAGATTGCCTCCATTCTTGACCCCTTGGGTAATGCTACTCACACTGCGCTTTCTTGGGATTTGGTGGGTGAGGATGTTCTTATCACCGGTGCCGGGCTTATCGGCTCCATGGCTGCCGCCGTTTGTAAAAAGGCAGGTGCCCGCACGGTTACTATTACCGATGTGAGCGACTACAAGCTCGGCTTGGCCAAGACCATGGGTGCAGACCGCACGGTGAATGTGATTGGTGGTGACTCTATTGCTGCAGCCCGTGAGGATTTGGGCATTGATGAGGGCTATGGCGTATGCCTTGAGATGAGCGGTGCCCCCGCTTGCCTAAAGGATATTATTAACCACTCTGCCTATGGTGCCAATATCTCCCTGTTGGGTATTCAGCCCGGTGGCTCCGGTATCGATTGGAATACCTTTGTATGGAAGGGCCTTAAGATGAAGGGTATTTACGGTCGCGAGATGTACTCCACCTGGCAAAAGATGGATGCCATGCTTCGCTCCGGGTTGGATGTCTCCCCCATCATCACGCACCGTATGCGCTATACGGACTTTGAAGAGGGATTCAATGTCATGAACTCCGGTAAGTCCGGTAAGGTGGTGCTCTCTTGGGCAGATTAATTAACCGCTTTCATCTCGAATACTTTTAGAACGGGGTTTTTTCCCCGTTCTTTTTTTGAGGTGTGAGCATTTGTTGCCTTACCCGGGGCTGTTTGTTTTCAGCATCTGAAGAAGTGCAGCCGGGTCTGAAAAATAGGTGTTGATGAAATGCCGGGTATCGGCGGCCTCCTTCTCCGGCAGCAGGGGGAGCAGCTGTTCAAACATTTTGCGGGCGGCTTGAATATCCTCAACTGTTTCGGCAGTAGCTAAAGCATGTTGGCAAAGCTCTTGCAAAATGACAAGCCGATTGGAGGGGTAGGCCTCCTTAAGCTGTTGCTGCAGCAATGCCCCCATGGCCGGGGAGCTGATGTGGTGGGCATTCCGTTGTTGTAGGAACCGCCTTGCCTGCTCTTGTGCCGCTGCGTGGTCATGAATACCGGTCTCGTTGTTAGGGTCCGCCTTCATGATTTCGCTTTTAAGTTGCTCATTTGCCTTAGCAAATGTTTTGGATGCAGGGAATTGGCGGTACACTTGCATGAGGGTGCGGGCTTTGGCTGTGCCGCTTTGGCGGGAGGCCTCCTGTAATAACCTTGCAGCAACTCTGGCGTTATCCAGCGCGCTTATGGCTTCTTTTTGTGAAATTGCCCCTTCAAACCCACCTACAACTTCGCCTTGTGGGTTCAGTACCAATACAGACGGATACCCTGCCACATGGTATTGCTTGGCCAGGGCCTCGTTGCGGGCACGCAATTTCGGGTCAAAGCTTTTGCGTTGCGGCAGGTCTACCTCCATAAACACAAAATGCTCTGCTGCGTATTGACGAAAATCTGCCGCATCCAGCACGGTTTTGCGCAGTTTGATGCAGGCGGAGCACCAGTCTGACCCGGTAAAATCTACCAGCACGAGCTTGTGCGCTTGCTTGGCTTCCTTAAGCGCAACCGTAAGGTCTGTATGCCACCCCTCTACTGCCAATGTTGTTGAGGATAACGCTACTGTGGCAGCCATGCAGTGGCTTATGAATGTAGAATCAAATCTCATGCTTACATTCTAGTAAATGAGGAATGATATGACAAGCAAAATCCCGATTTAACGATTTGGGAATACGTTAAATCGGGAAAAGGAGTCAGGTAAAGTTTTTATCAGAATGCTTTCTTGAAGCGAGAGACGGCATAGCGCAGAGTAGCAGATTTTCCGGCATCATTGCCGTTGATGTGTTTTTCTCCTTCTGTCAGTTTTTTGCGAGCCTCATCGCGGCGTTTTGACATTTCCTCTTTGTACTTATCATATTCTTCGTTGGTCATATCAGCCTCTTCGTCCTCAATAACGAATCGATCTTTGCGGCGAGCCTCTGCCAAGGCTTCTAAGTCATCAGCAATGGAGTGAATGTCGTCTGCGGCATCAAAAGCATCCTCCCAAGTTTTACAGTCCATAAGAATTTCTGCAACTTTTTCTGCTTTATCGCAGGCATTGTTATTGTAATCTACTGCGGTATCAGAGCATGCGCTAAGTGCGAAACCAGCTGCTATAGTGGCGAAAATGTGACGAGTTTTCATATAGTCGAAAATTTGTTTAGTGGGTTAGTTTTCTAAGGGAAAAAGTGCTTTTTTTAATTCATGTATGGCTTTGTTGATTTCCTCACATTTTGCTCCTTCAATTTTGTTTACATGGTACACGCCATCTTCAAGCAGGGCTGCGGCTTTAAGCGTCTCCTTGCCGAGCTCTTTTTCCAATTCTTCGGATTCACGGCGGGTCATTTGCTTTATCTCTTCTTCCATTTTGAGCTTATCGCTTTTGGCGTTAGAGCTAATCTCTTCTGCCTTTTTGGTTAGCTCATTAATCTCTTTAACTGCATCGTTGATGTCATCTTGATCCTTACAGTCAAGAAGTAGTTCCGCTGTTTCCGTGGTGATGTCATTTATCTCGGTGGCATATTGCTCTGTTTTGCTATCACATGCGGAGAAACAGAAGCAAATAGCCGATATGGCGATGAATATATTGTGCTTTTTCATTTGTTTGAATGTGTTACATGGAGCTAAGATGATGCCGAGTTTATGATGAATAACTCAAGCCTGCTTTAAAATAACATTTTTTTATTCACCTGTCGAGAAAATTTTTCTGATTGGGTATTAAAGATAAAAGGTGGGGCTGAAGCCCCACCCTACGATATAGTCAAATTGGTATAGTCCGCTTTTTCTGAGATACCCGATTTGTGTGACTAAAAAATCAGTCGTATTGCGTTTCGACAAGCTCTACACTGCGGCGTGTGGCACCGGAGTGTACGCTGAGGGCGCGGTAGGCCCTCTCCTTGCGTGCGGAGGCTTCTGCCTTATCCGTGAGTATTTTGGCAAGGGTGGCGGCCAGCTCCTCTTTTTCACATTGCCATACACTGTTTTCTGCATTAAGCAAGGTGACGAGGTCTGCAAAGTTGGTCATATCCGGGCCGAATACAACGGGTACACGTGCTGCAATAGCCTCCACCGGGTTTTGACCACCACGAGCAAGGAAGCTTTTGCCGATAACGGCTACATCTGCCAGGGCGGTCCAATCCCTCAGCTCGCCCGTGGTGTCTGCCACATAGCACAGGTTGGGGGGCAGGGGGGCGGGGAATTTCTTCTCCGTTCTTAATACAGGGTGGAATCCCGCAGCGGTGAGACCTTTCACTACATCTGCACGTCGCTCTGCATGGCGGGGTACAATGAGGGGGAAGGCCCCGGCTTCTCTTACGGCGGTGGCAATGAGGGCTTCCTCCCCGGCATGGGTGGAAGCCGCCAGCACAACGGGTTTGCCGCCGGAGATTGTGCGCAGCAGATCTTTAAACTCTGCACGGGGGGCTGCGGGGGTGTCCCCCAGTACGTCGAACTTGATACTGCCGGTAACGGTGATGATGTCTTCATTAACGCCGATGCCGGCAAAACGCCCCTTGTCCTTCTCATTCTGGGCTCCCAAGGCTGTGAGGCGAGAGAAAAGCAGGCTTGTAATGCCGCGTACTTTGCGGTAGCGCCCCTCGCTGCGGGGGGATAAACGGGCGTTGAGCATCAGCATGGGGATGCGGCGGCGGTGGCACGCCTCTGCAAAGTTTGGCCAAAGCTCTGCCTCTATCAATACAACAGCCTTGGGGTTAAAGCGTGAGAGGCATCTGCCGGAGAGCCCCGGTACATCCAGCGGTGAGTAGAGAGCTCGCACTCCCGGCAGCGCGGCATCCCTCACTACTTGGTGCCCTGTTGCCGTGCTGGTAGCCAGCACAACCGGTTCTTGGTGGGTTTTACGCCACTCTCGTATGAACTTGAGGGCAATGAATACCTCTCCCACACTTACGGCGTGAACATAGAGCCCGCCCTGCGGTTCCTCCGATTTGGGGCGTTTATAGATGCCGAATCGCTCCGATAGCCCGGTGCCGAATCCACCCCTCTTTTTCATTTTGATGAGGTAGCCCGGTATGGAGATTATCAGGAAGATAGGCAGAAACAGATTGTAGAGAAGAAGAAAAAGGAAGCGTTTCATGACTGTTGTTTGCGGTAGAAAAGAATGGTGTTTTTGCCGTAGGTGCGCTCGTCTGCGAGCTCCCAGCCGGGGAACTCGCGGGTATGGATATCTCCCACCCCGTAGCCTACTTGTGCCTCTGCTATAAAGTAGCCGTCATCCGTCAGCAGTTCATGCAGGCGGTCGGTCATCAGCTCGGCTATCATATCGCGGTCTCCGGCGGCTTTAGCGTAGGGTGGGTCTGCGAAAATAATGTCGTACTTGCCGGCATCTCGCTTAACAAATTGAAGACAATCGCTCTGCACGACGCTGCCACCCGTGAGTTTGCTTTTTTCGAGATTCTTGCGTGCCATGGCGCAGGATTGCCTCGATGCATCCACCATGCGAACGGATGCAGCCCCGCGACTCAATGCCTCCAGTCCAACGGAGCCGGAGCCACAAAAGAGATCCAGTATACGTGCCCCGCCGATAATGGGATGCAGTATATTGAACAGTGCCTCGCGCACGCGGTCTTGCGTGGGGCGTACTTCTCCCTGCGGTACTTGGATGTTGTAGCCTTTTGCCTTGCCTGCAATGATTCTCATAATGAAAAGGGGAGCCTATGGCGTTGCACAGACTCCCGTTAAATTGTTTCAAACTCAGGTTATCAGCGCGTGCCGGGGGCGCCGATGTCGAGTTTAGCCTGCTTAATGGGGAAAAGAAGCGTGTAGCTTTGGTTAGAGAGAACGGAGCCGGTGATTTTTGATACCTCCACAGATTGGTAGGTTATGAAAGTGGCCTTGTTATCCGTTGTTTTGGAGATACGCAGCATTTGCACAGTCTTGGCAAAGCTATCTTCTTTCTCCAGTTTCCACTCTGTACCGGTTTGAGCTTTGAAGATGTAGTCATCCGTAGTTTTGAACTCCTTGGCAGTCAGTTCTCCGTGGGAAGATGTCCATACGTTCTTGGCTGGGTCGTAGTTAAGCCCGCTGATGGATACGGGGGCTTTTTGTCCGGTGTTAGCTACATTGGTGATGGCGTAGAAACGGTAGAGCCCGTTGCCGGCGTCCTGCACAGAAAGGGCAACCTCTGCTGCAGCCTGCATGCCTATATTGCTCCACTCTTTCTTATATTCCGCATAGGCGGCTTGGTCTGCCCATAATTCCTCGTGATAGGGTAAAACATAGTCAAGATTAAGATCTTTTGCGTACGCTACACGCTTCTCCTCATCCCAGCTATTAATTTTGCCAATAACCTCTTTTTGTAATTCTTGAAATTTTTCTGAAAAAGCGGGAGCTATTGCAAAACCTATTTTTGCTTGATCTCCTGTCGGTAAATCGTAACCAGCCAAGGCACCGGGAGCATCAGCAGCTTGTGCAGTTATGCAAAAAGCAGATGCCGAGAAAAGAGAAAATAAAGTATATTTAGTATTCATATCGCTCTGCATGACTCTATCATTTTTTTTTTTACTTGGCAAGCCATAATTTTTCTGCTAATGTCATACGCGAATGATAGCTCGTATCTTCAATAACATCGTGAAAATCGTGGCTGTTACATTGGCTGCCGCTATGGTGGGGGCTTGTGTGACAACTCCGGCGGATCGTATCGCTGAAAATCCGGCTGCGTTTCAATCTTTACCCCCTCAACAACAACTGTTGGTGCAACAGGGGCGAATAGAGCAGGGTATGTCTGCCGATGCCGTTTTACTGGCATGGGGGGCTCCTGACACCGCCCCGGTGTACGGGGAGAAGGATGGACGCAAGACGGAGCGGTGGATTTATAGAGGGTATGAGCCTGTTACCGTTATGTCAGATTGGAGCCCCCTCCATCATGGCCCATACGGATGGTATGACCCTGTATACCCAACAACCGGTACCGCCTATATACCGACTCAAGAGGCTTATGTTGAGTTTGTTAATGGTAAAGTATCTGCATGGGAGAAAAAAGGTGATTAAGCATCCCGGCATTATTAACTTCCAACAATCTAAATCATATTATGAAAAAAACAATAGTAGCACTCGTATTGGCAGCAGGTCTTCTTGCTGTGCCTTCCTGCAAAAACCTCGGTTCTCTTGACACTGTCAGCGCTAATCAAGCCGGCGCAGTGGGCGAGGTAATCAGCGGAACCGTTGTTAACGCACGCAATGTAACGATTGACTCCGACTCCTCCACCAAGAACATGGGTACGCTTATCGGCGCAGCCGTAGGTGCCGGTGCCGGTCAGTTGCTGGGTGGCGGTAGTGGCCGTGTTGCTTCGACTGTAGGTTTTGGCGCTTTGGGTGCCATGGCCGGCCGTGGTGCTGCCAAATATGGCGACCAAACTCAAGGCCAGGTGCTTACCATTAAGGCAGATGGCAAAAATGGCAAAACCTACAATGTAACCCAGCCTGTGTATGATGGTGTTGGCTACATCCCCGTGGGTACGCACGGCACCCTTCAGTTGGGTGGTGGCGGCAAGTTCTTGCCCGATGGTTTCTAATATCCATTAAGTATAATCGTTCTTTTCGATTATGCATTTCGGTAAAACATCTCAGGGAGAAGACATGGAGGTCTTCTCCCTCCTTTCTTCACACTTGCAGGTGCGTATCACCAACTATGGTGCGCGTATTTTGAGTGTAGTGCATGAGGGGGTAGATTTGCTCTACGGCCCCAAAACGGCAGAAGAGTTAATGGCAGATACCTGCTATTGCGGTGCAATATGCGGCCGTGTTGCCAACCGTATTGCCGGTGGGGTGTTTGAGTTGGATGGTAAAGAATATCACTTGGCTACCAACAATGGCTCGAATCACTTGCACGGCGGCATTTGCGGGTTCAGTGATAAGGTGTGGGCGGTGGAGTCTGCAACGGAGTCTCGCTTGGAGCTCTCTTTGGTGTCTCCGAACATGGAGGAGGGATACCCCGGTAATGTGAGCGTAAAAGCCACGTACGAACTGGTGGATGATACCCTGAGTTTGTACATGGAGGCGCGCACGGATGCCCCCACGTTGTTGAATCTGACCAATCATGCCTATTGGAACCTCAATGGCTGTGGCACGATGGATGACCACATGTTACAGGTAAATGCCACGGCATATACCCCCATGGTGGCTAACATTCCCACCGGTGTCATCATGCCGGTTGCGGGTACATTATATGATTTGACTCAACCTGCTTGTTTAGGTGTTCGTAATGCCGCGGATGCTATCAGTGGTGGGTATGATGACAACTATGTATTACCCGCTGTAGGCAGTATGAAAACGGCAGCAACTCTTACGAACGGTAAGGTTGCTTTAACCGTTTCCACTGATGCCCCCGGCATACAGGTGTATACCGGTGATTACTTGCCGCTCAAACGTGGTGGTGTTGCGCTTGAGGCGCAAAATTTCCCCGATTCCCCTCACCATGCTCATTTCCCCTCCATTGTGCTGATGCCGGAGCAAGTGTATCAGCGCACCATTTCATGGCAGGTGAAATAGTTTTATCTATATATACAAAAAAAACGGTCATTGGATTGCCAATGACCGTTTTTTTTGTTGTTGAAAGAGAATCAGAAGAAATTGATGGGCAGGGCAGAGCCTGTTTCACCAAGGGTGAAGGAGATGCCGAAGCCGGTTTCCTTTTTACCGCCGTTGTCTCGTAAGAACAAGGTGGCACCGGTGTACCAAGCACCAGTTTTGCGGAAGACAGAGTATTGTTGAATGGGGAGTCTGCCATGCTCAATGTCCCAGTTCCAACGGCAGGCCATGCTGTAGCGGTCGTTGAAGCGCAGGTTAGCTTGTGCGTACACCTGATTCGAATCCTCTTGGATAGGGTGATTATTGATGGAGCGATGCCCTATAATACCCTCCAAGTACGCTGTGGGTTGATACTCTAAGTATGTGTGGTATTGAGAAAAACCGTCTCCGTTTTGAATGGTGGGGGTCTGAGTCTCCAAATTCAGGCTGAGTCGGCGTACCGGCTCGAATCTGAGGTATGAATATACATTGGAGAACCTGTTATCACTGTTGGGATTTTCTTCGTTAATGTCAACAAACACATCCCAGTTCAAAATATTTCGTTTCTCTCCGTCCACTGTCGTGGTGAGGGTGTTTTGCATACCGATTCTCCATATGGTCCAATTGCCCCAGCCGTCTATGCCGCTGAATCCCATCAAATCCAAGCACATGGGGCTGGCCGTACTGTTGCCGTAGAGTGTGGACCATGTATCCACCCTGGGAACCAAGGGATTGGAGGACGATATGCTGCAATGAGACAACGTGGTGTAGGGCTTAATAACATGCGTTAACCCTTTGTAGCCTAAATAGGGCAGGCTGAAGTTAGGCATGCTCTTGTGCAGTTTGAAGCTGAAATCAACCCCGGCATAGCCCAAGAAACGGTTGTCTGCGCCCACGCCGTCTACTCCGTAGTAGCCACTGTAGCCTACGCCGACCTTCGGGGTAATATTAAGGAATCCTAATGCCTTGTAATTTGCAGTAAGCTCATGGGTTGAATTTGCGCGCAAGTAGGCGGAGGTGTTCATCAGGCGCCGGTAGTAATTGCGAACATCCTCATTGTGCGTGGTGTTCAGCGCAGCTCGGTACATGAACATTTCATGCGGCGGAATCTCCTGTCGCATTGTCCCGAAACTGTTTCTCGTTTCGTAGTTGATGCCGGTGTTACCAATGGCTGTTCTGGTCCGGTAATAGGAGAACTCTATGCGCTCATCCGTGGTGTAATAGTCATTGGGGGCAAAGCGAGTCCACAACATGGCCTCGCTGCGTTTGCCTCGGCGTGTGAGCCTGACGGTGTTGTCCGGTCTATCGTTGACATGCCCTTCATCTTCAAAGAAATCTCTCAGCATGTACTGATCGCTCAGAATCTCAATGTTTGTACCTAAGGTCCAGTCTCCGGTTGTATCATTGCTCGGCTTAGGTAAGTTCCAAAGTGTACTCATCTTCGCTGAGTATCGATTATGCTTTGTCGGCTCTCGCGGTATCTCCGTCGGGTTAATCATCGGGTCGCTATCTGCCGCATAATACAAGCGCAAACCTGTCATGTCCTTGTATTTTTTTGTCATTAACAGGTTCTCGAAATCGATACCCGTAGCAATACCTCTACGCGTGCGGTAATCCAGATGCGTTGTTAACAGATAATCTGCCGTGGGAATATTGTTCTCCACGCGCCTGTTCCCTATCAGAAAACCATATTGATTTAACAGATACGCGCCCCAAATTGACTTGGCACCGGGGTGGGGTAAGTAGCCTTCTCTAGGGTTGAGTGAGTGAGAGAACGAAAACCAACCGATAATGGGGATGGCTATGTCATGCCCGGCTCCGGCTACGCTTAATCTTGTCACGCGACCGTAGTCTCCCGGGTATACCGTCAATTGTCCGGCACCTACCCAAGTGTCGGGTTCTTGGGAGTCATCCGTTGATACATAGGCATCATTAATTTGCATGTATTGTTTGCCCTCTGCATCTTTATCATACAAAATATGAGATCCTCTTACGATAATGCCGGAAACCTTGGCTCTTGCGCCCTTAATCTCAACGCGCATGTTGTTCCAGTCATAGGTGCCGCTCTCGGCTTTGGTGAGGGAGTCCCCCAAATAGACGGTCAGGGGACCTTGCATCTCTGCCGTTTTTTTGTCTAAATCGACGCGAACCTTTTGTGCCTGAACATCTACTCCTGAGTCTGTCTTAAGGTGTACGGGTGTGCCGTGTCCGGTGTAGGTGATGATGCGGTTATTGTTGTTGTAAGAAATTTCACCCCCTTCGTTTTCAATGAGCAAAGACTCAGGGAGCTCCGGGGTTATCATCTCCCCCGTTGCACGTATGGCTTGGTCTGTCAAGTCCATAACCGGGTTCGGTTTTGCCGAGTTAGCAGGTTCCCCGGGCAAAGGTACAAAATCTTGAGCCGATGAGCTGTATGCAATGCCGATTGCTAATACACCTGCGACTATGCCGGCTACTTTTTTGCTGTTGCTGCGCGTTCCGTTTCCCATTACGAAAATCAGTTTGCCTTAATTGTTCAGTTTTGTCAAGCTTCTTTCTACCTGATTTGTCGCGTGCGCGGTGAAAATTGCATTTTATTGCGGGTAATAAGCTTTCCGTTGGCTTCAAATTCGGCTTCTGTTGCTTGAAAATTTCCCTGCATGGCAAAAAATGGTGAATTTTCGTGTTGCAAGTTACCTCATATCGTGCTATTTTATTGGCACCATGATTACAGGTACTACACATAAGAAGGCTGCCGAGTGGGTGGAGCAAATCCGCCAGCTCTGCAAACCCGATTCCGTCTACTGGTGCGACGGTTCCGAGGAAGAGAACACCCAGCTGTGTGACATGCTGGTTGAAAAGGGCACCTATATTCGCCTTAACCCCGAGAAGCGCCCCGGCTGCTTCTTGGCTCGTTCTACTCCTTCTGACGTGGCCCGCGTAGAGGAACGCACGTTCATCTGCTCCGAGAAGCAGGAGGACGCCGGTCCCACCAACAACTGGAAGTCCCCGGAAGAGATGCGCGCCATCCTCAACCCCTTCCTCGATGGCTCCATGAAGGGCCGTACCATGTACGTGATTCCTTTCTGCATGGGTCCGCTTGACTCCCCCCTTGCCAAAATCGGCATCGAAATCACTGACTCCGCTTACGTTGTCACCAACATGCGCATCATGACCATCATGGGC
>JAFQEF010000126.1 GCA_017399165.1 Akkermansia sp.
CACGCAGCTTTCACACAGTGCAAGCCGAATCTACCATGCGCACTCTTGACAGAGAATTGGGCGTAAGCATCCATAGCTGCCTCACCTCGTGCGCTTTGGCCTTTTATTCGGTTCTTGTTCATCCTGTCTGTGTTTCGCCTCAGGCTTCCTCCCCACCCCACATTACTGTGACGCAGTTGCCTTTGGCTATTTGATTCCGCTCTGTCAGCGGCTCATTGGGGACTCTCACCCCAGTTACGTGTCATGCCTGACGTACTATTAAACAGCCCCCTGCTGCCTTGGCAACAGGGGGCTGTGCGGTTATAAAACAAACGTGTGGTGCGTGGTCTTTATACAAGACCTTGGTCAATCATGGCGTCTGCCACCTTCACGAAACCGGCAATGTTAGCACCGGCCACGTAGTTGGTGAAATCAGCCGAGGAATCCGGGGAATACTCACGGGCATGACTATATGCATTCTCGTGAATATCGCTCATGATAGAGTGAAGCTTGGCATCCACCTCTTCAGCGGTCCACTTAAGGCGCATGCTGTTTTGGGACATCTCCAAGCCGGAGGTAGCTACGCCGCCGGCATTGGCAGCCTTGGCGGGACCATAGAGGATTTTGGCTTGCAAATAGGCGTTGATGCCATCCAAATCCGTGGGCATATTAGCACCCTCTGCCACGAGCATACAGCCGTTTTTGATGAGGGCAGCGGCATCTGCACCGTTGATTTCGTTTTGCGTAGCGCAGGGGAAAGCACAGTCGCAGGGAACATTCCAGGGGCGCATGCCTTCAAAGTACTGCACACCGGGGAAGGCGTCTGCATACTCTTTGATACGGCCACGGCGCTCGTTTTTGAGCTCCATAATCCATGCGAGTTTCTCCTCGGTAATGCCGGCGGGGTCGAAGACATAGCCGTTGGAGTCCGACATGGTAACAACCTTGGCACCCAGCTGGTTGAGCTTTTGTACCAAGTACTGAGCCACGTTACCGGAGCCGGAAACCACGCAAACCTTGCCCTGCAAGTCGTCATTCTTGGTGGCGAGCATGTTTTGAGCAAAGTATACGCAACCGTAGCCGGTAGCCTCCGGGCGAATCAGAGAGCCGCCCCAGTTGAGAGCCTTGCCGGTGAGCACGCCCGTAAACTCATTGCGCAGGCGCTTGTACTGACCGTACATGAAACCGATTTCACGACCACCCACACCGATATCGCCGGCGGGCACGTCTGTATCCGCACCAATGTGGCGGGAGAGCTCGGTCATAAAGCTTTGGCAAAAGCGCATTACCTCTGCACGGCTCTTGCCCTTGGGGTCAAAGTCTGCACCGCCTTTACCGCCACCCATAGCAAGCGTGGTAAGGGAGTTCTTGAACACCTGCTCAAAGCCAAGGAACTTGAGGATGCCCAGGTTAACAGACGGGTGGAAGCGGATGCCGCCCTTATAAGGCCCGATGGCGCTGTTAAACTGTACACGATAACCACGGTTAACGTGAATTTTTCCATTATCATCCATCCAGGGCACACGGAAAATGATGGTACGCTCAGGCTCCGTGATGCGCTCCAAGATGCAATTGTCTTCGTACTTCTTGTTAGCGGAAAGCACAGGGGTGATGGTAGAGATCACCTCCTGCACTGCCTGCAGGAACTCGGGTTCGGCTGCATTTTTAGCGCGAACTTGCTCCAGCACTCGTGTGGTGTAATCAGTCATATAATTTGTGCTTACTGGGTTCCGCCGAATCCTCATTTTTTTGAATTTTCGGCGGGTCAGCGCGCGGATTATATCAAAAAGTTTTCATTTGAAAAGACTTTTTTTTGAAATTTGCTAAAAAATTGGTAACAATTACCCATTTTGAGGTGTATGAGGGGGCGGGAGCAGATTCATTTTTCTGAGCTCATCTGCCATATCCCGCACGGCATCGGGGTTCAAAACATCGGAGCTTATTTCAAAGGTATGGGCAGGAGAGACGATGGTAATTTTGCAGGAGGCGACGCCGCCGGAGTCGGTCTCATCATACGAGACGGAGGTGATATCCTCCCACCGTATGTGTTGGGTACCGAACAACGTGATACGAGAAATACGCACCGCATTGACCCGATAAGAGAAGGAGGCATAATACGCCCCCCACAACGTAGCAGCGGAACAGGCAAAGACAATGGCAAAGCTTGTGGCCCACCCCGGTGTGCGGGTGTACATAACATAGACACAAGCAAAAATAACGGCAAAGGTACAACCTATGTAAAAGTGGCTGTTGGCGGCACGGAGGGTTCTGGGAGACATGGCGGTATATAAAAAACAGAGTCGCCGCTATATTGCCACAGCAACGACTCTGCCGAAAAATTTGCAATTGAAATTAACCGGTGATGGGCACCTGCGGCATATCCGTATTATCACCGCCGGGGCGGTATTTAACGTCATCCTTGCGCACGGCACCACCGCGGTTGTAGTCCTCTACACCAGCGCTGATGTATACAGGCATGTTCATCTCCGTATACTTGTAGAGGTTGGCGGCAACATCGTAAGGGGTGCGGATGCAGCCGTGGGAGAGTCTGCGGCCGGGTATCACCTTACCGCCATGAATCCCCACACCATCCCACGTCAGGCGGTTCCAATTAGGCATACCGGCGGGGCGGAATGTGGCCCCCTCAGGGATACCCTTGGCGGTATCTGCATTGGAGTCAATCGTCTTGCCGTTTTTAACGAACTTACCATAACGGTTAGATTTGTGGTCTTTCTCCTTTTGGAGGATCAGGAAGGTACCTGTGGGGGTTTCATGACCATCCGTACCGGTGGATACGGGCCAGTCATACGCCACGTTACCCTCCACATACATGCGAGCACGCTGCTGCGGCAAGCAGATGATAATTTTGGAGTTAAAGCGTGTGGCCTGAGAAAGCAATGCAGGATTGCAGAAGTTTTTGATGGTCTTGGGGTACTCCGGCTGAGCCACAAAGTGCTCATAAGTGCCCGTGGGGTACGGGTTAACGTAGCCGGGTTGATCCTTACCCTGTATCAACAGGGGATTCACGCCGCCCGTCTCCGAATACAGAGAGGGTGTAAGCATGGGGTTTTGTGCATTGTGCACGTTGACACCGTTGTACTCACCGATGGTGGGGTTACAGGATGCCAACACGGTAATCAGCGCTGCGGCAGCGCAAAAAAGAGGCTTCTTCATCATCAGTTCCGGGGTAATTTGATTGTTTGACCGACACGAATGCGGTTAGCCATGTCGGGGGTAAAGCCATTGGTGGCCATGATAGCGGAAACGGTGGTGCCGTTTCTCGCGGCAATGCCGGACAATGTATCACCCGCCACAACCGTATACGTCTTGTATGAAGCTGTAGACGTTTGCGGTGCGGTGGGGGTAGCATTTTGGTAGGACGGCATGGTGGCAGCCGGAGCTGCGCCGGGCACTTGCAACACCTGCCCTACGCGCAAAGCGTTGGGGTTGGCAGCAAGGCCATTGAGTGAGATGAGGGTGGAAGTACTGACACCGTGGCGGGCAGCGATGGAGCTGAGGGTATCGCCGGGTTGCACGGTATAACTGCGGTTTGCAGCCTGCTGCACAGGCAATTGAGCAGCTTGCATGAGGGGCTGCGGGGTGGCAGTGTGCGGGTGCTGTTGCTGCACCTGCGCCATGAACCCTGCCCAGCGGGAGGGCTGTGCAGCCTGCTGTGGCTGCACGGGTTGCTGCGGGGCAGCAGGCTGCACGGATATATCCGGCAGGCGCTGCCCGCTCTCTATAATCACCGTATCATTCTGCGGGGATGAAACGGACTCCCCTATCCAGCCGACATCTACCTTGGGCCCGCCCGTGGAGCAGGAGCAAAGTATGCCTACAGCACCGCTGATAACAAGCAGATTAAGGGGAGAGCGTTTCATATCCTATCCGAGAATTGAGGTGTGTGGTAAGCTTTACTTCTTCTTGGCAGGGGCCGGAATCGTCAGGCGCTTACCGGGACGAATCTTGGCGGCATCCTTAAGGCTCATGTTGTTGGCCTTGAGAATCTGCGTGTAGGGCACACCGTACTTCTTAGCGATACCGGAGATGGTTTCACCCTTAGCAACAACGTGAGTGCGAGCCTTACCCGTGCTACCGCCGGCAGCATTCTTCTTGCCGGGCTTGTAATCCTTGGGAATATAGCGCACCTTAATCACCTGACCGGGATAGATGGTGTCCCCCTTCAGCTTGGAGTCCTTCTTAATCTGGGCAATGGTGGTACGGCTGCGCTTGGCAATGTCGTGCAGGTTGTCACCCTTGCGCACAGTGTAAGTAATGAGCGTGGGCTCGGTGAACTTCTTGGCGGGTTTCTTGCCCTGCGGTTTCTTGGTTTGTGCAGGCTTGGGTTTTACCTGTACAGGCTTTTGAGGCTTAACAACAGGCTTTGTATTGGTTGCAAGAGCAGATTCTTGCGGGGTTACAACAGGTCCGGTTGCCAAGGGATCAGACGGAGCCTCGATAAAAGGCATATCCTCCGTGGGGGGCGGCGGATTTTGTGCAATATGCTCAGGCTGAACTTGAGACGAAGCACTGCCATTTACGTTGGCCATGGTCTGCGTCTCGTCCGGTATAAGGGTATCATTACGATTCTGAGAATAAGGAGCGGCTGCAATTTGTTCATCCTCATTGCCTTCAAGCAGCCACGGCGGAATTTCGCCGTCATCTACGGTATAATTTCCGGTCGGTTCGTAAACATCCGTGCTGCTGCATGAGCTGAATGTCACCAGCAGAGATGCACCTATACCCAGTGCTACTATTGTTTTCTTCATACGCGGAAAGGGTAGCAAATTTTCACGCTGTTTGCAAGCTTTTATCCTATTTTTTTCCATAGTCTCATTGATGCAGGGGAAAACACCGCCGCACCCCTCAGCGGTACGGCGATGTTTTTATTTTTGATTCTTGTTAACGGCGATGCCCACCGCCGGAGGGTCGCCCACCACCCATGCTCGGGCGAGACGGTGCTGACGGGCGGCTCACGCTGGGGCGAGACGGCGCGGACGGGCGACTCACGCTCGGGCGAGACGGTGCGGACGGGCGACTCACGCTGGGGCGAGACGGCGTGGACGGGCGACTCACGCTCGGGCGAGACGGTGCGGACGGACGGCTCATGCTCGGGCGAGACGGTGAAGACGGACGCCCGAGCGCAGGACGCGGATTCGTGTTACCTGAGGGGCGACTGTTCACATTGGGGCGACCATTGTTGTTGCCCGGTCTCGAGTTAAAATCGGGGCGGCCATTATTGGGGCGGCTGCTCACACCGGGGCGGCCGTTGTTGTTGCCCGGTCTCGAGTTAAAATCGGGGCGGTTGCCATGGTTGTTATTATTGAACGCCCCATTGGGGCGACCGTTATTGGGGCGGTTAGCCTGGTGATTACCATGGGAACCGTTGGGGCGGCCATTATGATGTGCATTACCATGATTAGGTTTGCCACTATGCCCTATGGGTTTACCCAACACAGAGGACGGATTTTTGTGAATGGGGGCATTCATGCCACCGGAGGGACGCTTGTGCGGATGATGCCCCGGTGCATATTTAGGCGGTGCCGGTACCCTGTGACAGTGGTGCGGGTGGTGATGATGCCCGTGGTACCAAGGGGCGGGTCCCCAGTCAGGCACGTAACACCACGCCGTAAGTGCAGCAATGCTGAATATGGCGGCACCCGCGGCCGTGTAACCATACACCGGGCGACCATACGCATACCCATATATCGGGAACCCGTTCACGTCGTAGCTGGCATTCGTCCAGGCTACGGATGAGCTGAACCCGGGGGAGGCGTAGGATACGGATGCACCCCATACCCCGGCATCCGTCACGCAAGAGCTCAGCAATACTGCGGCTCCTGCAACGATGGCTATTGATATTTTTTTGATTTTCATGTTGTCTCCTTTTTTTGCGCGTTTAAACTTTTCTCCACAGAATGATAAACTCTTACCTCTGCGGCTTAGTTAAATTATAGCAACTGTTTTTAATTTGACAAGTATTTTTTTGTATTATGACGACAAAAAGTTATTTTTTTTGAACTAAAAGTGAATTTTAGGGAGCTTTATGCATAAATTTTACATCTTTGCTTGACAAAAGGGAGCAAATATGATAAAAACTCCGCACGTTCCTGCGTTCAATGCAGGCCACGAGTGGTCTCGTGGTGTAAAGGTAGCACTGCAGATTTTGATTCTGCCTGTCTTGGTTCGAATCCAGGCGAGACTATGAAAGAGCCGTTTGAGGAAACTCAAACGGCTCTTTTGTTTTGAACTGCACATGGTAATCGTGTAGGGGGCTTTCGCCCCCTCACACACCACCGTACGTGCCTTTTATGGCATACGGCGGTTTCCTAACCATTACAGACTACGCTCTGCAATGAGACTAACCCCTGTTTCCTGAACCACTCCTTTCCCATGGCTCG
>JAFQEF010000127.1 GCA_017399165.1 Akkermansia sp.
AAAAAGGGCGGAGTGCAATTATGCTCTCCATATATAGCATAATTGAGTTCTAACTTTTTATAAGTAAAATTCTTTTATTGAAAAATGAGTAACTTATGTATTAGAACAAGTATTTAGTCAATGGGTAAAATGATACCGGCGGTACGGTGGGTATAGTGAATCTCGGGCTTATCCATACGAATGGGGTAGCGAGGGAGAGCGCGTAATGTGGGCAGCAGCTTTGTGTAATGGCGAGGGTTGGCGGCACGCACGGCAGCAAGCCAAGAGCGCTCCAGGCAGTCAATCCCTTTCCACGCCCCCAGCAAAGCACCAGTGATAGCGGCGTTGGTGTCGGTGTCTCCCCCGGCAGAGACTACATCTACCATTGTTTTGCGGAAAGACGTGGCACGCAGGAGCTGATAAAAAGCACCTTGCAGCGCAACGCGCACCCAGCCGATGTTCTCACCATCGTAATCGGGGCGAGAGGCGGCAGCAAGAAGGGTTTGACGCAGTTCCGCAGACAAGTGCTGAGCATCTGCAAACTCCAAGGTCAATAAAAAAATCTCCTCGGCAGGGACATCGGGTTGCATTGCCGTTAGCAAGGCATGCACGAATACCATGTTAGCCTCTCCGCAAATGGGGTGCGGGTGGGTTATGGCAGCATCCTCACGGGCAGCGGTTTGCCAGTCAAAATCGGGGTGAGTAGCCGCCCACAAGGCAATGGGCAGCACACGCATGAGCGCACCGTTACCTTGAGACTCCGGGTTGGGGTTGCCGGTAAGGGCATCATAAGTAGCCTCGCCGATGTCGGGCGGGTCGGTAGCCATCCACTCCAAGTAACGTTTGAGGGCAGCCTCACGGCTCCAGCCGTTGGCATCCAGCAAAGCCAGGTGCAGGCAATAAGCCATCTGCGTGTCATCTGTTACCACTCCGGGTTGACGATCCGTACAGATGCAAAAACCCGGTACCATGTCTTGCAAGCCGGCAGGATACTTAGCCATGATATCCTCATGGTAACAGAACTCTGCCGGGGCACCCAGAGCATCACCAATCATCAACCCTGCCCAAGCGGCAGCTATTTTCTTTTTAACGTATGAGTCAGTATGTGCGGTCATAAAAATAGGGAGAAAAATTACAGGTCTCTATATATAGTTGAGTTCTGACTTTTCTTTAGTAAAAATATTTTATTGAAAAATGAGCAACTTACACATTTTAACCCCTATTACAGCCTCATTTTCTCACCTTCGTTTTTTGTGTCATACACACAAATAACACAAAAAATAAACCTATTGACCTGCTCTGAGTTATGTGATAGCATGGGGATATGAAGATACACCGCAGTATCGGCACATTGATAGGAGGCACTCCGCTGATGGAGCCCGTAGATTATAATAAGAAGCACGGCATCGTGGCACATTTGTTGTGCAAGTTGGAGTATTTGAACCCCACGGGATCCGTTAAAGACAGGGCAGCCAAGTATATTATTGAGGCTGCAGAGGCAGATGGACGGTTGCAAGCGGGCGGCACCATTATTGAGCCCACCAGCGGCAACACAGGCATTGGTTTGGCTGCACTGGCAGCAGCAAGAGGCTACCGAGCCATTATGGTGATGCCGGATACCATGAGTGCCGAGAGACGCAATATACTCAAAGCCTATGGCGCCGAGGTGGTGCTTACGCCGGGAGCAGAGGGAATGAAAGGCAGTATTGCCAAGGCTGAGGAGCTGCAACGCAGCATACCCGGTGCCATTATTGCCGGGCAATTTGATAACCCCGCCAATGCTGCTGCGCACTATGCCACCACCGGGCCGGAGATATGGGCGGATACGGAAGGCAAGGTCGATATTCTGGTAGCGGGCGTGGGCACCGGCGGCACGCTGACCGGTACGGCTAAGTACCTGAAAGAGAGAAACCCACAGTTACATGTGGTAGCGGTAGAGCCTGCGGCCTCCCCCCTACTGAGCGGTGGCGCAGCAGGCCCGCATGCCATCCAAGGGATAGGGGCTAATTTTATACCGGCCGTGCTGGACCGCACTTTGATAGACGAGGTGATTACCGTTGACAATGAAGTCCCCTTCTCCACCGCCAAAGAACTGGGCACCGGGGATGGTGTGTTGGTGGGCATATCCTCGGGCGCAGCGTTGTGGGCAGCCACGCAGGTGGCCACACGTGCCGAAAATGAGGGTAAAAACATTGTTGTTATTTTACCCGACTCCGCAGACCGTTATTACTCCACTCCCTTATTCGGATGAAACCGCAAATTAATTACCATTTGTACCTTGTAACGGATGAGGTAGAGCGTTGCCGCTACGGCTTGGTAGAAACCGTGAAACGCGCCGTAGAGGGCGGAGTTACACTGGTGCAATACCGCTCCGAAAAGCTGAGCCACGAGGAGCAGAAAGCCCAAGTGTTGCCCTTGCAAGCCTACTTGCGCAGCGTGGGCGTGCCCCTCATTATCAATGACAATGTTCAACTGGCTGTCGAAATTGATGCCGAGGGGATTCACATAGGGCAAAATGACATGCCCGTAGCAGAGGCTCGCGCCCTGATTGGCCCGAACAAGATACTGGGGCTCACCGTCACCACAGCAGAGCAAATGGCCAAGGTAGACCCCACCATGGTGGACAACATAGGCTGTGGCCCGGTGTTCCCCACCATCACCAAGGACGACGCCCCTCCCCCCATGGGCGTAGAGGGCTGGGCAGAGCTGGCACGCCAGAGCCCCCTGCCCATTGTAGCCATCGGCGGGCTTAATCAAGAGCGCACCGCCGCCATACGAGCCACGGGTTTGGCTGCGGGCGTGGCGGTAGTATCTGCCATTTGTGCAGCAGAAGATCCCACCCAAGCAGCAAAAGACTTGTTATGAACCCACTCAACCAAACCGCAGCAGAGGTATTGCAACGCCTGTGTGAGCAGAAACCGCTGATTCTGAACTTGACCAACAACGTGGTGCAAAGCATCACCGCCAACATGTTGCTGGCCGTGGGCGGAGTGCCCGTTATGCTGACGCATAGTGAGGAAATACGAGACCTGCTGCACAGCTGCGCCAACGGTATGCTGGTAAATGTAGGCACGTTGAATGAACAACAGGCTGCCACCATGAAAACCGCCGTGCAAGATGCCGCAAAGGCGGGCATCCCATGGGTGCTGGACCCCGTGGCGGTAGGGCTACTCAAGTTCCGCACCCAAGTTTGCAATGAACTGCTGAACTCCCCGCCTGCTATGATACGCGGCAATGCGTCCGAGATTATTGCACTGGCTGGTGCGCAAGGCGCATTGTGCCGTGGTGTTGAGAGCTCAGAGGATAGTGCTGCAGCCCTCCCCGCCGCTAAGACGTTGGCGCTCAAAACAGGGGCAGCCATACTGGTAACGGGTGAAACCGACTACATAACCGATGGCACCCACACCATTACCTGCACCAACGGGCATGAGATTATGACGCGTGTTACCGGTGTAGGCTGTGCCATGGGCGGGCTATGTGCAGCCTGCCTGACCGTAGCAAATTCAGCCCTGGAAGCCGCCGTAGCCACAGCAGCCATACTTGGACTTGCCGGAGAAAGAGCAGCAGCCCAACACCCCCACCCCGGCACATTTGCCGCGGCTTTGTTAGATGAGCTCAATGCTCTCACACCGGAAAAGGTTGAATCATGTTCTAAATTAAAAATAATAATATAAACGCGTGGGAACAATTAGCTACTTTGGGCTCTATTGGTCTTTCGCCCCGCCGGTTGGCGGGGCTTGAGGATTCCGCTCGCCTACGGCTCGCCATCCCCCCCCTACAAATTGGTAGTTGTGTGGTAACATACGAAATCCGAAATACGAAATACGAAGTCAATTTAGTTCGGCTCACAGCTACGGGAAGTCTCCCTTGCTGTGAGCAAAATAAGCATTGCTATCTCAACGCTTACTGCCATAATTACACCAGTAACTTATGCACGGCTTTGCAACATTGCGCCGCAGGCGCCTAACTTTAAAATTCGTATTTCGTATATCGTAATTCGTATTTACAAATTGCCATTTGGCGAGTTTTTCGAGGTCCCCAATTCGTACATCGTACAAAGATTCCCCTTTTACGAATTGTTCCCACGCGTTAATATAAATAATACATTCTTTTTTTCTTGACATATTACCTGTTTATCTGTAGCATTAAAGTACTATGAGCGATACTCAACCGTGCAACATTATCTGTTTAAAATGGGGTACCAGATATCCGGCGGAATTTGCGAATATCCTGTACCATTCCGTAAAGCGGCACCTCCATCGCCCTTTTCGTTTTGTTTGTGTCACGGACGATGCGACTGGGCTGGATGAAAACATTGATGCCGTTCCTTTCCCTGAAAACCCGCGCCCGGATGTTTACAAAAATTGGCCTAATATTTTCTCAAAATTAGCCATTCTGCAAGACGGTTTTGCGAACCTGCAAGGCCCCACGCTCTTCTTTGATTTAGATGTGGTCATTACGGGAGATATTGATTGTTTCTTTGAATACAAACCCGGCAAAAACTGCATTATTCATAATTGGATTGAATGGCATAAGACTTTGTTCCGAAAGCGCCCCAATATTGGCAACTCTTCAATTTTCCGATTTGAGGCTGGTAAGTCCAACTATATATATGAAACTTTCCTGCGAGAGTTTGATGAAGCAAATGACACATCCAAATATCCGACCGAACAGGCATTCCTGACTCACGCCATGGACGAGGTATACTGGTGGCCGGAAGACTGGGCAAAAAGCTTTAAGCGCGGATGTCGCCCCATTTTCCCGCTTAACCTGTTTATAACGCCCAAAAGACCGGATACAAAAGTTCTCGTATTTCACGGGGCTCCGGATCCGGACGAAGCCATAGCCGGATTCAAGGGTAAAAAGCTGCATCACAGAGTTCGCCCTTGTAAATGGATTCTGGATGATTGGCATAAATAAAAACAAAAAAGGACATGAGGGTAGTCGAGGCACGCATAGAAATCCCGATGGGGAGTCGCAATAAGTACGAGGTTGATGAGCGCACGGGGCGCATCAAGCTGGATCGCGTATTGTACTCATCCGTATATTATCCTGCAGAATACGGCTTTATTGAGCATACCCGTTATTTAGATGGAGACCCATTAGATATTTTAGTGTTTACCTCGGCACCCACTTTTCCCGGCTGTTATGTAGACTGCCGCATTATCGGAGGCATGGATATGATAGATTGCGGCGAGCCCGATGTTAAGATACTGGCAGTGAATGTAGGAGATCCTCGCTACGACCACATCAACACCTTAGAGGACTTAGCCCCGCATTATCTGCAGGAGATTCAAAACTTCTTCCGCACCTATAAAACCCTACAAAATAAGGTAACTGAGGTAGGCGAGTTTTTCGGTGTAGAAAAAGCTTGTGCCATATTGGATGAATCTTTTATCCGCTTTGCAGAGGCGTTAAGGCCATAAAACAAAAAATTATATGGTACGAATAAAAGTATTGCAAAAAGGATTAGTAGCAGGTCGCTCCGAAACAATTGAACGGGACGGTTGCTTGTTCATATACGATCCCACCTGTACTGAATATGACTGGTTACTGGTGTACGATGAATTACCTAAAAATGCCGGCACTGTAAAGGCCGAAACAGAGGTATTATCTTGCAGTAAAGAACATACTATATTAGTAACAGTAGAGTCCCCCAGCATCAAGATATATCCACGATGCTATACATCCCAATTCGGGCATATATTGACCACCCACACACCGGAACAACTACGGCACCATAATCATCAGTATGGAGAGGGATGTCTTTATTGGTTCGCAGATATTCCCGTAGAAGAGGCATTTGCTCAACCGGATTACCCCAAGACAAAGTGCATATCAGCCATCTGTTCAGCAAAGCAACAAACGCACACCTTGCACCAAAAGAGGTACAACCTGATTAAGTATTTAGCAGACAGAATCCCGGAGATGGAATGGTATGGGAGAGGCGTCAGGGAATTGAATAAAAAATACGAAGCCCAAAATGACTATCGGTACACGATAGCCATTGAAAACTACGTTGCCCCCTACCATTGGACGGATAAGATATCTGACCCGTTGTTGAGCCTGTGCTTGGCGTTCTACGTGGGAGACCCGCGTTTGGAAGAGATTTTCCCGGCAGAGAGCTTTATCCGCATTCCCTTGGATGACCCCGAGGAAGCATACCGTATTATACGCAACGCCATCGATAACAACGAGTACGAGAAGCGTCTGCCTGCGATAAGAGAAGCACGTCGAATTTTAGTGGAAAAACACAACATTTACAATCGAGTTGCGGCGCTGGTAAAACAACACCACAATGAACCCACAAAGCCGCTACCGGAAAAGCCCGTTTTGTTAAAGGGGCGGCACGCCCTTAGGCGCAATCCGATTAATTTGCTTACAGAAGCATGGGAGCTGCTGAAATACAAGCTCGGTTTTACCAAATCTGTTTAATTTAGTAAAAACGGCACCGCATGGTAAACGGTGCCGTTTTTCTGCAAGAAGGAATCATCACAACAAGCCCAAGTCCATCTGCTGCACGTTGGGGTCCTCGGCAGGGCCTGCGGGCGGATGCAGTTCTGCCACAGGAGCATCGGTTGAGGCGGGGGTAGACTCTCCATCTGCAGCGGGGGTAGGCATAATGGCCACCTCTGTCTCCTCTGCGGGAGGCGCTTCGGGGTCCGGGGCAACGGGCATAATGCGCGCCACACGCTCTACGGGGTTTTTGGTGACGATATTGCCGAGCACCTGGCGGCCTTTAACGCGTAGGTTACCAAAATCGTAAGGGATAGGGCGGCGCAGGCGTTTCAGCTGATTTTTGAGGTAAACATTCACCTGCATATCAGCACTTTCCTCCTCCGTGCGGTGTACGGTAAAGAAGAAGATACGGCTGCCTTTGGTCCCCTGTGTCAGTTGGTATTCTTTGTCGCGGGTAAAACCACCTAAATGGAAACGTTTGGCATAGGTGATGCCATCTTTACCATCTCGATAAATCATGTTGAACACCCAATCATCACCGGGGCGCAACACACGGATATCGAGCAACTTTTTACCGACATAGAATTTCTCCTGCACACGGCGTACCATCAGCACACCTTGGCTGTCAATAGTAAGAATATCGCTGAGGGTGGAGCATTTCTCCACCGCCTCGCCCTTGCGCACCCCATAGCCGGCAAAGCCCTCTTCATCAATATACAGAGTTTCATTCTCCACAGCGGCTTCGGCACGGGTCATGGAGTCAAAGGTGGTAATCTCCGTACGGCGGGGCCAGGCATCGCCATACTTTTTGCGCAGGTTTTCGAACCAGCGGATGGTGTAACGCGTAAGCTGAGCCAAGTGTTTGCGAGTTTGCTCAATTTCTGCCTCAAGCCCTGCAATGTGCTTCAAGGCATCGTGAATCTCATACTTGGCAATCTTTTTAATACGTATCTCAGTAAGGCGCACAATATCGTCGCGCGTTACGGGGCGCCAGAAATCCACCACAAACGGGGCTAAGCGCTCACCGATTTCCGTAATGGATTGCTCCCAGCTGTCGCTCTCCTCCAACACCTTATAGATGCGGTTTTCAATAAAGATTTTTTCCAGGCTGGCCAGCATCCAGCTTTCTTGCAGCTCACCCAAGCGCACCTCCAGCTCTTGGCGGAGCGTTTCTTTAGTGAAGTCCACATTATGTTTGAGGATTTCGCTCACACCCATAAACACGGGCTTGCGGTCCATAATCACCACGGCACGCGGGGATATGCTCTTTTGGCAATCGGTAAAGGCGTAGAGGGCGTTGCAGGTTTTCTCCACATCTGCCCCGGCAGCCAAGTGAATCAAAATATCAGCCTCGGCAGCGGTATTATCCTCAATGCGCGCCACCTTGAGCTTACCCTTCTCCATGGCTTTTTCGATACTCTCGATAAGGGAGTCTGTCGTGGTGCCATAGGGCACCTCGGTAATACGGATAACGCGTTTGGACGAGGTATCCAACTTAGCCCGGCAGCGCAAACGGCTGTTACCCGTGCCATCATTATAGGCAGAAACATCCAACAAACCACCGGTCTGAAAATCCGGGTAAAGAGCAAACTCCTCACCACGTAAATAATGAATGGCGGCCTCAATAATCTCATTGAAATTATGCGGCAGAATCAGGCAGTTCATGCCCACGGCAATACCCAAAGCACCCTGAGCCAACAGCAGCGGGAACTTAACAGGCAGCGCAATGGGCTCCTTGTTGCGGCCATCGTAACTGAGCTTCCACTCCGTCACTTTGGGGCTGTACACCACCTCCTTGGCAAAGGAGGAAAGACGCGCCTCAATATAACGGGCAGCAGCGGCTGAATCACCGGTAAGGATATTACCCCAGTTACCTTGCGTATCAATAAGCAAGCCTTTTTGCCCCAATGTTACCAATGCACTACCGATGGAGGCATCGCCATGAGGGTGGTATTTCATGGTATCACCCACAATGTTGGCCACCTTATTATAACGGCCATCATCCATGCGCTCCATAGAGTGCAGAATACGGCGTTGCACCGGCTTAAGGCCATCCACAATATGGGGCACGGCGCGCTCCAAAATCACGTATGAGGCATACTCCAAATAGTAATCGCCGAACATTCGTTGAATCTTACTCTGATTCTCTTGAAGATAAATCGGTGTGCTCTCGGTACTCATACGCTCTCGTGGGATTATATCAGATTGAGGATTCGGGTTCAAGCGCAAATCACAAATTACGGGGTAATTTATGGAATAAGCTTGACAATAACCATTCTTTACTATAATGTTGCGCGCATGTTCGTAGACAACATTCGCATATTTGCCAAAGCAGGCAAAGGAGGAAATGGTTTGGCCAGTTTCCGTCGTGAGAAATTCGTACCGCGTGGCGGCCCCGATGGCGGCGACGGCGGTGACGGCGGCAGCGTCATTCTTGAGGTAAGCACCGGCACGAATGATCTGCGCAATTATTTCTATGACCCCAAACTGATTGCCACAGATGGCATGCCCGGCATGCATGCTCGCAAACACGGGCGAGACGGCAAAACAGTCATCGGTAAAGTGCCCCCCGGCACCATTGTATACCGCAGCAACGCCAGCACCATGCAAGAGGCCACTTGGCTGGAGCGTGAGGGCGATGGCATTGAGCTGGAGCAAATTGCAGACCTTACCGAGCCCGGTGAGCGTTTCGTGCTCTGCCAGGGTGGTAAGGGTGGCCGCGGTAACTGGCACTTCCGCACCGCAACGGATCAAGCCCCGCTGAAATTCGAGTACGGCACAGAGGCCGAGAGCGGCGTCTTTTTCTTTGAGCTGCGCCGCATAGCAGACGCCGGTTTGGTGGGCTACCCCAACGCCGGCAAGAGCACCCTGTTGGGCGCAATCTCCCGCGCCACCCCCAAGGTGGCCAGTTATCCTTTCACCACTCTGCAACCCATTGTAGGTGTAGTAGAGTTTGAGGATTTCAGCCGTTGCGTGGTGGCCGATATACCGGGTATCATTGAAGGCGCCTCCGAGAACCGCGGGCTGGGGCATGAGTTCTTGCGCCACATCATGCGCTGCCAAGTGCTGCTGTTTGTGGTAGACATGACCGGCTTGGAGCACGACCCCATTGAGGCCATACAAACCCTGCGCAAAGAGATTAAACTCTATTCTGAGGAGCTTGCAGAGCGAGATTGGATTATCTTGGCCAACAAGATGGACGACCCCACCGCCGTGGAGAATCTGGAGATACTGCGCCAGCGTTTCCCCAAAGTGGAGATTCTGCCCATATCTGCCGCCATGGGGGATGGTATCCCTGCGCTCAAGGAGCGGCTTAAAGACATGCTCAAAAAATAATGCGCATAGCCGTACTTTCAGATATTCACGCCAACATTGAGGCACTTGAAGCCGTGTTGGCGGATGCCCGTGCGCATTCCGCGGAGCACTACCTCTGCCTGGGTGACACCATTGGCTTCAACGGAGACCCCGCAGCCTGCGCAGATAAAGCCATGCAGCTTTTCAGAGCATGTGTGCGGGGTAACCATGAGCAAGCATTATTGCAGCGCGGGCTCTTTGGCGTGCCGCTGTACACAGCCATGATGGACCGCACCGCCGCCATGCTCTCTGCAGAGCATTTGGCCTACATACGCGCCCTGCCCTTGCGGGTGGAGTGGCAAGGCATTACCCTGGTGCATGCCTCCCCCCTGCAAGAGGATACTTGGCAGAGAGTCGGCAACATACCGGCAGCCCGCAAAGCCTTTGGAGCCTTTAGCGGGCAGTTATGTTTTTTCGGGCACACGCACCGAGCCGGCATCTTCAAGCAGACAGAGGACAGCGTATCCATCATCCCGGCAGTATACAATGAAGCGAACACCTGCCAACTTGAGCTTGAGCCCGGTAGCCGTTACCTCATTAACCCCGGCTCCGTGGGCCAACCGCGAGACTTTAATTGGAAAGCCGCATACGCCCTGCTCGATACCGACACCGCCACCCTCACCCTACGCCGTGTAGAGTATGATGTAAACGCAGCTGCTGCAAAAATACACCACACCGGCCTGCCGGATTCTTTTGCAGCAGCCCTCAGAAAAGGCATTACCCCAACAGGGGATTAACAACCCACACCACCATGAAAACGCGTAATATTGTAACAATTTTTGCCGCAGCCTGTTTACTTTGCAGCTGCGGCATCTCCCCCCACATTGGTGGTTTCATGAGTGATATCGGCGTAAAAGAAGCATTCAACACCAGCCACACACCATTTACGCCACCTGCAAAAGAGCCTCAAATCGTAGCGATTCCAGTAGGGCATAAAATACCAGAGCCCCCGACCGCTCATGATTTACGCATCTATAAGTTGGGGGATTTGTATTACATGGAGCTGTATTTTCAGTATACCCAAATACGCACCGGCTTGGCACGGTCTTGGAGCTTCGGGCATGGTGGCAGCGATGTGATACTGGAAGTAGCAGACCCCGAAACAGCAGATTTAAGCCAAGTACCCGTGGAGGGGCATATGGTGTTAATGAGCAAAGAAGATGTTAAGAACTGCCTGCAAATTGATATACCCGAGGTACCGAGAAATGCTCAAAAGCTCATCCCCGTCAATCAATTCGATTTCAGCAAGGCAACACGTTGCAAACCGAATCCCCGCACATACACGGATAATGGCCAAGAGAAGCTTTTATCCATTCACTCCTATTTCCCGGAAATACCGAAAAAACGTGCAGCCTATCACTATGTTTTAGAGCCTATCTCCTGGCCGTTGCAAGCCGTAGAGCATCTGCCGGAAATCGCCCTCATGATACCGCTCGCCATTATTCTACCCCCCTTTGCAGCAGTGAACCAAATACAACAGCAACAGGCTGTTGAAGACAGGCAAGACTAAAAAGCAGCCGCGGCGGTTCATTTATCAAGCTCTAAGTACACGTATTCAGCTTTCCCCCGGTGGGAGCATAAAGAGGAGGCGGTCCAGCCCGTGGGTGTTCACCTCCTGCCACAAAGCCTTTTCAAGAGAAGAGACACGGGCAGCACGCTCCTCATCCGAGAGGAGAGAGGCATGCTCATCCCCCAGATTTTCCACCAAACTTTGCTCCGCCATACGATTGACCAGCTCTGCCCAGAAGGTGGAATCGCGGTAATCCTCCAGCATGTCGGAGTAAAAAGCCTCATCCACATATGGGCGTTTGAAGAACCAGTAACCGCAATCGGGGTTAAGCTCCATGTGGCGTGCAATGGAGGGCACATGGTGGGCAGCCTTGAGAATATTGACGCAAAGCTTATGCCAAGCCTGCACCTGCGGGTCATCCATATCTGCCTGCATCTGGCCGAACATGGAGAGCACCATGGCACTCATCTCTGCCAAGTGCCTCATGTCAGACTCCGTAAGCTCTAAGTCCCTTATGCCCATGAGAGTACGTCAAAATCAGATAAGGCCCAGCTGCATGCGGGCTTCCTCCGTCATCATATTCTGACTCCACGGCGGGTCCCACACAAACTCCACATTAACATCTGCCACGCCCTCCAGCGCGTAGATACCGGCCTCTGCCTCAGCCATAATATGGGGGCCCATGGTACAACCGGGGGCAGTCAGCGTCATCATCACATGCACATACGCACCTTTCTCCGGCTGGGGCACCACCTCCACCTCATACACCAGGCCAAGGTTAACGATATCCACGGGAATCTCGGGGTCATACACATTGCCGAGCACCTTCCAAACGCGCTCTTCCAGGGTAAGGTCGCCCATATCCTCCAGCGGTTTAGGCTCCTCGGGGGGGATAATACCGCCACGGGCCGCCTCTGCCTTGGTAATACGCACCAAGCCGATATCCGTAGCAGCCGTGATAGAGTTACCCAGCATTTGCGTAATGTAAATGCGTGAGCCCTCGGGCAGAATGACGGCATTGCCGGCGGGCACTTGCACACCGGCAATTTCTGCTTCTGTTATAACCTCCTGATTAAACATAAACGCCGTTATTAGCAATCAAAAATCACTGTTGCTGAGCAGCGGCAGCCTTGCGGGCGGCTTTGGCAGCGGCTTTAGCAGCTTTTTCTGCCATTTTCTGCTTTTCTTCCTCAGAAAGAATGCGGGGGAACACGGGGGAGGGAGCCTGCACGGTGTGCCCATTCTTGAGAATACCCCAAGTAAGAGTCTGCGGGGTGAGGGCAGAGGCATCCACCTGCAATTGGCTGAGAATGCGGGCTGAGGCATCCGGCAGCACGCAGCCGAGCAAGTAGCCGATGTGGGCGCAGCTCTCCAGCAGGTGAGCAAGCACACTTTGCAGCTCAGCCAAACGCGTTTCATCCTTAGCCAACATGAAGGGTTGAGTTTTCTCAATGAAGGCATTGCACTGCCCCACATGAGCATTAAGCACGGCGAGAGCCTCTGAGGTACTGTAGTTGTTCATGTGCTCGGCAAAGCGGGCCTCGGTATCCGCAAGGCTTTGGCGCAAAGCAACGGAGAGCTCGTCATCTGCCGGGGTGTCAGCCATCGTTACCACGCCACCAAGGTAGCGCACGCACATATTGAGGGAGCGGTTGCAGAGGTTGCCCACATCGTTAGCAAGCTCTGTGTTGTAAATCATCTTAAGGCGCTCGGGGTCATAGTCGCTGTCGTAGCCAACCTTGGTATCTCGCACCAAGTAGTAGCGCACGGCCTCTGCGCCGAAAACGTTGCACAGGTCGTTGGGGTCCACAATGTTACCGAGGGACTTAGACATCTTCTCGCCCTTAATGTTGAGCCAACCGTGTACCAACAGGCGCGGCATCTCATCATCCGTAAAGCCCATGGCATGCAACATGCACAGCCAATAAATGCCGTGAGCCGGCACCAAAATATCCTTGCCTATTACCTCACATGCGGCAGGCCACAACTTGCTGAAATCCGGCAAGGTGGAGTCGCCCTCTGCAAGATACCCCGCAAAGGAAATGTAGTTGATGAGCGCGTCAAACCACACGTAGGTTACAAAATCCGGGTCAAACGGCAGGGGTATACCCCAACTCAAGCGATCCTTGGGGCGAGAAATGCACAAGTCATTCGTGGCACGCTCTATAGCCATCAGCAGATCTTGGCGGCGGAACTCCGGCTGCACACAGTCAGGGTGCGTGGTCACAAACTCCTTGAGCCAGCCGATATGGGCCGTGAGGTTGAAGTACCAGTTCTCCTCCTCCAGCTCAATCACTTGCCCCCATTCGGGGCCGAAATTGCCGTCTTCGCCACGCTCCTTATCAGTCAGGAACTGCTCCTGACGCACGGAATAGAAACCTTTGTAAGCTTTTTTGTACAGGCAACCCTTATCACGCAGGTTGGTCAAAATCTTTTGCACGCAAGCTTCATGGCGGGGGTCTGTGGTGGCCGCCCAACCGTCATATTGCAAGCCCAAACGCTCCCACAAGGCAACGAAGCGCTTGGTCACGGTATCTGCATATTCCTGCGGGGAAATTCCGGCTTCCTCCGCCTTTTGCTGCACCTTCTGCCCGTGCTGGTCTACACCGGTAAGAAAATACGTGGGTTCTCCGCACATTCGGTGCCAACGAGCCAATACGTCCGCCAAGACTTTCTCATAAGCATGCCCGATGTGGGGGGATCCGTTCGTATAATCAATTGCTGTAGTAATGTAGAACATAGCGCGGCTATTGTACTACCGCCACGCCCGCGTTTCAAGGCAAAATACACCCACTGACAGGAAAAAAGAATCGCCTGTTCCGTTATCATAAAAATTATCACCAAACAATCCTGCTAAGGTGATATGGGGTGCCCCCCCCCGCAGCCTGTTCTATTTTTTATCAGGGATATCTGCCACGGCTTTTTTGATGGCCTCGGCATACACGGAGTCAGCGTAATTTTTTTGTAAGGTTTTGGCAATATAGGAGGCATCGCTGTGGCGCTCCAATTCCTGCAAGGTGTAGGCAAGCAACATGGAGGCGCGTATTTTGTCACGCAGTGGGCCGTAATGTTCCGCAGCAAAGCGGTAGTATTTTTCGGCCTCCTGTTTTTGCCAGATTTCTCGGCAAAGTCCGGCATAGATTTCAGCAAAGAGCGGGCCAGAGGGGGTGCGTTTTTCTGCATCGACCACAGCTTTCAATTTAGCCATATCCCCCTTATGTTGATTTACCGCCAAGCGCCAACGCACAAACGGGTTGTTTTTATCCGGTTGAATCCCCGTGCGCGGGAACGGGCGGTAAAGCGGGTCCCCCAGCACAATACACTGCCAAGAGACAGAGGGTGATGCCAGCAAGGCGGCCTCACCCACCGTTTTGCCGTCAAAGAGGTGGGCAAAGAACAACCCGGCATTGAGGCTGGGCCCCAGATATGGCTCTGCCACATTGCCGGCAGTCACACACGCACCACGCTCCAGCAAGGCGGACACCCACGTGTTGCTGTCGTAAATGGAGGTAGCACTGAAAGAATGCAGGTGAAAAGCCACAGCCCCCGGTGCAAACTTAAACCCACTTTTGGAGGCTTTGCGGAACGGGCCATCGGGCGGATTGGTATACCACCCGCAGTAGCAAGCAACATCTGCCATCAACGGATAATCCTTGGCAATAGTTGATTTGGATTTCTCGTAAAAAAGCGGCATGCATCCCTTCAGGCAAATGTCTGCCACACGTTCCATCATGGCATCTCCCTCCTTGTAGGGGCCGCCGTTATCCACCACGGTCCACCCCCACAAACCGGTGCGCTCTGCCTCCAAGGGGTCATCAATCATGCGGTTAATGCATGCCTCATTGGGGCCGTCAATGCGGCACACGCTCATTAAAACTTGTCGCTCATGACGAGCCGGCAAGCTCACTTTGCCGAAATACGGGTTCTGCCCCAGCGAGGCGAGGGGGTATTCAGCCCCCAGCAGCATCAGCTCAGAGTCCAACGCGGCAGAGTTCACCTGCAGCCCGCCGGCAGCGGGCTTTCCCTTGGGGGTATCCTCTTTAATACGCAGGGGTATATCCGGCATCAACACCATGGCTTTAATCTTTGTGCCCCTACCCTGCGGCCCGGCAGAAAAAACAAGCCCGCGCTCCCTCGCCAACACTAACAGCGGAAACTTGATATTCATATCATACTGAGCACGTGTAACATCCCCACGTTTCACCCCATACAAAGGCAAGCGATTATTCACGGGAATGCGCCGCCCGGCACAATACCGGGCCATGGCCTGTTTACTCAATGCGCTTTCTGCATTATACACCACGACAACCTCGCCCGGTTCCAAAGCAAGCACCACACTGCACAGCAAAAATAGTAAACTCAGTATTTTCTGCATCTCGACCGTATTTTATTATTTATGCCCTGCTCTGTCAAATGAAAATCTGAGGCAATATCTCTTTACGAGCCCCGTGGTTCATGCTAAAATAGGGGCATGGCAAAGGAAACCGAGAGAGAGTTACCATACATTAACCACAGGCGCGGGCTGGTGACGCTGAGCCCGCTGGTGGTGTTTTTCCTGATTTATGTGGTAAGCTCGATTCTGGCAGGGGACTTTTACAAAATGCCCGTAGCAATCGCATTTTTAGCGGCATCGGGCTGGGCTTTCATGGTGTGTAAGCCCAAGCGTTTTGTGCAGCGTGTGGAGCGTTTTTCTGCCGGGGCCGCGCACAGCAACATCATGATGATGATATGGATTTTCATTTTGGCAGGGGCATTTGCCAAGGGGGCAGAACACATAGGCGCGGTAGATGCCATGGTAAAGCTTACCCTCAACAGTTTACCTGCCAACATGCTGCTGCCGGGAGTCTTTTTGGCAGCATGCCTGATATCGCTTTCCATCGGCACCTCGGTAGGCACCATTGTTGCCCTGATGCCGGTTGCCGCAGGGCTTGCCACCGGGGCAAATTGCAACACCGGTATGATGGCAGGGGCTGTAGTGGGTGGCGCCTTTTTCGGGGATAATCTCTCTTTCATTTCCGATACAACCATTGCCGCCACTCGCACCCAAGGCTGCGCCATGAAAGACAAGTTCCGCGCCAACTTCCGTATTGTCCTGCCTGCCGCCATCGGCATATTGGTATTGTATGCAGTCATAGGGTTGCAATTTGAGAATCAGGTGAGCTACGGGCACACGCAGTATGCCTTGGTTATACCTTACCTTTTGGTGCTGGTATGTGCCATTTGCGGCATGAATGTGATGAAGGTGCTCTTTTTGGGGATAGCCGCCACGGGAATCGCCGTGCTATGCATGCCGGGCACCACCTTATTGGATTGGGCCGGGGCCATGGGAGCAGGCATCACCGGCATGGGAGAACTCATTATCGTTACCCTGCTGGCGGCCGGCATGCTGGAGCTGATACGCTACAACGGCGGGCTCAGCTACATTATCTCTCACATGGCACGGGGTATACGTGGTCGCCGCAGTGCAGAGCTCAGCATAGGGCTCATGGCATCTTTAGCCAATCTCTGCACGGCCAACAACACTGTAGCCATTGTTGCAGTGGGTAACATTGCCCGCCGCATTGCAAAAAAACACCATATTTCCCCTGCCCGTACCGCCAGTTTGTTGGATACGTTCTCCTGCGTCATTCAAGCCGTTATTCCTTACGGCGCGCAGCTGCTTGCCGCAGCGTCTCTGGCAGGGTTAAGTGCCATGGATATTATTCCGCATCTGTATTACCCCTTTGCCATGACCGCATGTACCCTGCTGTTTGTTGTATTTGCGAAAAAAAGCGCACTAAACTAAATGGCAAACGGCATGAAAGGGGGGGGAAGTACGATTTACAAGGTACAATTTACGAAGTAAGCAAAGCTACTGCGATGGCTTAAGATAGTCTCACCCTCAGTGTGAGCAGCAGGCGAACTTTTCATATGCCGCAGGCACCTTTCATGCTTGCGTCAGCAAGCTTACTTTTAAGCCCCCTTGTGGGGCGAAATATTTTAGGCAGGGGCGTAAGCCCCTGCATGTGGATAAAAATATACCCGAGCCCGAGGAGCGCAGCGACGTGGCCGACAGATGGGTATAGCGTAGGGCGTGAGCCCGGAGCGGTGCGGGGCTCGGGGTTAACACCCCTCGCCGGGGATTGTGTCGGCCTCCTCGCTTTGCTCGTCGGGCTCTATATTATTTTATTCGGTTAGCAGGGGTCGCGCGCGCACTGCGTGCACGCTTGACCGCCTGCCTATGTTATTTCGCCCCTTGCGGGGCTACAAAATTCGGCGGGCAGAAGCCCGCAGGGGACTATAATTTTTACTGCGCGGCGCCATGCGCCTTGCATGATAGCTCGCGTTGCTCGCATGATAGTTTTACATGATAGCAAGGCATAATAGTTCGCCCTTGCGGGCGAACATGGAGGGAGGGGGGGGGAGGGAAAAACACGAGAACGCATTAAACCTTAAAATGACGGTGCGGATTCATATCGCGGGCGTGGTCCTCGCGGTCCTCACGGTTGCGGAGCTTGTGGCGTTTTTCTCGTTTAGTGACACGCTCAAGTGTCATTTGTCGTTTGGCGGAGCGGCGCTCCAGCTCGGCAATTTCGTTTTCCAGGTTTAGGAAATGCTCGTAGCGCTCAGCAGAGAGGGCACCGGATTCAAGAGCAGCACGAATAGCACAGCCGGCATCTTTACGGTGAGAGCAATCGGCAAATCGGCACTCGTATGCCAACTGCGTAAGGTCGTCAAATTGAGCCCGCAGAGAGGCCACATCCGTCCACATCTGGATCTCTCGCATACCGGGGTTATCAATCAGCACGCCCCCGCCGGGCAGCACCACCAGCTCACGAGCCACGGTAGTATGGCGTCCTTTACCCGTTACCTCGTTCACGCCACCCGTCTCAAGCCATTCATCCCCAAGCAGGGAGTTAACAAAGGTGCTTTTGCCCACGCCGGATGACCCCACCACGGTGATGGTGGTACCCTTGGGAACACGGCGCAGATACTTGGGGTACCCTTTTTTCCAACGCGCTACAATGGGGTAAACCTCCACCCCCAGGGCAGCAACCTCCTCGCAAGCGCGTTTCATGAGCTCGGGGGCAACAACATCTTCCTTATTAATCAACACCACGGGCTTGGCCCCGCATTTATGGATGAGGGTCAGGTAGCGCTCAATGCGGCGCAGGTTGTAATCGCTGTCGGCATCCGTAACCAGCACCACCATATCCACATTGCAGCCGATAACCTGCTCTGCACAGCTCTTACCGGGTGCTTTGCGGGAGAACCTGTTACGGCGCGGAAGCAAAGCTCTGATAACCGGCAAATCCTTACCCGTACCGGGGTCCACCGCCACCCAATCGCCCACGGTGGGCAGGTCGGCATCCGTAACGGCATCGTGCCACAGTTTACCGCACAGCACAACCTCGTGGTCGCCTTTGCCCTTGGCAATAACGGTAAAATTATGGCGCGTCTCCCGAATAATGCGGGCAGGATACCACGCGGGCTCCTCAAGCGCAGCAAAAGCAGCTGCCAAATCGGCGTTCCAGCCGAGCATCTCCATGGTAACGGTCATGAGGGAATAATGGTGGCGTGTTCAATAATCTGCAAAGCAATATGCTCTTTGGTATCTTGCGGCAAGTGTACCTCATGGTCGGGGTATATGAGCACCACTTCATTTTCACGGGAGTCGAACCCGATACCGGGCTTGGACACATCGTTAGCCACAATCATATCACACTGTTTGCGCACCAATTTATCACGACCATAGGTGATGACATCCTGCGTTTCGGCAGCAAAGCCAATCAATTTACCTTCGAAGCCGAACACACTGCGCATGCTACCCAGAATATCGGGCGTGCGCTCCAGCTCCAGCACGAGCGTATCTGCATTTTTTTTGATTTTTTGCTCTGCACAGGCCACGGGGCGGTAATCTGCCACGGCTGCACACAAAATCGCTACATCCACCCCCTTTATCATATCCCGCACGGCATCATACATTTGCTGAGCGGTCTCCACGGGTATGAAATCCACCCCCGCAGGCACATCCAAGGTTGTGGGCCCGGAGATAAGCAACACCTCGTGCCCCTCATGCCGTGCTGCACCGGCTAACGCATAGCCCATGCGGCCCGATGAGCGGTTAGTCAGATATCTTACGGGGTCCAAAGGCTCTCTTGTAGGCCCGGCAGTGATGAGGAATTTCATGGTATGAGGTTAAGGATAAAACTTATTTTTGCAGCTCTTGCTCACGGAGTTTAGCTTGAATACCGCGAATGAAGACGGACTCGAGGGAGTTACGGGCGGGGGCAGAGCCTAACCAAGCATCTCCCGCAATGGTGCGGATTTGCTCCAACAGCTCGGGGGAGGGGTTGCGCAGGGAAACCTCAGTGGTGGAGCGGTCGCGGGTAATAGCCTCCATGGTGCCGTTGGCAATCAGACAGCCGCGGTACAGAATCCCCACGTTATCGCAAATCTCCTGCACTTGCTCCAGCAGGTGAGAGCACAGGAACACCGTCATCCCCTGCTCTTTAAGGTTCAATATAATATCCCTGATAGCGCGGGAGCCTATGGGGTCCACCCCGGCGGTGGGTTCATCCAACACGAGCAAGCGGGGGCGTTGCACCAGAGCCTGAGCCAAGCCCACGCGCTGCAACATACCTTTGGAATAGCCACCCAAGCGGCGGTGTGCCGCCTCTGTAAGCCCGGCAAGCTCCAGCATTTCAGCCGTGCGCTCCTTGAGCTCTTTACCGCGCAAGCCACATAGACGGCCATAAAAGCGCACCGTTTCTTCACCGGTCAGGAACTTGTAGAAATACGGATTTTCCGGCAGAAAACCAATTTCCTTACGGTTGGAAGCGGCAGTGGCGGGCTGCCCGAACACGCGGCAGCTGCCTTCATCGGGCGAGAGCAGCCCCACCAATGCCTTCATAATAGTGCTTTTGCCGGAGCCGTTGGGGCCAATGAGCCCATACACAGAGCCCTGAGCAATGCTCAAGCTCACGCCTTTAACGGCGTATACGCCACCCTTTCCCCAATGGCCGGGGAAGGATTTGTGTATGTTCTCAATCTCAACGGCTTTCATGCAGCGCAATCTTTATTGAGCGTTTGCCATAAGGCGCAGCATGTTGGCAGCCATGGCAATACCTTTCTCAAAAATCTCCACACGCATATTTTCGTTGGGGGAGTGAATGCGGGCATCCGGCAGGTCCATACCCAAGAAGAGCGCATCCTTACCCAGTTGCTTGGAGATTTCTGCAATGATGGGGATGGAGTCACCCTCTCTCACCAACACGGGCGGGTTGCCAAAGGTGTTTTCCAGAGCCTTTTGAGCAGCCTTGCCCCAGGTGGAGTGGGGGTCACAAATGTAAGCCTCGCCACCGTGTTGGCGCGTAAACTTCATGCGTACACTCGGCGGGCACACCTTGCGGAAGTGGGCTTCCACCTTGTCCAAAATGTCCTCAGGGTCTTGCCCCGGTACCAGGCGGCAGCTCATCTTGGCAAGGGCCTTGGTGGGGATAACAGTCTTGGAGCCCTCGCCCTCGTAACCGCCGGAGATACCGTTGAGCTCGAACGTGGGGCGAGCATACACGCACTCTGCACCGGTGTAGCCGGTCTCGGTACGCAGGCAAGGCACGCCGGTAAGCTCTGCCAGCTCAGCATCGCTCATGCCGGGCACGCGTTTCCAGCTATCCTTCTCCCACTGTTCAATATCGCTCACGCCATCGTAGAAGCCCTCCACCGTAATGTGGTTATCAGCATCGTGCGTGGTGGCAATCATCTCACACAAAGTAGTGATGGGGTTGGCAACGGAGCCGCCGAACACACCGCTGTGCAAATCCATGCACGGAGCAGACACCTCAAGCTCAAAGCAGCACAAACCTTTAAGACCGTAGGAGAAAGAGGGGATATCGGGAGCAGCCATACCGGTATCGCTTACCACAATCACATCACAAGCAAGCTCCTGCTTTACCTCGGGCTTCTGAATAAACTCGAACAGGCTGGTGCTGCCGCGCTCTTCCTCACCCTCCAGCAGGAAGATAACATTGAGCGGCAGCGCACCATCCTCTTTAATCACCTGCTCCACACCAAGAATATGAGCCATAATCTCGCCCTTATCATCGGAGGCACCGCGAGCATACACGCGGCCATCCCTCACGGTGGGGGTAAAGGGGTCGCTGAGCCACTCGTTGAGCGGGTCCACAGGCATTACATCGTAGTGCCCGTATATCAGGATAGTGGGCTTACCCTCTACCTTGGGGCTATGAGCCACAACAATGGGGTGAATATCCGTCAGGTGTTTTTTGGCATCAAATCCAAGCCCGCTGAGCTTGTTAACCAAAAAATCAGCGCAACGCTCCACATCCCCGGCATGCTCTGCCACAGCAGATACGCTGGGGATACTCAAAAAGGCAAAAAGATCATCAAGTTTGCTCATGCCCTGCATTTTACAACACAGCCCACGCCTGCGCAAGCTTTTATTGAGTATGCGCGGCATATACGGATGCAGATTAGCAGGCTCAGCAATCCGGGTTTGATTCACGAATCTCCTGCGTGAGTTTCATGGCGCAAAAATCAGGCCCGCACATGGAGCAGAAATGCGCTTTTTTAGCACCTGCATGGGGGAGCGTAAGGTCATGATACGAGCGTGCTTTATGCGGGTCAAGCGAGAGATTGAATTGGTCCTCCCAACGGAACTCGAAACGAGCTTTTGCCAAAGCATTGTCACGCAACTGAGCACCGGGGTGCCCCTTGGCCAAGTCTGCCGCATGTGCTGCAAGCTTGTAGGTAACCACGCCCTCTCGCACATCCTCACGGTCCGGCAAGCCCAAGTGCTCCTTACGGGTAACATAGCAGAGCATGGCACAGCCGCGTTGAGCAATCAGAGCCCCCCCGAGGGCCCCTGTAATGTGGTCATAACCCGGGGCAATATCCGTGGCTAACGGCCCAAGGGTATAGAACGGAGCCTCGTAACACCACTCCAGCTGTTTACGCATATTCTCCGGCACCAAATGCAACGGCACATGGCCGGGGCCTTCATTCATCACCTGCACACCCTTGGCCCAGGCGGCACGGGTAAGTTCGCCCTGCACCTCAAGCTCTGCCAGTTGGGCAAAGTCATTGGCATCTGCAATGGAGCCGGGGCGCAAGCCATCACCTATTGAGATGGCTACATCGTATGCTGCCAGAATATCGCAAATTTCATCCCAATGGGTGTAAAGGAAGTTCTCTTGCTGATGCACCATCATCCATTTGGCAATAATGGAACCACCGCGAGATACAATACCCGTAGCACGGCGTGCGGTATGCGGCACAAAACGCTGCAAGAGTGCCGCATGAATCGTCACATAATCCACACCTTGGCGCGCTTGTTCTATGAGGGTATCGCGGAAGATGGGCCAGCAGAGGTGCTCCACACGGCCACTGCATTTCTCCAAGCTTTGGTACATGGGCACGGTACCGATGGGCACCGGGCTGTTACGCAAAATCCACTCGCGAGTCTTGTGAATATCTTTACCGGTGGAGAGGTCCATAACGGTATCTGCCCCCCAATGAATGGCCCAACGCAGTTTCTCCACCTCTTGAGCAATGCCTGAGGTGATGGCAGAATTGCCGATATTAGCGTTAATTTTGCAGAGGAAATTGCGCCCAATCACCATAGGCTCTGCCTCGGGATGATTGATATTGGCGGGAATAAGGGCACGCCCGGCAGCAATCTCGGCACGCACAAACTCAGGGGTAAAGTAAGCAGGCATGTGCCCGCCACGGTGCTGCTCTGCGGGGTGTTGATAATTCAAATCCGCACGGCGAGTAAGGGATGCAGGCGAAAACCCGGGCTGAGCCTCCAGCTCCGACGGGCGAGGCATGCCCGTGCCCAGTTCATCCAAAAAACACTGAGCCGCATCGGGGCGGGTTTTGGCATTGGGGAATGCATCATACACCGCTTTGTACGCAGACTCTCTACCCAAATTCTCACGGATGGCAACATACTCCATCTCAGGCGTAATCACGCCTCGCAAGGCATATTCTCGCTGCGTGGGCGGGTGCGCAAGATTCGCCGCGCGCAGGGTGCCATCTGCCTCTTCTTCCACATCCGCACGCCCCCGAATCCATGTCTCACGCAAACGTGGCAGCCCCTGCTCTACATCCCCATGAAAAGATTCATCCCCCCATGGCCCGGAGCAATCATAAATGCGCACCGGATCATTCTGCTCTACCGTTCCGTCCGGAAATACGGATTCTGAGAGAGACACTTCTCTCATAGACACTTGAACATCAGGAAATAACTTACCCGACACATAAATTCGACGAGACCCGGGATATTTCAATTCATCCGTATTCATGCACCGAAATGTAACAAAAAACGCCCCTCAAATAAAGGAAAAATCACGCCACTTTTATGAAAAGGCGAAAAAAACTTTACTCCGTTCCTCAAATGTGTTATCTCTTCGCAAAGAGAGAACTCCTGCCCCCCCTAAAAAATGAATATCGCAGAATCCATTATCATGATAGGTTGTGGCTTGCTGTTTATGCTGGCCATGCTTATATTAGCTCCGCTCATCGCCGGCCAAGATACCCTCGAAATTACTTTTGCTATTCTCAGTATCTTATTTTTGCTGACAACCGGCTTCTTATTCTTCCGCCTTGCCTGGCGCCTTATTTTACGAGGCAAATAAGATGTGTATAACTCACACATCTCACCTTAATGCATCATGTTCAAGCCATCCATCCCCCGAACTCTCGCCACCGTTGCCCTCTGCCTTGTGGCAGGGGGAGGAGTCTTGCTCGCAACGCCTGCAACAATCAATTCGGGCGCAGATGCAGCCGCTCAAGAGTCTGAATGGAAGGAACAAGATGTAGCGCAAGCCTACAAAGCCAAGATTATTGCATGGGTTCAGTATTACAGACAACAGCTGACACTGCTGCGGGATATTCATGATAAAGCCTCGGCAGATGCAACGGCTGCCTCTTGGGAAAAGGCCTATATAGATTTTCTCCAAAGGGAAGAAATTAGCCAAGTTCTCAGCCCTACGGAAGAAGAGGAGGCCACGACGATGGCTGAAGTGTGTGCAACTCACGGTAATCTCGATACCCTTGAACAAGAGCTGGATGCCGAAAGAGCACGTTTGAAAGAGGCATATTATTTCCATAGTGAGCAACTCGCTATGGCTATGGACGGCTCCCCGACAAATGCTTATCCTCGAGTTCCGGCAACACCGCAGGTGGCGCAATTATTTACCGATTTTTACATGAAACGGCTTGTCTCTTTCATTGGCGATAACAACCTGAGCGGTGGCCCCGGTTATACACCGGAAACAGCATGGGTGATAACCTCTACCCCCGAAAATGAAAAAGCCATAGAATGCCATATTATCCGCAAAACAAAGCTTAATTATGCGGAGAGTATGAGGGAGGCGGAGGGATTCCGCTTTAATATGCCGGACAGCGGGCGCCAAAGGATGGAGGGAGATACCTATTTGTTTCACCTCTACCATGTTGTCCCTGACGATTCTCTAACAGCCTATCACCTGAAACAATACTTCCGCATTGAGAAGGCTGTTCAAGAAAAGCCCGCTCTTGAATCAGAAACGCCTATACCGGTGAAATTGTAAAACGCTATTTCGCAGAATAAAAGTGTGGTTATTTCCGCTCAGTGACAAAGAATCAACAGAGTGCTTAGAGCAGCCCCCCAAAAAAGGAAAATCTGTTGTGTTAACTAAACCGATGATTGTGGGACGAATACAATCGGAGGGGTGAACTTTCCTGTGAGGGCGTAGCAAGCGTAAACGCAAAGCCCCAAGTCCAATATTTATTATCAACACATATCAAAAAAAACAAGAACTCCCTCCCCTACGATATTGACAAATTGGGCATCTCTAAAAACTCGCCAAATGGCAATTTGTTTATATCGTAGGGTGGGACTTCAGTCCCACTTTCATGGTGGTATACCTTGATAATATGTTGGACTAAAGTCCAACACTCCGATAGTATTCGCCACACAACTACCAATTTGTGAGGGTACCAGAGTTTTTAGAGATTCCCAAATTACCATTCCCCTCATTGTGCCCACTTGCGCTACAATAATTAATCATTTGAACAGTTGCCTTACGGCCCCGGGCAAGGTGTCCCCTTGTTGCAACAGATGGTATACGTCCACCTGCTGACCACGAGGGACTGTAACGATAATTTTATCTGTGTAGGCAGTTACGGTAGCATAGCCGGACGCGGTTTCATAGTACAATCTAATGTGTCCCGGACGGGCCAAGGAGGGGAACAGCTTATTTATCTCATTAAACTCATCGTAAATGGCCTGTAGGTCAGGTTGCTCTGAGGCCAGCAACCCGGCTATGCGATTTTGATATTCAACGATACCGGCCATGCAGGGCAAATCATTCCGGCGAAGAGTAGCATAAGCAACAACCACAGGCTCCGGCAATGCCCCCACTCGAATACAGATGGGGAGTTTTTTCCCTTTCCTCAGGATCTCGAGGTGTATAAGCTCCCCGGGGCGAGTATTACGGACACTCAGCAACAAATCTTCCATAGAATCGATACGCGCTCCATTGTTTTTCAGAATTAAATCTCCGGCCAATACCCCCGCGGTTTCTGCGGGGCTCCCCGGAATTACCCGCTTAATACGCAACCCTTGGTGACGTGGTAACATGGCGCCATAGCTTTGACGCTCTGCCTCGGTAAGTTGCTCTGTCTGTACACCTATGTAAATATCCGTAACAATTTCCCACCGTTCAGCAATAGACGGCTCCGGCTGAGTTGTCGGTTGAGCACCCAAACAATGCAGCAGAGCTATGAGCAGTATTGCTAAAAACTTCTTCATATCACATCTCCTTACAATGAATCCGTACAGGCTGTATATTCAAATTGTTCACAAACACTGACCCCGTATCTGCGATTCGATTTTGCAACGTATGTTTCTCTCGGCAATGGGCTGAATCCGGCTTCCATGGAGCTGTCCAGCTGGCTGAGCAAGGCCCTGTTTCCCTTATTCATGCTCGGTTGGCACCCTCTGTCTATAGCAGCGCTGTCTGCATGGAGCTCATTTGCCACGGGCTCCTTGTGCATCAGATACCCGTACACCACAAATCCCGACAGCACGAGGCAAGCCGCCACCACCTGTGCCGATATCCTATAAAACCGTTCACGCGCCACGCGATTAGCTACACCATCAATTTCACGGAGCAGTCTTTCCGTTAACTCATCGCTCATGCGGCAGCATTGTCTGTCGTGCTCGGCCATCTCATGCAGCAGAGCTTCAACATCATCACATGTATAGCGTTCTTTTTTCATACATCTTCTCCTGATAAGTTGTTTCGCAGTTGTACCAGCGCGGCACGCAAACGTGCTCTTACGGTAGATTCCGGCATATTCAGTCGCCTGGCTATCTCTGTTACCGGTAATTCGTCCCATATTTTCATGAAAACGATACGGCGATTAAGCGGTGCCAATGCCTCAAGCATTTGCCGAAGCTGCCTGTGTTGTGCATTGGCATCCGTCGGCGGAAACACAAAAGACTCAACCATCTCGGCCTCGCCATATCGACGCTCGGCCTCTAAACGGCGGATATTCTTTTGCTTTTGCCGGATGGCTGCATTGCGGATGGCTGTGTATGTGTACGGCAGCCACTCATGTTGAGGCAATTTTCCCTTGAGGAACGAGTTGGTAACTTTACCGATTACCTCAGATAACAAGTATTCTGCATCTGTCATGCTATCCACTTGTCTCAAGGTAAACCCCATCAGCAAATGCCTGTGCGCAAGAAACCACCCCGAACATTCCTGCCGAAGCTGTTTATTGCGTCTGGAAAATGGATAAAACATGCAGTTCTCATTATATATAATCATTCTCAGCATGGCAAACCGCCACTTTTTTTGAAAAAAATTGAAAAAAATCCATTTTTTACTGCGAATTCGTAGCTGAGATGTGTTAACATAGGTGTAGAGAGAAGAGATTCTTATGAAAGACAAACACATCGGTATGAAGAACGGATTCTGCATTATTGGGAACAAAGCAGGATTTTCCGGTTGGCTGGTCAACCTGTTGGTGGGTCTGTTTCTGGCTACAGGTGTTTTGGCGTTGGTTGGCTGTGCACAAAAAACATCAGTATTCGGCGGTAAAAAATTAGTGTTAGAGATTCCGGATTCTCCTATGAGTTTCGAGTTTCCGCATGGGGATGAATATTGTTTGACGAGGGGAGAAAACACGGAGCTCCCGTTCCGCAGTTATCACTGTTATGATGCCGCCAAACAAGAGTTTTACGAGGAAAGCGAAATACTCAACGTGCATGATGGTTGTGGTTCTTCGCTATGGCATTTGAATTTTACTACCCCCACAACAGGCAAAGCCACGTTGCTTCGGAAACACCCCTGGTCGTTTCAAACCAAGAACATAGGGTATACTGTACCGTTTCGGGTAGCCCCCTTATCCGCAGCCTCGGTAGAAATAAGTATCTATCCCTATGGTGAAACAAAGCGATTAACCGGAGAAGCTGCGGAGGCACTGCGCCGCGAACTCAGAACATTATACGACTCTTCGACCGAACGAAAATTGAACAGAGACGTAGGCCCCACACTGACGGCTGAAGGGGCGATTTCCGGCCATGCTCAGGATAATTCACCGCTGCTGGATATTGAAGATGGAGAGCAATTGTGGTACATTGCGCGAGGATTGAATGAGGATGAAGCATTGCTCATATCCCACGATTCTAATCCGTGTCGCGTGCCGAATCAGCAAAAAATGCGTCTCCTTTTGAAAAATCTCGGCATGAAGTATTAAAAACAAACGCAATCATTCTTTTATTTATGAACACATTGCTGAGAATCCTTGCCACCACTGCCCTCTGCCTTGTGGCGATGGGGCTGAGCTCATGTGTATGGACTCGGGTTAGCACCCACACCCTGACTGATGCTGTAGGTAAGGAAGCATATTATGGTAATCTTAAAGCGGACTCTATAGAAATATATCGCAGAAATGGAGTCTATTATGCGAAACATGCTTTCTATGAGGCTCCGGCCAGGGGGGCATTGCTCAGTTACGGCATATTCAGCAAGAATAATCAATGGTGTGAGATTTATTTGAGTCGTCGCCCTGAATACGTTCAAGGCATGGAGCAGGTATATCTGTATCGTGCTCTGGAAGATTACGAGCAAGATGAGCTTTTTCCTAATACTATTTACAAAAATCCACATTCAGGGGAAGAATATCTGACTCAGGAGTATTTTAAGGACGCAAAACCAGTGCTCATTGTTGCTGATAAAGAAAAGCTTTCATACATATCCAAGCCGGGAAAAAATGAGGAGTTGCTGCCTGCGCAGCGAGGGGTGGGAAATTATGCTATGGCCCCCGTTACCGCAGTATTGTACGTGGCAGATGTTGCCATGACCGTTGGAGCTACAACGGCTTCATGGCTGGTTATTAATATACCCGCATTGTTATTGTTTACCATCTTTTAAGAGAGAATCGTTACTCGGAGGCATCGGCAGGTGATTTTACGCGAACAGAGATAACTTTGTCCGGCAGGTCGTTCGCTCTGATAGTCAGTTTAACCGTGCCTCGCGCTTTGCGTTCTGCACGAAGCACAACAACAATGCGCCCGTTGAAAAACTCTTGTCGGGAGCTTTGCATGCAGGTATGGTCAAGAGGATTGCCATTGCAAGCGCCGATGAGTACGGCCGGGCCTTCAACCTCGAAGCTGACTTTGCGGCAATCCGTGGGCACAACATGCCCGTTTTTATCTTCCACCGCCACAGAGATAAACACCAAATCATGCCCGTTGCCGATGATTTCTCTGCGATCTGCCGTGGCAGATACGCAAGCCCCCTTACCGGTGGTGCAGCGAGAAGCCTGCGCCCACGGTTGCCCGTTTTTGCGCACCACAACCTTAAGCTCCCCGGGTTGATATTTAACATCCTCCCAGACAAAACGATGACCGTTTTTACAGATATTAACACCGCCTTGGGAAAAATGGGCACCTTCTCCCTTACGGCGGACCCCTTGGCTTTTACCGTTAAGGAAAAGCTCAGCCTCATCACCGGAAGAAAAACACATGACGGGGGTCACCAGCCCCTCGCGCCCCGGCCAATTCCAATGGGGTAACAAATGCGCATGGCGCTCTTGCGGGGACCAACGGCTGCGATACAGATAATAAGTATCCTTGGGGAACCCGGCCATATCAATGATACCGAAGTAAGAACTGCGAGAGGGAGCCTTGTTACCTAACTTGCGGAACTCTCGCATGATAGCCTTGCGCCTATTTTTCGGTAAGTCTTTGATGTTATTTTCAATAGAGGCATCCTGGTTATAGGGGGTGGGTTCTCCTAAATAATCAAAGCCGGTCCACACAAACTCCCCGGCCACATTCGGCACGGCATCTTGCGCGGTGAACTCAGCATCCGGGCAATATCCCCAACCGGGGGCAGATAACCCATAAGCACTCACCTGAAAAGGCTCCACCCCCGAGCCTGTATACCCGCCTTTTACATCCCACCGCAAAGGAAACACGTAGGTATCTCTTGTGCCGACACAGGAGGCGGTTTCTGAACCGAAAAAAGGTCTGCCGGGGCGTTTTTTCACATAGCGGCCATAATGGGACGGCTTATAATTGTACCCAAAGACACCCTGCGTATCCCCGAACCCGTTGAAAGCGCCATCCCCGGCATTGGTGCCTACCGTATAAGGGCGTGTAGCGTCGTAGCGTTGCATTTCATCTCGCAGAGCAGATGATATTTGCACGCCGTCTCCGCGTGTAATTTCGGGCACTTCATTACCACCGCTCCAAGCAATGATGCAGGGGTGGTTGCGATCCCTGAGCATGAATTGACGCACGTCTTTTTTCCACCACGATGCCCATAAAATATGGTAGCCGTTTACTTTGTTGTATTTTTTGTATTTCCAGATATCAAAGAGCTCATTCACCACAAGGATGCCGTGTTTGTCACACAGGTCAAGCACTTGAGGGGCGGGCGGGTTATGAGCCATGCGGATGGCATTACAGCCCATATTTTTGAGGATTTCAATTTTACGCTCATAAGCACGCTCATAAAAAGCCGCGCCGAGCGGGCCCAGGTCGTGGTGCTCACACACGCCCTTTATTTGCACCCGTTGGCCGTTGAGGTAAAAGCCATCTGCCCGCCAATCTATGGTACGCACCCCGAATGTTGTTTTACGGGCGTCCAAGCGTCTCCCCTTCAACCGCATAACAGTTTCAAGCTCATACAAGTGCGGGGACTCACAGCTCCACAATTCAGGATACGGTATCACCAATTCTTGCTCAACGGTTTTCTCGCTTTCCGGGGGAACGGAGAGAGTGGAGGGAAATGACACAACATCATCTACATACTGGGTTAATTCAACATCCACCTTTGTAGTACCGGTATTGCGTACAGTTGTTTGCACTTTCAACAAGGCGTACTCTTCTGTAACCTCCGGGGTTGTTACATACACTCCCCATTGGTCTATATGCACGGGGGTAGTTTTCTCCAACCGGACATGGCGGTAAATACCGGCCCCGGGATACCAACGGGTAGATTGCGGTTTGTTGCTTGCCAACACATCCACCACATTCTTTTTACCCCCACGCAAATACGGGGTAATATCCACCCTGAAAGAGCTGTAACCATACGCCCATTCCCCTGCTTTACAACCGTTTACGAATACTTGAGGATTTGACATAACGCCGTCAAAATCCAAATAATATCGCTCCTTATCTGCATCAAAAGCCGACGGTATGTTAAACTCACGGCGGTACCAACCATAGCCCACCCACGGTAATTTACCCGTTTCATTAGGTTCGTCCGGCAAAAATCGGCTTTCTATCGCCCAGTCATGCGGGAGCTGAACTTTGCGGAATCCCCTTGCATCAAAATCCACCTTAGTCTCGGCATACACCGGGGGCAAAGGCAGTATGCGCCCGGAGGCGTTTCTGAACTCTACCTCGCGTACACTTGCCCAGTTTCCCTTGCCTTTTACCGTAATTTTTATGGATTGAAGCTTGCGCCCGCCCACATCTATCTCTGAGACATCTCCCTTAGTAGTAAGCTCTTGTGTTTCTGTTTGTTTTCCGTAATCCAGCAATACAGATACAATTTTAGCCTTATCATTCTCCCACAATATACGCACGGTGTGTACCCTTTCTTTAAACCGAGGCGTTATCTCTAAATAATGCCCGGGCTTGGCATCTTTGGCTGCCCAACGGGTAAAGGCTAAACCATCCACCGCATTGGCAGCCGGATTCGCGGCTTCTTCACTATCTGCTTTTACTACATCCGCCTGCACCGCCGGTGCCTCTTTGCCGTAGTACTTGAATACCCACCCATCATCAAAGGAAACACGAGATCCGCCATAGGCATTCATAACCAATGCTAATAACATCACTAAAACCGGAAATCTCATTGATTTGATTTAATACCATAATTCCTACAACAATACAAGAGAAAAGTTTCTACGTAAAAAAACGCACATGGCAAGATTGATTCTTGCTAGGACAAAATGCCATATGTTATACTGTTGCCATGGTACGTTTTTTTCAAATAATCACCGCATTCGCACTTTTATTGGCAGGCATAGGCTTGCAGCAGGCTAAGGCTGCGGTGTGGGCGAAGTTTTCTGAGGATGGCAAATGGGCCTTGGTACCGCTGGCAGACGGGTTTGATTTTCCCGTAGGTAAGCCCAATGGAGACGGTTATTACAAAGCACGAGGCTTGCGTTTGAAAGCCCCGCGCCATTTGGGAGAGGACTGGAACGGCAACGGCGGCGGCAACTCTGATTTGGGAGACCCCGTGTACACCATCGGGCACGGGCTGGTCACCTATGCCGATGATGCCAAAGGGCGTTGGGGCAAGGTAGTGATTGTACGCCACGCTTTCCGAGACCCCAAAAGCGGGCGCGTGCTATGCTGCCAAACGCTTTACGGGCACTTGGATCGCATTGATGTAAAGCTGGGGCAACTGGTGGGGCGTGGCGACCAAATTGGCACCATCGGCACCAACAACGGCATGTTCCCTGCCCATTTGCACGCAGAGCTGCACTACAATATATTGGCAAACTGCGGGCAACAAGGTATCCCCAAAACGGCAAAAAACTACGGAGACCTCACCTCGTTCATTAACCACTACCGCAGGCTCAAAAGAGAGCTTACCTTTGTGAAAGTGCCTGTGGGGTGCTTCTTGCCATACAAGGATACCGAAGGATTATAACACTACATCCATTCATGAAAACGTGTTTGTTCGGAGGCTCGTTTGACCCGATTCACAGCGGGCACCTGGCAATAGCACAAGCTGCGGTGGAGCAAGGGGGGGCCGAGCGTGTGGTATTTCTGCCCGCGGCCTGTTCACCGTTCAAAACGGGTAAAACGGCATACTTCCCTGCCGAGCATAGGCTCGATATGTTGTACCGCGCCACACAGGGAATTGCTTGGGCGGAGGTGTCTGACCTGGATTTAATTTTACCGCCTCCCAGTTGGAGCTGGAGACTTGTGGAGGTTTGGCGACAACAACACCCGCAAGATGAGCTCTTTTGGTTGATGGGCACAGACCAGTGGGAGCTTTTGCATAAATGGGCACGCTATGACTACCTGACAGAGCACCTGCACTTTATCGTATACCACAGGGGCACCCCCCCGCAACCGCGTGAGGGCGTGAGAGCCACCTTTATCTCCGGGGAGCATCCGGCCTCCTCATCAGCCATTCGCCAAGCCCTGCAAAACGGCACCCCCGTGCCGCAAGATTGGATTCCGCAAGGACTGGGGCAATACCCGCAACCGCATTGAACAAGCCATGTCAAGCAGCCATAAACAAAGCCACATCTTTTACCTGAGCGCACTGACGGTAATATCTGCCTTGGCAGTTGTTGTGCTGCATTGTAACGGGGTATTCTGGCACAAGCCCACGGGGCATGTATGGCTGAGTGCCTGCCTGATAGAAAGCCTCTTTTACTTTGCCGTACCCGTGTTCTTCATGATAAGCGGCTGTACCCTCATCGACTACGGTAAAAGATACAGCACCGCCACCTTTTTCAAAAAGCGAGCTAAACGCACATTGGTGCCGTTTCTTCTGTGGTCCGGTATAGCTGCAGTGTTCATGTGGAGCCTGTACCCCGAGCTGGATTGGAGTGTGAGCTATGTGGTAAGCGGTATTCTGAATCATCGGTTCATGGACATTTATTGGTTTTTTCTGCCTTTATTTGCCATTTACCTGAGCATGCCCGTGCTTACGGATGTACAACACAAGGTGCGCACGTTCTGCTACATGATTCTTTTCTGGCTGGTGAGCGTTTGCTTATTCTCATTTCTCAGAGCATGTGGCGTACCGGATATTCCACACAGCTTGGCAGCCCCCGTTTGCGGTGGATTTTTGGTATACCCCCTGCTGGGCTATGTGCTGCACCACACAGAGTTACGCAAAACAGCCAGACTGTTGATATACGCAGGCGGCATAGTGTCCACGGCGGCGCATTTCTGGTTCACCTATGCCTGCACGCCCGAGGGAGGGGACATATTCGGGTTCTTTTGTGACTACCTGCACCTTTGCACTGTGTTACAAGCCATGGCGGTATTTGTTTTCGTTAAATATCGGGCAACAGCCTGGAGCAAAAGTACACGAGTACAACGCAGTATTCTCTATCTGCAACCCGCAGCATTCGGCATTTATTTGAGCCACCAATACATCATCTACCTGATGAATGAGCTGGGGGTGGATGAAGGCTCCCTGCTCTACCGCACCGTGGGAGCCTTATGTATTTTCCTGATACTCGCCTGCACCATACGCCTACTGCAACGCATCAAATGGCTACGCATTCTTTTGCCCTGATTTTATCGCAAAATTAAGGCATAGAGCTTGCGCAACAAGGGCAAACATGGTATACTGTGGGCATGCCCAAGATTGCACTGATTCAGCAAGAGGCCGTGGCAGACCCGGCAGAAAACAAGCGTTTGCAGATGAATGCCATACGCGAAGCCGCTGCCGGCGGTGCACAGATTGTCTGCACACAAGAGATGTGCACCACCCTATATTTCTGCCGCACGCAAGATTGTGAGCTGTTCAACACGGCAGACCCCATCCCCGGCCCGTGGACGGATGAACTGTGCGCCTTGGCTCAAGAGCTTGGGGTCGTTATTGTGGCCGCCGGATTCGAGAAACGCGCCACAGGTATTTACCACAACACCGCATGGGTGATTGATGCAGACGGAACCTTCTTGGGCATGTACCGCAAAATGCATATTCCGCAAGACCCCGGTTTTGAGGAGAAGTTCTATTTTACCCCGGGCGATTTGGGTTACAAGAGTTTTGAGACCCGCTACGGGAAAATCGGCGTGCTGATATGCTGGGACCAATGGTACCCCGAGGCCGCCAGGCTCACTGCCATGCAAGGGGCAGAGATCATCTTCTACCCCACCGCCATTGGTTGGATTCCCGGGGAGGAAGAGCTCTATACAGCACAACACTGCGCTTGGGAAACCGTGCAGCGTGGGCATGCAGTGGCCAACGGGTGCTACGTATGCGCCGTCAACCGTTGCGGGGTGGAGGGTGAAACCACCTTCTGGGGGCAAAGTTTTGTGGCAGATTACTGCGGGCAAATTGTTGCCAAAGCCCCTGTAAAAGAGCGCACCATTTTGTATGCAGATTTAGACTTGAACGCCTTGGAGTCTCACCGCCGTATCTGGCCGTTTTTCCGAGACCGTCGCATAGATTCCTACAGCGGAATCACCCAACGTTGGGGTAAATAAGCATGAGCAAAAATATACAGAGCCACCGCAAACCACCACTGCGAGTCATCGTAGTGGGCATGGGCGTGCGCTCTATGATTTACTCAAGCGTAGCACTCACCAACCCCGAGCTATTGCAAATTGTAGGGGTGGTGGATATTGATCCCAAACGCCGCGAATACGCGCGCCTGACATTCGGGCTGGATGATGAGCAATGTTTTTGCACCGTTGATGAGCTGGTGTCCGTCCCCAAATATGCGGATGCCGTTATCAACGGCACCATGGATAGGCTGCATGTGAGCACATCCCTGCCCATACTGAGGCACGGCTATGACATGTTGCTGGAAAAACCCTTTGCGCTCAACGAGCAAGAAGCACAAACCCTGCTACAATGTGTGAGAGAAACGGGTCGCACGGTCATGGTGTGCCATGTGCTGCGCTATGCCCCGTTTTACCAACGCATTAAGCAAGTATTGAACAGCGGTGAAATCGGGCACGTCATCAACATGCACATGGCGGCACAGGTGAATTATTTTCATGAAAGCGTCTCCTTTGTGCGCGGCAAATATGCATCTGCAGAGATATGCGGCAGTGGCATGTTGCTCACCAAATGCAGCCATGATTTGGATTTAATGGCATGGCTGATGGGAGATAACCACCCGCAACACATTGCCAGTGTGGGCAGTATGTACCAATTTGTACCGCACCATGCACCGCAAAATGCCGGCACACATTGCCTTAATAACTGCCCGGTAGAACGGGATTGCCCCTACTCCGCCCGCAGACTCTACATTGAAAATCCTCAACGCTGGGCAGACAATGTGTGGTACGACAGCAACTGCGCCCCCCCTGAAACAGACGAACAAAAAGAAGCCCTGCTGCGCCAAGCGGACAACCCATACAGCCGCTGTGTTTACCGCTGTGAAACGGATATTGTGGACCACCAATCCGTGCTGTTGCATTTCAAGGATGGAGCTACGGGCACCTTCTCCATGACGGGTGGAGCCTCGGTATCCGCCCGCAGTATCCACATTATCGGCACCAAGGGTGAGCTCTACGGCACCTTTGAGTCCGGGCGTTTCACCATATCTCACATAGCCCCGGGAGCCCCCACCGGCAGGGTTCAGCACATGGTGGATATATCCGCCAGCCAAGAGGGCTGCCACCACGGAGGCGGAGACCGCGAGGTGGTGCTGGACTTTATTGCCCACCTGCGAGGCGAGCCCACATCCCCCGGTAAAACTCTGTTAGAAGACTCCGTAAACGGCCACCGCATTGTCTTTTTGGCAGAAAAATCGCGCTTGGCACAAGGAGCCATCCAAAACTGGTAACCCATGCAAACGGAACAGCCCCACTTTAGCTACCCGGATTTACCGATTTCTCGCCGCAGGAGGGAGATTGCAGATGCGCTGCGCAAAAATCGGGTCGTGGTGGTTGTGGGTGAAACCGGCAGCGGCAAAACAACACAATTACCCAAAATTGCGTTAGAGGTAGCGGGCAACCGCCGTGGCATGCTGGGCTGTACCCAGCCGCGCAGGTTGGCAGCCGTGGCCGTGGCACGCCGCATTGCAGAGGAAGTAGGCTGCAACATCGGCGAGTATGTAGGCTACCAAGTGCGTTTTGATGATAAAACCGGCAAAGATACCAAGCTCAAATTAATGACAGACGGTATCCTGCTGGCAGAGACGCAAGACGACCGAGACCTGCGCAAATACCATACCATTATTTTAGATGAAGCGCACGAGCGCAGCCTCAACATCGACTTTTTGCTGGGGTATCTCAAGTTATTGATGGAGCGCAGGCAAGACCTCAAGCTCATCATATCATCCGCCACCATGGATGCAGGTACCTTTTCCGAGTTTTTCGACAATGCACCCGTTATCAATGTAGAGGGGCGCACCTACCATGTGGACTACCACTACATGCCCCAACGCCACCCCGATGAAGAGTTACCACAGCATGTGGCACGAGCCGTACAGTGGCTCTCTGAGTACGATGAGCGCGGGGATGTGCTGGTGTTTCTGCCCGGCGAGCGAGAAATACGCGACTGTGCAGATGAGCTCCATACACTCAATCTGCCCCGCACGGATATTTTACCCCTTTTCGCCCGCTTGGGGCTAGCAGAGCAACAACGCATTTTCCACCCGTCGGGCAAAACGCGCCGTATTGTACTGGCCACCAACGTGGCAGAAACATCCCTTACCATACCGGGTATTATCTATGTCATAGACAGCGGCTTGGCTCGTGTCTCCCGCTATCTCCCGGGCCGCCAAATTCAACGGCTTCAGGTAGAGAGCATCTCACAAGCCAGCGCACGCCAACGCGCAGGCCGATGCGGACGTGTAACGGAGGGTGTGTGCATTCGCCTGTACTCACAAAAAGATTTTGAAGAAAGAGATGCCTATACAGACCCCGAAATTAAGCGCAGCGCACTGGCAGGTGTCATTTTACGCATGGCAGATTTACGTTTGCCGCCGCTGGGGGAGTTTCCCCTGCCCGACCCACCCAGCCCTCGCTTAGTGAACGAGGGTTACAAAACCCTGAGAGAAATCGGTGCGTTGGATCGCAACAAAAAGCTCACCCCCACGGGGCGTAGTTTGGCGCGTTTACCGTTGGATCCGCGCTTGGGGCGCATGCTGCTGGAGGCAGAGCACCAGCACTGCTTGCCGGAGATGCTGGTGATTGTTGCCGGGTTGAGCATCATGGACCCCCGCGAACGCCCGCAGGAGTTTGCCACACAGGCAGACCAAGCCCATGCGCAATGGAAAAACGCAGACAGCGACTTTATCTCCATGCTTACCCTGTGGCGCGAATCACTCAATTTCAAGAATAAGCGCACACTCAACCGCAATCAATTGCGCAAATGGTGCAGCAAGAATTACCTGAGCTTTCTGCGCATGGTAGAATGGCATAATTTGGAGCAAGACCTCTCCGCCGCCCTGCAAGACACCATGCGCTGGAGTATCCCCTCCCTGCCTGCGGAGGCAGAACAAGCCACGCCGGAGATGATTCACCGCTCCATTTTAGCGGGTGCGCCCTTGCAGTTCGGATTTTGGCGTACGGAGGAGAAAATATACCGCGGAGCCGGCGGTCGAGACTTTGCCATATTCCCCGGCAGCGGCATGTTCCGCCGCCAGAAGAGGGCAGAATGGATATTCGGCACAGAGCTGGTGGAGACAAGCCGCCTGTTCATGCGGCGCTGTGCTATCCTGAACCCGGAATGGGTGGAACAGGTGGCCCCGCAGCTTTGCGCCCATCACGCATACGATGCCGCATGGGATAAAGACGCCGGGCAAGTTTTTGCCAAAGAGCGCGTTACCTGTGGTGGCCTTACCATTATAGATGGCCGCCGCATCAGCTACGCGCGCATCAACATGGCTGCAGCACGCGGCATCATGATTCAGGATGGTATCATGGCCTGCCGGCTCAAAGATTGCCCACCCTTCCTTAAACATTTACAGGATATGAAGGAAGAGGTGCGCACCGTTGAGGCCAAACTGCGCCGCAGAGACCTCTTATGGTGCCGAGAAGCCGTATTTAACTTCTTTTCACACCGCCTGCCTAAAGATTGCACAAGCGAAAAAGCTCTGCGCAGCTGGCGTGAAAAAGAGGAAAAGAATGACCCGCAATGCCTTTTCATTCCCTACGAGGAGTGCATATACCCCGGTGAGGATGACGCCCCTGCCGACCTCTACCCGGATGAGCTGCATGTAGCGGGTGGCGAGTACCCTGTGTACTACAGCCATGCCCCCGGCGAGGCAGATGACGGCATTACCTTGGGCGTGCATATCGACCAGTTGGCCGAGTTCCCGGACTGGTTGCCGAGCTGGGGCGTGCAAGCCCATTTGGCAGACCGTGCAGAGATTTTGCTGCGCACTTTGCCCAAGGATGTTCGCAACTTCTTAATGCCCATTGGTGAAGCTGCAGATGACTTTGCGGAGGATTGGTTTGATAAAGAACCGGATCGCCCGCTTGGGCAAGCACTTGCAGAGTTTGTAATGCGCCGCACACAAAAGTTCTGCAACGCGCAACAATTTGACTTCTCCAGGCTGCCTGCCGAGCTGATTACCAAAATATGGGTGTGTGACGACAAGGGAGATGAACTGGCATTCGGCACGGATGCCCAAGCTCTGCGAGACAAATTAGCGGAGTACCAACAAAAACGCTTCCGCAAGCAAGCATCTCGCACCTTCTCTGCCACACCCATGACACGTTGGGACTGCGGGGAGCTACCGGCCACGGTAGATGTGGGCACGGAGCTGGGCTACCCGGCATTGCAAGATGACGGGGAGCGCGTGCGCATTAAGGTGTTTCCCACCCAAGCAGAGGCAGACCGCGCCCACCGTTTCGGCGTACGCAGATTGGCGCTGATTAAGCACGGCGATTTCATTAACGGAATCCACAAGAGGCTTCCGCTCAAATCCATGGAGGCCAAACTGGCTCTCACCACGCTGGGTACAGCCCCCAAAAACAATGCCGCAGACACCATCTATGCCGCCATGGATGCCGCCCTGTGCGCCCCCCTCCCCCGCAACGCAGAGCAATTTGACGCAGCTTGCACCCGTATGCGGGAGCGTTTGTACGACACTATCTCCGGCACACTCAACAAGCTGTGGGAACAATTGGCAGAAGCAGACCGAGCCTTGAGAGAATATTGCCTGACAGCCGCCAAAGACCGCTACGCAACCCGTATTGCTGAAGACTTGCAGCGCGATTGGCAGTGGCTTACGCGCCCCTTCTTTTTAAGTGATGCCCCCCCCGATACCCTGCAAGACATCTCACGCTTTGCCCGCGGCATCATCATGCGATTACAAAAAATTTCACAACAGCCCGCCATACGCGAGCTGGAGCGCATAGACACCCTCAACGCTGCCATAAAATCGGACTTTTACGAGCAATACCCGCGCCACGCAACCTCCCCCGCATGGCTGGCATACGGGCTGATGGTGGCAGAGTACAGGCTCTCTCTCTTTGCGCCCACTCTGGCGGTTAAAGGCAGAGCCTCCGTCAAAAAACTGGAGGCAGCGGCAGAATTATTGGTAAACAACGCATAAATACGAGTATGGCCGGATGTTTCATGATTTTTGGAGCCTTGGTGCTTATCTTATGTCTATTTACAACAATGGACAATGCGGTTCATTGTGCTATGGGCATATTCGTTGTCATAGCCATCCTCAGCTTTGTTTATTATATTTATGCCCAAAAAAAGCAGAAACGGGTATTAAAAGAAGTTTGTGAACTACTCAGTAAAATCCACCGGGAAGACACCGGTTGGCAAGAAAGCCAATGGGTTGCCGTCAATGAACACAGCCCGGAATTAGCATCTGTAGTACAGGTTTCCTGCAAAAAGCAGCAGTTTGCCTTGCTGAACTACAATGCAGATAAGCGTGAAGCGACCAATATCATTATACCGTTCAAAGACTTACACAAGTGGCAAGCCATTAAAATATGCGACCAAAAGACAAAGAAAATTGAAAAGGTTGCCATCAAGCTTACTATCAATAACCGAGACAAGCAAATCATCAAAGAAATTTCTTTATATGACTCTGTAGCCGTAGATAGGTTCGATTCAGACATGAGAAGATGTCTGAAAAACCTCCAAAATCTTCAAGCAATCCTCACTCTCATTAAAAAAGAAGCGGCATAAAGGGTTTCCGCTTGTCAAAAGATATGCCGATATGGTAGAATACGCGCAACCCGCATAACGTATTCCTCTCTACCATGGCACAGATGTTTCCCGCATGTTTCACCAGCAAAAACTCAGCAGCAGGTGCTGCCGGGGAGCGGCTTGTCTATAACCATTTCAAGGAACATTTGCCGGATAACTGGGTGGTTATTCATGATTTATGGCGCTTCTTCTTTCAAATGAAAAAGCGTTACTACGCCAATTACGAAACGGATTTCATCATACTGGTACCCAACAAAGGTATCATGGTGGTAGAGGTAAAGAACATCAAAACCATCAAAGTAGAAAACGGGAAATGGACCCGCATTAACAGCGAGGGCGTGCAGGCGGATTTCGGGTCTTATGAATCGCCCGTTCACCAAGCATATTTGGGGGCAAAAAAACTGCGCAGCTGTTTAAGTACACGTTTTGACATAGAAAATATGGAGGTACGCAGCATGGCCATATTGCTGCAACAAAAGAGAGCAGACATACCCGCAGACGACACTTGGGATGACCTGCTGATATGCGGGATGGAGGAATTGCAGGACGGCCTCACACGCCGTATCAAATACCTGTTTAACCAAAAGAAAGAGTTCACGGAGGAACAAATTGAAGAGGTGCGCAGCTTTTTAGTGCAAACCGTTCAATACACGCAAGATTTGCACACCTACACCAAAATGATGGATACGGAGGCAGCCCCGCTCACCAAGCTCCTCAGCCTGCTGGAAAACAGCAGTGGCGGCATCAGGGTAGACGGCTGTGCGGGCTCCGGCAAAACGGTGATGGCCATCAACGAGGTACACAGACTCTCCGCCCGTATCAAAGCACAGCAAGAGGGCAAATATGTTCTGTTTCTTTGCTACAACCGCCATTTAGGACAATGTATCAAAAATCACCCACTCATAAGAAAATTCACCAAAGGTAAACGCTTATACGCCAATACTTTTGCATGGTTCTGTGACGAGGTACTTGAGCCTACCGGCATTAACATAGACTGGCGAAAAGCAGAGCAGGAAGTTGCCGCTTACACCCCACAACTCATTGAACAAATACAGCAAAAGTGGCAATATGACTACGTGTTCATTGATGAGGCACAAGATTTTCACCCCTCCTGGTGGGCATTGATACACGCTACCTTAAAACCCGGTGGCAAGCTCTACGTATTCTCGGATACCAACCAATCCCTCTACGGGCACATCAACACCGTACCCGAGCTCCCCACGCGCATTACCCTTAACCACAACATACGCAACTGCAAAGATATTGCAACCTACGGGCACGCCCTGCTGCCGGAGGGCGCAACCATGTATACCCTGCCCGTCAGTGTACAAGAGGTGCACATTTTACCGGGCTCCGCAAATGTTGAAGACCGCGCCCGCACGGCGGACACCCTGCTCAGAGAGCTCTTAAAAACCTACGACAGGCGAGACATCGTGGTGCTCTCCCCCTGGAAAAAGCCCGAAAAATCATCCCTGAACCGCATACCGAATGTATCTGCCACCTATTTAAATGAGACCCCCGAGCACTCCATTCAACGGCATGAATACTGGCGCCAAGGCAAAATTGTACTGGGGGAAAGTATTCGCGCCTTCAAAGGCTTAGAGTCTTTGGTAGTTATCCTCACGGATATTCCCGCCCCGGGAGAATCCCTCGCCTTTAAACAGAATGACTTTTATGTGGCCTGCACCCGCGCCCGCGCGGCCCTCTATATCATCCCCACCCTCACGGGCGAGCCTTATGTAAAAGAGGTATTGCGCCGTTCTCAAGAGAAAAAACAGACGGAGTCATGAGTGAAAGCGACCATAAAGACGGCTGTTCAACAGGATGCCTGACCAGCGTTATAATCATTTGCATTTTTGCACTCGTCGTGCTGTTCAGAGGAAAGAACAGTCCAATGATTCTGATTATGCTTTTTTTAGGCATAGGCTCTTATTGTTGCATAGAATTAAGTAAAACAGTAAAGAAAGAAAAAGCGGTAAAGCACGCATATACAGATGCCCGCGCTCTAATGCTGGAATTAAACAAAGATTTGTTGTCGTGGAGGGATGCTCAGCGCTTGTCTTTCTCTGAAAATGGGCCGGGAAAGGTGACCATACTACAGATATCTCAAGCCACAAAAAAAATAGCCATTCTACGGTTTAATGGTATAACTCAATCCGCAGATCTTCGGGTCTACAACTTTTCTGAACTAAAATCTTGGAAAACCAAGGTTCAAAAAACAGATATTAACATCTTATTATTCAACATGCCGGCCATCAACCACATAACCGTGGAGCTAACGTTCTTCTACAAAAATAAAATTATCGAGCACAGTCTCACTCTTTTTGACATCAATAGCATTAACGAGCAAGAAGCAGCTACTCAACATGAGAGGCTTAAGCATATACAGGATTTTCTGTCTTACATTAAACCGGAAAGCCGCTAACACCCCCAACCGACATGATTACACCACCGGGAAGACAACTTATTGAACAATTCTGCAATAAAATAAGAATTTACGTGCGAGACTCATGCGTCTGCTCTGACCATGACTTTGCGGATTCTATGCAATTGGACATAATGAACTTTTGCCTGTGTCTGGCCGCGGCGGATGGCAGGATCAACCCGGAAGAGCGCTTAAAGATAGCAGAGCTGTTCGGGCACAATTTATCGGAGAAAGAGTGGATAGAATACCTGCGGCAGCGTAACCTGCTCTCCGATGCGTACCGCACCAATGTGCCCTATACCTATGTGCAAACGGTAAAGGCAGAAAACGCGATGCGACAAACGGCGCGAGACTATTCACCCACCAAGGATTTTGTCAGCATGTACAACATGGTGAGCAACCTGATATTGCAATGCAACCGCGGGCAGGACTCCGCCACGCTGACACTCAGAAAAAACTTCATAGGCAACATGCAGCTTTATGCCGCCCAAAAGCTCAACTTCCCATGGTGTGAACAACAAAACACTCAAGCCCCCCCAACGGAACCGCTTCCTCAACACTCTGCTAAATCGCAAAATACCTTCAACTATAAATATTACGAAATAGGTGAGGGTAAACACAAAAAATCCGTCAGAGTCATCTCCAACCTTTTCGGGGATATGCCCGCAGAGTTTTTCAGTACCATTAATCACGTACCTGCAGAAAAATTACACCAAGCACAGGGGAAAACTTATACCGACATGCAAAAGAAGTCCCCTTATACCACCTACTTTAAAACGGTCAATATACATCCGCACAACGACAAAGAGAGCCTGATGCAAGAGCTCAATGATCTGGTGGGGTTAAATGCCGTGAAAAAAGATGTTGCGGGGCTTATCCACATGCAGGAGATGCAGCGCAAGCGCCGGCAACGGGGCATGGCCACCATAAGTCCTGTCTTATACTTCACTTCAGAACTTTGCAGCGCAAGCGCCGGCAACGGGGCATGGCCACCATACCCACCTCTAACCACTTGGTGTTCTATGGCAACCCCGGTACCGGTAAAACAACCGTTGCCCGCCTGTTGGCAAAAATATACCACAGCATGGGCATTCTCTCCAACGACAATGTGGTAGAGGTAGACCGCTCCGGTTTAGTCGCGGGCTATGTGGGGCAAACAGCCATCAAAGTTCAGGAGGCCGTACAAAAAGCCATGGGCGGCATTTTGTTTGTGGATGAGGCCTACACCCTGACCAGAGGCGGCAAAGAAGGAGATTACGGGCAAGAGGCTGTGGACACCCTGCTGAAAGCCATGGAGGACCACCGCGATAAGTTCATCGTCATTGTGGCAGGCTACCCCGGGTTGATGCAGGATTTCATTAAATCTAACCCCGGGCTGACATCCCGTTTCAACAAGTTCATTCACTTTGAAGACTACAGCCCGGCAGAACTGTTGGAGATATTCAAGGGCATGTGCAAAAAATCCGGCTACCGCTTATCCACGGCAGCGGAAACGCTGGTGGCCAATTTGTTGACCACCAGCTACGAGCAACGAACCGAGGATTTCGCCAATGCCAGAGATGTACGCAACCTCTTTGAAAAAATCATCGTACACCAAGCCACCCGACTGTACGATAACAACAACCCCACGGATGAAGAGCTCATCACCATCACCGGGGCAGATGTCATGGCAGAGCAAAACAACTCCTATGCCTCCACATAAATTGGGGTTTGACATTTACGTTTTTTTGGTGTATACCACCGCGCGTTATGGCAGCACAAAACGGCATAAGAGACCTCATTAACTCTTTTTTCAAGTATCTTATTGCAGGTGGCATCGCCTTTGTTGTCGATTTCTCAACATTTGAGCTCTGCCACAGACTTTTGGGGATTCATTACCTGATTGCCGCCACCATAGGCTTTTCTTTAGGCTTACTCATTACCTATATTTGCAGCAACAAGTTTGTATTTTCACAGAGAAAAATGGCAGACAAGCAAGCTGCGGAGTTTACTATTTTTGCGATAATCGGCTTAGTAGGTTTAGCTCTTACCAACCTGTTCATGTGGGTTTTCGTATCCCTTTGCAGCGAGGTGTGGATTATGCTAGGGGTAAGTGCCTTTGCCGCAGAATTGGCAAAACTGGTAACGGAAGGCATTGTATTGCTTTGGAACTTCGGTGCCCGCAAGGTTATTCTTTATTGATTTTTTCGGAATATGATTATAGACACACACTGCCACCTTGTATCCCGCAAATACGAGGACTTGGACCAAGTAAAGGCCGACTCCCTGGCACTGGGGGTGGGGCACTGTATTTCTCAGGGCACAAGCCCACATGACTGGGAACCCCAGTTGGAGCTCGTGCGCCACATGCCGGATTTCGTTTCCTCTTGCCTTGCCGTGCACCCCAGCGATGTTACCAATGTAACGGAAGAACAACTGGAACACATGGAGGCCCTGTGCCGCCAATACCCTCAAGCGGCCATCGGAGAAACCGGGCTGGACTACTTTTGGCCTGCCCCCGACGGTTGGAGCGAGGATGACTACCGCGCACGTCAACGTGTCTTTTTAGAGCGCCATTTTGAGTTGGCTCAGGAGCTGGGGCTCAACATATCCCTGCATACGCGAGACAAAAAAGGGCTTGCCAGTTTTGAAGATGCCTTTGCCATTGCCCGTAATTTCCCGAAGGTACGCCCTGTCTTCCACTGCTTTATCGGTAATCAAGCCCAGGCGGAGCGTATTTTTACAGAGCTCAACGGCTTAATCTCCTTTACCGGCTTAGTTACCTTTAACAAGACGGAGGATATACAAGCCGTTGCGGCATGGTGCCCTGCGGACCGCTTTATGGTAGAGACGGACTCCCCTTTTCTCTCACCCACGCCGTTCAGAGGCATTACCAATATGCCCGGGCGCACCAAATACGTGGTAGATAAAATTGCAGAGCTGCGTCACACCACCCCCGATGAAATTGCAGCCTGCACAACCCGAAACGCCTTAGGGTTCTTCAAGATAAATGCCAATTTAAGCATCAAAGGGTAATTTATCTTGCCAATCAAAAACTAATGGGGTAAGATAGCGTCAAGATATGTCAAGTTCATTCGGCTCTATATTCAGAATCAGCACCTGGGGAGAGTCCCACGGTGTGGGCGTAGGTGTGGTAATAGACGGCTGCCCGGCCCGTTTACCGCTGACAGCAGCGCAAATTCAGGCAGAGCTGGACAAACGCCGCCCCGGGCAAAGTGATATTGTGACCCCGCGTAATGAGGCCGATACGGTAGAGATTTTAAGCGGCGTGGTGGACGGCTTGACCACCGGCACACCCATTGCCCTGAGCGTGCGCAATAAAGACCACCGCAGCAGCGCCTACGATGAAATGCAGCACACGTATAGGCCGTCTCATGCAGATTTTTGCTACGATGCCAAATACGGCATACGTGCCTGGGCGGGTGGTGGCCGTGCCAGCGCAAGAGAAACCATAGGCCGCGTAGCCGCCGGGGCTGTAGCCAAAGCCATACTGCAAGCCCTTTGCCCGCAACTGGAGGTCGTGGCTTGGGTGCAACAAGTACACACCATCATTTGCCCCGTTGCACCGCATGCCGTGCAGGCAGACACGGTCAACGGCAACATTGTACGCACGGCAGATGCCGAAAGCGCAGAGCTCATGGCCCATGCCATACGAGAGGCCCGCAGCAACGGCAACTCTTTGGGGGGTGTTGTAGCCTGCACGGTGCGCAACTGCCCGGTCGGCTTGGGGGACCCCGTGTTCGACAAGCTGGAGGCCACACTGGCACATGCCATGATGAGCATTCCCGCAACAAAGGGGTTTGAGGTGGGCTCCGGTTTCTCTGCCCCCCTTTTTACCGGCTCTCAACATAATGACGAGTTTTATATGGAGGGACAACGTGTGCGCACCCGCACCAACAACTCAGGCGGTATTCAAGGCGGTATCTCCAATGGGGAGGATATCAACATGCGCATTGCTTTCAAACCCACCGCCACCCTCATGCTGGAGCAAAATACGGTGAATGATGCTCACCAAGAAGTCACCCTGCGCGGTAAAGGCAGGCACGATGCCTGCGTGCTCCCGCGTGCGGTTCCCGTGGTAGAGGCCATGGCCTGCATTGTACTGGCAGACCACTTGCTTAAACAACGCACTACAAGAATCGATTTCAACGCATGAAACTGGATAACACCACCACTCAGGCAGAGCTGCAAAAGCTCTACGCTGCTATTGTACGCAAAGAGTTTCTGAAAGGCACACCGCTCAATATCAAAGCATTTTTACGATACACGCTTCTGTTTTTGCTTTTCCCGGCCATGATTATGGGCTTTTGGGTTGGGTTCGGAGTTACGGCAGTTTTCTGCGTGTTTCTGATTACAATGATTGCGCTTGATTTTGTAACGGTAGCCCTGGTAGCCGTGCTGAGCTGGTTTTCCTTGGGGCTGCTGCCTGTCTCCTATGTCACTTGGAAGACATACAGCAAAGCCGCGCGCACCCGCAAAATGCGCATGCTGGTGAGAGAGCCGCTGGGAGCTAACCCCGCCAAGGCTTGTACCCCACAAAATCTACCGCTCAAATGGCAACACCTGCGCCGCAAAAACAATACCATTAAAGTGGCAAAAATTACCATCAATGCTCCGCAAACAGGTATTTATGTACTTTTGCTCACGATGCCCAATTACAATGGCGCGCGCCTGCTTACGGATGGCCCCGCCGGTATGTGCATCATGCAAAAAAATGCCCAAAAAGGCGGCGAGCTCAGTGCCCTGCTCCTCTATAATCTGAAACAGGGAGCGCATGAAATCTCGTGGTCCATCACCTCATCAGATGATGCCCCCGCCCCGCAAACCTACATTACCCAAATCAACTGCGAGGCCCTTTGATACCGCGTAAACATGCTATACGCGCCGCACGCAACACCTTAGCGTCCCCCCATAAAACAACCGCGGTATGCACCGGCACACCACGGCTATTGTTAGTATTGAAAATCTTAGGATAAATTAGTACTCGATGCTGTAATCCTCCGGGTCACGGGGAGCCTCGGGCTCGCGCTCACAGGGAGGCAGCATGGTGTTGAGATGACGGCGCTGAATAGTCTTCTTCATACCGGCGTCATTCTTGTCTGTAATTTCTTTGGCCTTTTTAATAGCCTTATCGCGCTTATCCTCAGCCTTCTTAACGGCAGAGTTATAAGCATCAAGGCTCTTCTTCTGGCGCTCGGTAGCAATCTCCTGAAGCGTATCTTCAGCAAGATCCTTAGCGTCTACGGTGGGGGCGGCCTGAACACTGAGTGTCAGAGCAGCAAAAACAGAAAGGATGGAAAGCGTTTTCATGGTTATAAGGACATTTCCAGTATACGTGAAGCACGCAAGATGTCAAGCTGTTTTTTCCCCTCCGGCATATTTTATGCATAATTTATGGATTTCGGCGAGATTATGCTCGCACTAAAGCTCAAAAAATACTATAATGAGCAGTCATGAGAGCTACACTTATTACCACCATAGCAGGGTTGATTGGTACAGTTACGATTGCCGATGAGGTGCCCGTACCGGACGGTTTCAGACTGTACGGCGAGCTCCCGCAACCTACGGCGGGTATCGGTACCCCGCAACCGGGCAGATTACCCGTGGCCATGCTCACCCACGGGCCTAAGCATGATTTGGTGGTACTAGCCAATAGGCGTTTATGGTATTACATCAATGAGTCCAAGCCCGGCAAGATTCTTTTCAGCGAGCCCATTGAGCTTACCGATGCGGAAGGTCACCCCGTGCAAACCGAGTATTTTTATGCCATTGCCGACAAAAAACTCATGATTCACCTTGCCGAGGGGATAGAGGTAGAGACTGAAATTGTGGGCGAAGATATTCCCACGCTCAAGTTTGCAGATACCCCCACCCCCTGTGGGCAAACCTTACCCGCCTACCAAACCATGGCAGACTTTGACGGAGACGGCATCAAAGATATCGTCATCGGCGGAGCGGATGCCACCACGCTTTACAGTGCTTTGGGCACAAAATAACAGCGTTCAAGCCTTAAAAATGCCATGAAGAATCTTTTACCCATATTGACCACCATAGTAGCCGTGCTTTGCCCGGCGAGCGCGCAAGCCCTGACGCTTGAGCAGGCATACGCTCCATACCGCATCAACACCACAGAGGCCATTATCGGCAAAGAAATAAAGGACGTTGCCGGCATTGCTCCCGAGCAACTTTTTGAAAACATTCGCCAGACTTGGCTGGAGGATATACGCGAGAGCCGCCAAGATGGAGATTTGGATACGCTCAGCGATGAGAAGATTCAACCGGCCTTGGCTGCATTAGAGGAATACATAGCCGCAGCCCATGTTGCATACCAAGCGCAAATGGAGTTTGCGCTTTATTCTTTGGCCCCCATCAAAGAAACCCACCCGCAGCGCTACCAAATCGCTTTGCAGCAATACAGCCAAGCGCTCTTGATTCTTTACAAACGAGATGCCCGCATCATGCGCGCCTCTTCCATATTAACACCTTATGACCGCGCTCCCGAGATTACCCCAATGGAAGATGCCTTTTGCTCTGCCATCTATGAACGAGGCAGTGAATCTGCATTGGGTGGTGCCGGATATCGCGGATTCGTGGCGCAAAGTGACATCATTGTTGAGCAACAATTAAAACTGAAGCAAGACCTGATAATTGCCCAGCTGGATACAGGGGGGGATTTTTCCCTGGGCCGAGAGTTCATCAGCAATTCAGAAATTACGGCAGACGATTTTGACTACGATGAATACCGCCGTGTGCGTGCTGAGAAGTTCAAAGCAGCCGAGGTCGCGTGGGAGACATACTCTTGGGCTGCTGCACGCCTGCACTGCCCGATACCGGTATACAGCGGCACCGGTACGGGGTCAATGATTAGTGCCCAACACCAACAATTGGTACGCAACCATGAGCTGTTTCTAATCCTGCTCATGCGTGGCATACGAGAGTAATAAAGGCCTGTTTATGAAAAAACGATTCTTCTCAACAGCAACTGCCTGTTTTTTATTAATGACCGCCTGCCAATGGCAATCGGCAGAGAAAGCTGCGATTCTCGCTAATCCCTTGGAGTGCTTCGGCGAGGGGTATCGTAATGATTTGGCAGACTTTCGAGCAAAATATCCGCAAGAGCTGCACCTCTACAAAACGGCATTGATAGATTGCTATGCCGGGTTACCGGAAGCCGCATACGGGCAAGACAATCATCCTCAGGATCGGGATATGGAGCTCTGGGAGCAATTTGTCAAAGCCGGTAAACTCAATGCGCTGCCGATAGACCGCCGACAAGCCCCCGGCGGTATGCTCATTGCTCTGTGGGAAGAAATTGCAGCAGAAACAGATGCAGCCGACACGCCCGAAAACCTCCGCCGTCGCAAGGCCATCTGCAATCTGTACAACTACGAACTCGCCCATAACGATTGCAGTATGCCACCAAGCATCCAACACTATATCCCGGCCCATATCGAGCACGCGAATATCATTTGCATTCCGCATTCTGATGAAAAGCTGGCATTACGTGGGTATGACCGCTACGTACGCCCCGAAACGCTCTCTCCCAAGCATCAGCAAGTCGCCCGTTGGTACAAGGAGGAAAGAGCCAAGCTCTTCAATAACAATGAATGGTGGACAGAAAAGCAGAATACCCTGCTGCAAGAATACCACCGCCGATTAAACAATTGATACACGCGTAGGAACAATTGGAGGGTTTGATTTATATGTTGATAGATAAATTGGGGACCTCGAAAAACTCAACCAAGCCAGTAATCTTCCATCCTGAGACTTACCGAGGTCCCGACAAATTGGTATTTGTGGGGGAGAGTCCGCGAGCGTTAGCGAGCCGACTTTTTGAGCCCCGATGAGGGGCGAAAAAAAATATCGTACCCGCGGGCGAATGCCCGCCGAATTTGATAGCCCCCGCATGGGGGCGAAATAGCTTAGGCAGGGGCGTAAGCCCCTGCATGTGGATAAAAATAACCCGAGCCCGAGGAGCGTAG
>JAFQEF010000128.1 GCA_017399165.1 Akkermansia sp.
TCATCCTGTCTGTGTTTCGCCTCCGGCTTCCTTCCCACCCCACATTACTGCGACGCAGTTGCCTTTGGCTATTTGATTCCGCCCTGTCAGCGGCTCATTGGGGACTTCCACCCCAGTTGCGTATCATGCCTGACGTACAAAACGGAGCCTACCGACTCTGAATCGATAGGCTCCGCAGGTTAAAGTTTAAAAAGGAATAATGTTACATGCAGGCACGTAAGTGAGCCAAGATGTTATCCTTGGATGTAGCACCGGTAATGCGATCCACCTCCTCACCGTTCTTGATAAAGACAAGGGTGGGGATATTGCGTACGTTGTAGCGACGAGCAAGTTCAGCCGCCTCATCAACATTCACCTTACCAACCTTTGCAGTGCCGGCAACCTCCGTTGCAACCTGATCCACAATGGGGGAAATCATCTTGCAGGGACCACACCAAGTGGCCCAGAAGTCAATCAACACGGGAACCGTGGAGTTGAGCACCTCTGCCTCGAAATTGCTTTCTGTAATCTGTAATGCCATAGTATAGACTTAGACGCAGTATAGATTAAAAACGTTGAATAAAAGATTACTCTTCTTCGTCATCAGAGGATTCTTCCTCCTCAGCAGGCTCCTCCTCCTCAGCAGGCTCCTCCTCTTCAGCAGGGGCTTCCTCTTCTGCAGGCTCATCTGTGGTTTCCTCCTCATCAGCTTCCTCCTCATCATCGGATGCGGAATCAGAGGCAGCAGAGGGAGAATCATCTGTAGAAGCACCGGCATCTGCGGCAACCTCAGGCGTACCCATGAGATACTCGGTGGTACGGTTGGGGGTTTGATCCGTAGAGTAAAGCACCCAGAGGGCGAACAGAGTTACCAAGAGGCCCAAGATGCAGATAACGAGAACAACAGGACTGGGCTTAGCGGGCTCATCATCCTCCGCAGGGGCAGCCTTACCGAAGCCGGCGGGCTTGCTGAAGCCGGCAGGCTTAGTGAAGCCGGCGGGCTTACCAACAGGAGCCGTAGCCGTGGGCATAGCAGCCGTTTGAGCACCGGCAGGCTTGGGAGCTGCGGGCTTGGGTGCAGCGGCGGGCTGAGTGGCCGGAGCCGGAGCAGAAGGAGCAGCAGGCTTGGGTGCACCGGGAGCCATGGGGCGTGTGGGCACGCTCAGCGGGATGGTGGGAGCTGCGGGCTTAGGTGCAGCAGGCTTGGGCGCAACCGGAGCAGAAGGAGCACCGGGAGCTGCGGGGGGCTTGGGAGCACCCGGAGCAGCCGGGGGCTTAGGAGCAGAAAGGGGCACAGTGGTGGCTACCGGGCGAGAAGGCGGCGTGGGCATACCGGGAGCACCGGCAGGCTTGGGCGGCATGGGACGAGTAGGCACAGCTGCAGGAGCAGAGGGTGCTACAGGACGCGGCGGCACAGGAGCCCCCGGGGCGGCAGGCGCACCGGGACGAACAGGCGAAGGGGGCGGAGGAGGTGTACTCATAACAGTCAGTAAAGTCTATTTCCCGCCAAGGCGGATTTCTTTTATATTGCACTTTTTTTTCATTATTGCAAGCAGAAAACGCAGGAGAGAGCATTTTTTTTGCCCTGAAGTGGCAGAATTTGCCTTCAAAGGGCAAAAACTAGTTATCTTCATGCATATAACGAGAATAAAGAGCCGGTTTACCCCCGGGTTCAAGGGGGGCTTTCCACGAGTGGTCGGGCCGCACACCTACGGATTGCAACACGACAATATCGGTGCGACAATTTTCTATGAATTTACGGCGGTGTATGGTACCACCATTCACCCAACATTGAGCACCGGGGCGGTATAGAGCACCGGGAAATGTAGCCGGGCGTGTACCGCGTTTCGTGACGAGGTCTGCATGCATCAGCACAGAAAGCGCAAGCTCCCGATGGTTCTCGGACATCAATTGCTGCCCATATGCGAAAAGGTGAGTAGCATAGTGAACTGCCCATGTATTCAACAATTTATTATCCGGACCATCGCCGGGGTAGTAACGGCGAAAAACCCTCTCCGCCTCGTGAAACTTTTGCTGTCTGCCCAACACATCTGCCAACATGGCAGCCGTAAAAATTTGCAATGGATTATGCTCCAGCACCACTTTAAGCATCTGTTCATAAGCAGGCCAATACATATTACCGCCCCCCATCAGAGCATATTCATCCGCCAGGCGAGAATCAGGGTACTCCGTTGCCGTTTTCACCAAAAAAGCGCGGCGTTGATCCACGGTAGCATTTTGCCTCACCATCTTATCATACTGCCATTGAGCATTCCACCCATGGCGAAGATTGAGCCCCAGCTGAACCAACATTAAACAAAGGCCCAGAGCCCCCATGAGAAGAACGACCTTACCCACGCCGGTTTGCGCCCGCAAAGGCGGTGCCTGCGGTTTACTGCCGGGAGCCCAGTTTCTACTATCAAACCAGCGTAAGGGGGCATGTCGAAAAGGAGTAGCCAATATGCCGCAACAAAAAGCAGTAAACGTGACGATAGCAAAATTATGCCAAACAAAATCAGTTGCAGCAGCTGCAGCAATTCCCACTACCCCTACAAGCGCCATTGCGGCTTTTACTTTACACTCATCGCTTACGTAGTCCGACGCCATTGCCCTCACCCCCTGCACTGCCAATGCCACCAGCAGCAAGAACATGAGAGTCATGCCAACGATACCATAATCTACCCACGCCTGCAAATAATCATTATGCACGTAGTTCGGCAAGGCCCATTCATGGTGTAAAGGAGCCATCAACCATTGGGCAGATGAGGCACCAAACCCACAGGGGGGGGCATCCCCCACAATACGCCAGGCCTCCCCCCATATCATGAATCGGCGGTGAGAATCCACACCGAACGCCATCTCCAGCATGGACTGACCCAAGAAGCAATCCACCACAAAAATGGCCAACAAAAGGAGCAATGCGCTCCCCAACATCAATTGCAGCGCGTTAAGTGAATTACCCTTGTACAATGTCAAAAAGATCCACAAGAAACTACCTATAGCACACAGCAAGGGGATTTCCAGCAACACCACGCGGGTACCACAGAAAAACGATGCCACCACCCCCGCCACACCACAAAGAGCAAGCAAAACAGCCCGCACTCCCTTTATATGGCACCATATCACAAGCCAAATCATCAACACCCCGCAAAGCGCCAGCATCAACCCGGCAAAGTTTTTGTATACAAAGAGAGTTACATTGCGGGTGTTCAGCCCGGCAAGCGTATACTCAGGGCGCCCGAACAGGTGCACGCTTGCATCCGTGATACTCATAAGCAACAAGGCGGCTACATTAAGGATGACCGCGAGCGCCAAAGTCCACAAAATCAGCGTAAACCCACGTGTTTGCCCGGCATATAGCCCGGCCATATAAAACACAAAGGCACCAAAAATCAACCCGGATTCAAACCACGAATCCACCAAAGACGGGCTATGTGCACACCGCACCGCAAAATAGCCACCCACCAGCAATCCAAACCACCCCGTCCAAGACAAGCTCACCACTTTATAGCCGAGCAACTGCGCACAAACGGCAAGCGCTACCACCCCTGCCAGCACCCAAGAAACGGGGTAAAATGAGGAGGCATGACCATCTACCACAGCCATAGAGACCAACCACAAAAGGCTAAGGCATGCTGCCAACAGCACACCAATACGGCTCTCTGCCAAGCGTTTTCTGACGGGCGAACTCTGGTTCATACGCCCACTCTACCACACATCCACCCCATTGTCACACAAAAAAACAGCCATACGCCCCACATAGGAGCGTATGGCCATATAGAAAATTTACTCAAAATCAGCAACCTACCTCAAACAGGTGGGTCACAGAGGCATTGTTGTGAATGTTTGCAATGGCCTGGGCGAACAGCGGCGCAATGCTGACGGTATCCACACGCTCTGAGCCACATGCCATGGGCACGGAGTCAGAGGTAAGCAAGCACTCAATGGGGCTGTTTGCCAAACGAGTGCGTGCTTTATCGTTAAGCACGGCATGAGATACGCCGGCGAAAATGCGGGCAGCACCGTGTTGCTTGAGGATATCTGCCGCGGCGCAAAGCGTACCGCCGGATTCCGTCATATCGTCAATGAGCAGCACATCTTTACCGGCTACATCGCCGATAAGGGCGTGGGCATCCACCTCCGTGGCAGAGATACGCTGCTTGGCCACAATAGCCAGCTGAGTACCCAAAACATTGGAGTATGCCTTGGCGTTCTTAACACCGCCGATATCCGGGGAAACAACCACCAGGTTATTAATATCCTTCACGTAGTGCTCCTTAAGGTGTTTGATAAGCACGGGCAAGGAGTGCAGGTGGTCTACCGGGATTTCAAAGAAGCCCTGAATCTGCGCAGCGTGCAAATCCATGGTCAATACACGGTTCACCCCGGCGGCGGTAAGCAGGTTGGCAACCAACTTGGAGGTAATGGGCACTCTGGGCTTATCCTTGCGATCCTGACGCGCATAGCCGTAGAAAGGCATAACAGCCGTGATGCGGCTGGCACTGGCACGGCGTACGGCATCTACCATAACAAGCAGCTCCATCAAGTTGTGGTTAGTGGGCGGGCAGGTCGGCTGCACGATGAAGACATCTTCACCGCGGATGGATTCATTGATCTGCACAAAGCTTTCGCCGTCGGGGAAAGCATTGACGGTGGCATCGCAAAGGGGGAGCCCCAACTCTTTGGCGATGTCTTTGGCTAACTGAGGATGTGCGGTTCCGCTGATAATTTTCATGTATGAGAATATGGGGGTGAGCGCAGGTCTATTCTTGACATTTTCGAGAAAATATCAATACTAAAAGCACGCACGCACACACTTTTTTTCTCGTCCGCAAAATGCAATCAAATAAAAATCTCACTCTTCTGCATTTACCGTTAAGTCATTGGGTAGCTGTTAGCGCATATATACTGTTAACGGTACTTTTTTTGTTTTTCTACCCCGGATTCGTAGAGGGGAGCCAAAGCGCCACCGTATGGCTTAACTCTGCTTGGAACCCTGAGACCGACTACGAGCACGGCTGGATGATCCCCCTGCTGAGTGCCTACATGGTACACCACGCCGTAAAAGAGCTCAAAGGCGAGCAAACAAAGGGCAGCATGCACGGCTTATGGGCAGTATTGGTAGGCGGGTTACTGTGCCTGTTATCCGTGCGTACGCAGCAACCGCGCATTGCCATTGGCGCAACACCCTTTCTGCTTACCGGGCTCGTGTGGTGCTACTGGGGGTGGCATGCCATGCTTAAATGCGCTTTCCCGTTTTTCTTTTTATGGATGGCCATTCCCCTGCCCGGCTTTCAACAGGCCACGGTGGGCTTGCAGCTCATCTCTGCAGAGGCTGCGCACCACGGTGCCTCCCTTTGCGGGGTAGAGACCATATTGCAGGGAACCAACATATCCTCCGCAGACGGCAAGTGGGATGCCTACAACATCGTGGGTGGGTGCTCGGGCATACGCTCGCTGATGGCACTGTTGATGATATCCGTGGCCTGGGCCTACTTGGCAGACTCGTTATCTTGGTGGAAGCGGGTGATACTGGCGCTCAGCGCCATTCCCTTATCCATTGTCGGCAACGCTTTCCGCGTGGCGAGTATTTTTGTGTGCGCAGAGTACATCAACCCCGCATTTGCCGGCAAGACCTGGCATGATTGGTCCGGCTTAATCTTCTTTTTCCCTGCCACCTTGCTGGGACTGATGCTGTTGCACGGGCTGTTGGCGGGGGAGCTACCATTCATCCACAAGCGCAAGGTTGTAACGCGCAAAAATAACGCAGAACAGAAAGGAGAACAGGCATGAGCAAAGGCAAACAGATTCTTACTGTAGCATTACCGCCTGCCCTGCTGGCTGTATTATTGAGCTTAATATACCTGCTGCCCATGAACACGCAGCTGCAGGAGTCCGCCATTTCCCCGGCACTGCCCTATGGCACCGAGCTGCCGGGGTGGTATGGGGAGAAAGAACAAGCCAGCCCCGAGGAGCGCGGCACACTGGCTGCCGATACCATCTTCAGCAAAGGGGCGTACAGGCGCTGCTACTCAAACTCGGGTGCAAACTCACCTTTTGTGGGGCAAAGCACAAACACAGCAGGCGTTCAATGCTACGGGCCGCAGGTATCGGTATCCATTGTCTACTCCGGTAGTGACATGAACTCCTCCATTCACCGCCCGGAGCGCTGCTTGCCGGCACAGGGGCACCAAGAGCTGCGGGGTAAGGATTGTCCATTAAAGCTCAGCAACGGCAAAAGCATCACATTCCGCCGTTTACAATCATTCACCTTACCCAAGGTCAAGGGCGACCAACCGTTGCAACACATTCATTACTACGTGTTCATCGGCACAGATCGCATTTGCCACTCCCACATGAGCCGCACCCTTTATGATATATGGGACCGCGTGGCCAAGGGGCGCACTCAACGCTGGGCTTACCTGCAAGTGGGCAGTTATTGGGGAGGCAACAGCGGCATTACCGAGGCAGAGGCAGAGGCCGCCCTGCAAGACCTCATTGCCGATTTAACCGTGCAACAAATTAATTGGCAAGCCATCAAAAACTGACAGCAACCCCTCATAACGCATATTTAGCTTGCGCGCACGGGTAACAATCATTTACAATACATCGCACCATGGGAGACCTCAACATCAGCTCAATACTCAAAGAAGCAAAAGACCGCAAGTGGGATGACCGCACGCTGGCACAGCGTGCTGTTGATTTTGCTGAGAAATTGAGGGATGACTCTGTGCGCAAACTCAGCTCGGACGAGCGCTCCCTGCTTTCTGCCCTCAGCCGTTTGGCGGCAGAAGAAAAGAACAGAACATTTTTAGAGGCTCTTTGCAAAGGCGTACTCAAAGGCAACAGCGATACGCAGCAATGCGATACCCTGCGCAAATTGCTGGCAGAATACGGTGGTGTGCCCACGTTCTTCGGCGCCATGGCACGCTTGCGTTTCAAAGCCGCAGCGTTGGCCTCCCGTGGTATGCAGGGTACGGCCATCAATGAGATTCGCCGTATCTTCCGCTCCACCTTCGGGGAGCTTACCCTGCCCACCCGCATGGATAAGGTGGATAAAAAAGTAAGAGAGTGGGGCAAGGATAAGCTGGTGCCGGCACTCTCCCCGCTTTCCCCCGCCGTGTTCGGGCCCAAAACGGCAGAGCAATATCGGCACCATCTGGAGTCCATACAAGCACGCCAAACAGGCTTGGGGCTTACCATTCAACCGTGGCGGCTCTGCCCCGCTCTCTCCCCCTATGCACCGCAGGCCGGGGCAAAAGATTTGGCAGAAAAGCTCAAAGGGCTCATCCGCACCTCCATGAGTGGCGGGCTCTCCACCCCCATCATTGTAGAAACCGGCACCTCAGAGCTGCAACCCGTCATCTTGGCCGGCATCAAACAAGCCTTGGCAGGGGCGGAATTCAACCGCGCCAATGTCATACCGGAGCTACCGGCCTACCTCAACAATGCCGCAGCCACCTTAAGAGAGCTTACCGAGTGGAGTCGCAAACGCGTAAGCAAGGGTGCACTGCCCCTGCAAGTGCTCATTGTAAAAGGCAGCCACTTGCCACATGAGCGCGTGCGCCATTTTGAATACGGGGCACAAAACGCAGCCGCCCCCACCAAAGCGGTGACAGATGCCCGATTCAAGCAATTGGTACACACCGCCATTTGCACGGACAGCAAGGTGCTCACCCCCGTTATCGGCACCCACAATTTCTTTGATATCAGTTACAGTCTGTTGGACTGGGGCAGAAGCGGCCGCACCGGGCTGCCACACTTCGGGTTCCGTGCCGGGCTGGGCAACCACATTGGCCGCAGCCTTACCAAGGAGGGTGCCTCCGTCATCCTTTCCACCGGCATTGAGGCAGAGGATGCCGAAACGGCGGGTTTTGAACAATACCTCATCGCCTTGCTCGCCGAGCTGTCTCGTGCGGACGGATTCCTGACCTACGGCTATGCACCGGAGTCTGACTCCATGGGGTGGACCCGCATGCGCCAGCATTTCTTAGCCTCGCTGAGCGGCAGAGAAGAACCGGCGGCAGAAACCTTTAAGGCGGTAGATAACTTTATACCCGGAGATTTGGCACAGGTAACGGAAGAAGCCTATACCGCACAATTTTTCGCAGCGGCAGAAGAGGAGCATGACCGCCCCCAAGCCCCCCTGCCCCTCAACATCGGTGGGCAGCAGGTGGAAACCCCACTCACCTGCATACACCGCTCCCTCACAGCCCCCGGGTTTGAGGATTATCGCTACACCAGCGCAGACTTTGAGTCCGTTAACGCCATACTGGACATTGCCATATCTGCCACCAAACAAAAGCGGCAAGAAGCAGAATTGCGAGAGCAAGTGCTGAAACTGGCTAAGTTACTGCACGAGCACAGAACAGAGCTGGGCGCACTATTGGTGAGAGATGCCGGGTTCAATTACCGGGATGCAGAGCACGAGCTGCTATGCGCCATAGATGCCTGCTACTATTACGAGCTGAGCGCAGACCGCGACGGCTTAAAGGACGGCACTCAAGCCACGCCTCAAGGCATCATCGTGATAGCCCCGGGGCATGTACACCCCTTGGCAGATGCCGTGGCAGCCATAGCAGCCGCCACCATCACCGGCAACGCTATCATCTACAAACCGGCATCGGGCAACGTGCTGTTGGGTAGCAGGCTGGCAGATATTGTCAGAGAGTGTGGGTTGAAAGAGCCGCAGTTCCAGTTTGTGCCCTGCTTGGATAACCAGATAGCCACCAAACTGATGACCGCCCCCTGCATCAGCGGCATCATTGCGGATAGCGCACTCTACAACATACAGCGTTTGGCGGAGCAGGCACCGGCCGCAAGCATTTGCAGCCAGCCCTCCGGCGCAACCACGGTCTATTTATCTGCCGGTGGAGATCGCCGCCAAACCATCCGAGACATAACACGACACGCCTTCCGGCGCTCAGGGCAATGCCCCACCTGCCCGCACGTCTTGCTGGTGCATGCGGATGTGTACGACAACCAATCCTTCATCAACGAGCTCAAGGATGCCGTCAGCGGCCTGACCGCTGCCCCCGGTTGGCGCCAAGAGGCCATGCTGGGGCCCTTAGCCGCCCCGCTTACCGAGCAAGAGCGCCAAGAGCTCAGCCAAGTATACGGGCAGGAGACCTGGCTGCTCAAACCCACAGGGCAAGAGATGGGCACACTCATCTACACCCCCGGCATACGCACCGGGGTTGCCTTGGATAGCCCGCTGCTGCAACACATACGCAAGCTGCCCATACTGGCGCTCATGCGTGTGGAAAGCGCGGAGCTCGCCTCAGCCATGCAAAAGAAACTCTCTTACGGCCAAGCCGCCATCATTTACTCACAAGATGAAGCAGAAATCTCCGCCTGGCAACAAACCATGGCAGATTGCTCAGCCCTCTACATCAACTGCTGCCCCCATGCTCGCCCCGCACTGCAGCCGTTCGGCTCATGGAGCAACACCATGCTCAGCACCCACCCTGCACCGGGTGGCAAAAATTACCTGATACCGCTCTGCAAATGGGCAGAAAATGCGCGTCCGCAACGCCGCGGCAAGCAGCGCAACATTGCCTTCAGCCCGTGGGAGGTTCTGGTGCCCAAGCCCTCGCCCGATGAAGCCATGCGCCTTACCACAGCTGCAGACTCCATCTCCTACTGGTGGGAAAACGAGTTCGGTATCACCCACTCGCTCAGCCCGCACCCACAGCAACAAACAACCTTGCGCTACCTGCCGCACCCCGTATGCCTGCGTGCTGAAAATGAAACCACGGATACCGAGATATCCATTGCGCTGATGGCAGCCCTTAAAGCCGGTAGCGAGGTATACCTGAGCACAGCCACCCTGCGCCCGTGGATGCCCCGCCATTTAGAGGGCTTAGGCGTGCACATTACCCTGGAAAACCGCATGGATTACCTGAAACGCCTGCCGGAGCTTGCCAACTCAGGCGTTACCCTCAGAGACCCCGCCGCTACCGTGCAAGACATGGCAGCAGCTGCTGCCTGCGGCCTCAAAGTCAACAACTCGCCCATCCTCGGCAACGCCCGTATAGAGCTCTTACATTACCTGAGGGAACAATACATAACCCGTATACAATAACGCTTTACCGGCGAATCACATATACACAGTCAAAAAAAACGCTTGCAAAAACGGGCGATATGTTATAATCTTTCTCCCTCATCTCACCACCGTCTACATAACATGAAACACGTCCACTTTCTCGGAATCTGCGGTACCGCCATGGGGGCCGTTGCCTCTGCCATGGCACGCAAGGGCTATGTGGTAACCGGCACAGATGCCAACGTCTACCCGCCCATGTCCACCTTCCTGGAGAGTGAAGGCATTGAGATTTTCCAAGGCTATAAGCCGGACAACATCCCAGCAGAGGCAGATCTCATCGTCATCGGCAATGCCATGAGCCGCGGCAATGTGGAGGTAGAGGCCGTGCTGGAGAAGAACCTGCGCTACATGAGCTTGCCGGAAACCATGAAAGAGTTTTTCCTGTGGGGCAAAAAGAACTTTGTGGTAACAGGCACGCACGGCAAGACCACCACCTCCTCTATGCTGGCATGGTTGCTCAAAGATAACGAGCTTGACCCCAGCTACATGATTGGTGGCATTGCCCGCAATTTGGGGCGTGGTGGTCATTTTACGGAGTCCGATTACTGCGTGCTGGAGGGCGACGAGTACGACACCGCCTTCTTCGACAAGCGCTCCAAGTTCTTGCATTATCTGCCCAAGGTGGTTATCATTAACAACATTGAGATGGACCACGCAGACATTTACGCCAATGTTGAGGAGATTAAGCTCTCCTTCAAGCGCCTGTTGCGCGTGGTGCCCAAGGATGGCGTGGTCTATATTAATGCAGACTGCCCCAACTGTGCAGACGTGAAAGCCCACGCTGCGGCAGAATTGCGCATGGTCAAAATTGTATCTGTGGGTATGAGCGAGAATGCCGATATACGCATTACCGATATTGAGCACAGGACGGACGGCAGCGACTTTAAACTGGGGGGCGAGGCATACAGTGTGCCCATGGTGGGAGACTTCAACATACGCAATGCCGCCATGGCCGCCTGTGCAGCAAGCTATGCCGGGCTCAGCGCAGAGCAAATCCGCGCATCGCTCAACAAGTTTGAGGGCGTGGCCCGCCGCCAAGAGGTGCGCGGCACCGTACACAGCGTTACCGTGGTAGATGACTTTGCCCACCACCCCACCGCCATTAAACAAGCGGTACAGGGGCTGCGCCAGCGTTTCCCCAAGAGCAGGCTCTGGGTGCTCTTTGACCCGCGCAGCAACACCACCATTCGCAACCTTTTCCAAAATGAACTGGCGGAGTCCCTTGCCACGGCAGATTTTGCCGTGCTCTCACCCGTTGAAAATCACAAGAGGGTTGCCCCTGAGAACCGTCTTAACGAGGAGCAACTGCGTGCAGACATTATCGCCGCCGGCACAGAGTGCTACTTGGGCACAGGGGTGGATGACATTGTGGCACATGTAGTAGCCCATGTACACCCCGGCGATGTGTTGTTGGTTATGAGCAACGGCGGCTTTGGCGGCATACACGGCAAGTTGCTCTCTGCCCTGGCTCAATAGGGGGGGCCGGCAGCAAGCCCCCGCATCATCTCTCCATCTTGAGGTCGCCGTTATAGCCCCAGTCATCGTACTGCATGGTAAATGACTCGAAGGGCGAGAGAAGTGTGTAAAGAGCCCCGCCGGCAGAGCCGAGAATGGTGCCGGGCACATCCACCAAGGTGAAAGCCACAACAGATAAGGGTGCGGTGTACCACGCGCGGTCATTCGCCGCCATGGGGGAGAGCCCCACCACCGGGTCGGGGCGCACGTTTTTGCCGGCATCTGCTCTGCAATAGTCGTAATAGAGAAGCCCCATGGCAAGCTCACGCCCCGGCCCCGGTTGAGCCCCGGCGGGCAAGGTATATTCCGGGTTTGTGTCGAGTAAAAGCTTCTCCGGGTTCAAAAGCTGCACAAACACATCCCGTTGCAACGCACCGTGTACAGGGGCATAGCCTTTGCGGAACGACGGGCATTGGTAATACGCCAACTCGCAATCCACACGCTCCAAACGCGTTTCTATACCTTTGACATACACCTTATCACCCACATGAAAAAACTCTGCATCGCCACTGCCCCACCCTTTAAGGATGATACCGCTGCATTCCTGCCCATGCAGGCGAATAGCCTCTGCCGTTTGCACTTGGCATACGCATGAGCACAACACAAGCGCCGACAACAGCATGGCAACTTTTTTAAACCTCTTGGTCATCATCATTTAAGCTAAGCTGTTTATTGGGGGTTATGCCCATTTTTCTCAGGTCCTCCAACTGTTTGGCGTAGTTACCGCGCCCATGGAACAACTGATTGATGGCTTGCGTGTACGCCCCTTGGGCTTGGTCTATGCCCTTGCCCACTTTCTCCAAGCTCTCTTGCACGGTGGCGAGCTTGTCGTAAAGCTTAGTGGCGCGGTCTATGATTTTTTCCACATTCTGCGTTTGGCGCTCCTTTTGCCAAAGGTTATAGGCCAGCTGCAGGGCCATGAGCAGGTTCGTGGGGCTGATAAGCACAATCTTTTTACGGTAAGCATCCAGCGGCAGGGAGGGTGCCGCCTGCACGGCCGCCATGTAAGAGGCCTCGTTGGGCACGAACATGAGCACGTAGCTGATGGTGTCCTCCACCGTGCCCTTATAGTCCTTGGCGGCCAACTCATCTATGTGTTTGCGTACGGAGGCCACGTGCGCATCCAGATATCGCCCGCGCTCCTCCTCATTTTCAGCGGCAGAATAGTGGGCGTAAGCCGTAAGGGATACCTTGGAGTCCACAATCACGCAGCGTTTTTCGGGGAAACGAATCACCACATCGGGGCGCAGGTCTTTGCCATCCTCCGTCTTGTGGTTCTCCTGCACATAGTACTCCTCTCCTTTGCGCAAGCCGGACTCCTCCAGCATGCGCTCCAGAATCATCTCACCCCAGTCACCCTGCTTTTTGGTGTTACCTCGCAGGGCAAGGGTAAGGTTTTCCGCATCCTTACCCAAGCTTTCCGTCTTCTCCATCATGGCTTTTATAGCAGCCTCCAGAGAAGCCTTGTTGCCGGCAGCGGTTTCATTGGTGGCGGTTACCGCCTTGCCCAAGCTCTCCAGCTGCAAGCGCAGGGGCTTGAGCAGGCTATCCATGCTCTCCTTATTGGTATCTTTGAGCTTGCCGGCATTTTGCTCCAGAATTTCGCCGGCCAGGTTGCGGAACTGCGCGAAGTGTTTCTCCTGCATTTCTTTAATTTTGGCAGCCTCGGCAGAGCGTTGCTCCTGCTCTTTTTGCAGCTCCGTTTTGCAGCGGGCAAGCTCCGCCAGGGTGGTGGTAAGCTCCCGGCGCGTGGTTTCGTACTCCTTTTGCAAGGTGGCAAGGCGGGCATTATCTGCCATATGCTGCTCTTGCTCCTTTGTAAGGGCGGTGTGAAGGCTCACGGCCTCCGCGCGGGCGGCGGACAGCTCATTTGCCAGCGCATCCGTTTTTTGTTGCAAGCTTTGCCCCCTTTGCACCTGCTCCGCCTTTTGCTGTTGCAGCATGGTGAGCTCTACCTTAACACGCTCTGTCTCTACAAGAGCAGCTTGCCCCTTGCGAGCGGCCTGCAACTGGCTGAGCACATAGCCCAGCACGCAACCTACAATGAATAAAATAATGGATACAGCTATCATAAAAGGTTAATTTTGAGGTATTGATTCGGTAGGGGGCGGCACCTCTTGCTGCTGCTGAGAACAAATCATCACCCCTGGTATAAACGGCAGAGAAAAAGCAACGGCTGCCGCAGCCCCTGCCACATTTAACGGCAAATCCACACAAACAAAGGAGGCTGCTGATAAGGGATAGGCATACAAAGCATGCCGGGAGGGGCGGCGGGTGTGCTCAAACACATCCTCATCCCTCTCATTGAGATTCTTTTTCAGAGTAAGAGGCTGCGCATTCTTCAGCTCAAGTTGTCGCCAAATGCTATCATCCGCATATACAGCAGAACCATCCCTGCGGATTCTGATTTCACGGTAAACCGTGTCTCCCTCGCTGCCCGCAATCGCGCTGTATTGCTCCGGGAGCTTTTTGCGGATAGCATACGGGTGGTCCACAAACGTGCGCTTACAAAGGCAGCGCTGCCCTTTCACATAGCTCTTGCCATGATAGCGGTAGTAGGTGGACTTATCAGACAGCTTAACTCCGCTGTACTCCGTGCCCCAATCACTCACCGTTTGACATACATTTGTGCAGGATGCCACACCGAGCATCCCTACAATAAAAAGGGCTCTCATAAGGTTCTTTCTCATCTCAACTGCATTGTACTACAGGCTATCCGGCATGTCAACACGTAATCTGTTTTACTTGTCCACCAAAACTTTTTATAAAAAAATACACTTTTTTACAAAAAAAGGCTTGCATTACGCATCAAAATCGTGTATATTGCCTGCGCACCAAGTGCAACATCCGATGCTCGGATGGCGGAATTGGTAGACGCGCTAGACTAAGGATCTAGTGGAGCGATCCGTGGGGGTTCGAGTCCCCCTTCGAGCATACAGAAAGAGCTACGTGAACCACGTAGCTCTTTTTTTTATACCCCGACTTTCAATGCTGACGAGGCAAGACACCACCCGAAACAAGCAGCGCAACCCCGTGAGGAGTTGCGCTGTGCGATTGAATGAAATATGTGAAAGGTATCAGAAATCGAGGTCGAGGTCGTCGGAGTCAGAGCCCAGCACATCGGAATCATCGGAGGAGCCGTCATCTTCCACCTCATCAGCAGCGGCATCGGCAGCCTCTTTCTCTTCCTTCTGGCGCTTGGCCATCTCGCGCAGGTCGTACTCACGCTGAGCCTCTGCAGAGCGGGGTTTGGAGAGCAGGTAATCCTCATCAACCAAACCGGAGTTCTTACGGGTATTGATGCGGAAGGAGTCATAACCGGCATCTGCAAGGGACTCCATGATAGCGGCGCTGAGGGCAGCGCGGTCGTCACCATCATACACATACATGATAAGCTCGCTGGTGTGCGGGGCCATCCAAGCGGGGCGACCATCGCGGGGGATATGAATACCGGTCATGTTACCCTGACCATCGGAGCAGATACCCCACACAGCCTGAGAACCATCGGCAGCGGTCATAGCAATGTAATACTGCGGGTAAGCATAGGAATAGGTCTTAACCGTGGCACGGCGCAGCCAAGTATCCAAAGCGCGGGCCGTGCGCTCCGGCAGGGCACCCATCTCTACCACGTTGCGAGAAACGGGGGAAGCGGCATCATCATGGCTGTATACGGCAACGGCAGTGCTGCTACGCAGTTGCTTGGCTGCAGTGGAGGGAGAGACCGGGCTGTTGCAGGAGCTGACGGCAAGCGTGGCGGCCACTGCGCAGCAGGTCAACGCGATGTTCTGGAGGAGGGGAAAATGTTTCATGACGTTTCGGTGTTCCTTATTCTAGCCGAATACATCGGAGAAAGACAAGCAAAAACTTGCTAAAATGGCATTTTTTTTTAAATTTTCCGCATTTCCGGTCTAAAAACAGACATAAAGCGCGGCAAAAACGGTTACTCACTCAGAATTGGCTTGACGTATGGCAAACCTATGGGCAGAATACAGAAGTTATGAAGCTTAGTTGTAAGAAAATTTTCAATCGTAGAAATTGCATGCCGATTGTATGCGGTGCCGTCATGGCAGCTCTGTGTGCTTGCGGCGACAAAGAAGAAACCACACAAGCTCCCGCAGCACAACCGAAGGCAAAAGAGGCTACTACTGCCGAAGTTAAGCCCGAGGAGCAAGCCCCGGAATCCACGGCTGAAGAAACGGATGCCGCACAGGAGCTTCATGACCAAATCTACGACCTGATGGTGTACGGCATTGCACCACAATTAGCCAGCCCCAACTCCCCGTTAGCACCGCAAATTAAAGAGGTATTGCGCATGCTCAACGAGCAATACGAGCTTGAGAAAGCAGAGTTGGCCGGCACCACAGAGCTGGCACGCTTGGCAATTCTTGCGGCAGATATGCGCCGCACCTTCGGCGCTTGGGACTCCGCCATTAAAGACTACGAGCGAGCATTGGGCGACTACAACGCCATGAGCGATGAGGACAAGGCGGATGACACCCACCGCCGTTGGCTGAGCAACATTTACTACGGCATGGCATTCAGTTACATGCAAAAAAACAACGCAGCCAAAGCACTGGAGTACTACGAGATGCGCTTGGCAAACGATGAAAAGCGCGCCGAAACCCTGCCTGAGTTTAAACCGGGTGCACAAGTGAGCATGCAAGTGGTACCCATTGTGCATGACCTCATTTCCTCCCTGCGCACCAAGGCAGAGTGCCGCGCCATGACAGACCCCGAGGAAGCACGCACAGACTACCGCACCGCTATTGAGCGAGCAGAACAACTGTTAGGGCTGCCCGATTTCTCTGTACACCGCCAATACATGCTGTTGCTGTCATCCGCAGCCAACCATGAGAGCCGTTGCAATGACAACAAAAAGGCCATGGAATACTGCATGAAGGTGATGAAGCATTGCGAAAAACTGCACAACGGCACTAATGATGCACGCGTACGCCAGTTCATGATTGCGCAAATCAAGCAATGCCAGGAGATGTACAAACAGCTGGAGGCAGGCATTGCCCCCGCAGCAGACACAACGCCGCAGGAAATTACCACAGAGCCGCTTAATGCAGACCTGCCCCCCCTGCCCAATGACACAGCAGCCCCTGCAGCTGCCCCGGCAGAAGCCCCCGCTGCAGCAGAAGAAACCACCACGGTATCAGAAACCCCGGCTGTTACGGCAGAGCCTCAGCCTGCACCGGCCCCTGCCAAGAGCAACAAAAAAAATAAACGCAAACGCCGCAGATAACGCGCCCCCTACACCGTGGCCTCATTCATTATCTCCCTGCCGGCATTACGCCGCAATGCGCAGCTATTGCACCAAACAGCAGAAGCCTGTGGGGCTAAAATGCTATTGGCACTCAAGGCATTTTCCACCACAAGTTGCTTTGAAACGCTGCGCCCCTATGCTGCGGGGTGTTGTGCCTCGGGCTTGTATGAGGCCCGCTTGGCAGCCCGCCACATGGGCGGGCATGTTGCCGTGTATTCCCCTGCTTACCGGGCAGATGAACTAACCGAGCTTTTGGAGTTTGCTCACCATATAGACTTTAACAGCATCCCCCAATGGCAGCGGTTTCGCTCTCAATGCCTCAGCCACCCCCGCGTGCAAAGTGGCGAGCTGCAGCTCGGCTTACGCATCAACCCCTGCTACTCCACAGGCCACACGCCGTTGTACGACCCCTGCATCCCCGGCTCTCGCCTGGGTATACCTGCCAATGAGTTGGAGGGGGTGGACCTCTCGGGTATTTCCGGGCTGCATTTTCACACCCTCTGTGAACAGGGGGCGCAAGAGCTTATCGACACCTTCCGCGCCTTCGAGAAAAGTTTCGGGGCGCTGCTGGCCTCCCCGCGCATCAAATACCTCAACATGGGGGGCGGCCATTGGATTACCAAACCGAACTACGACCGCCAAGCCCTCATCGACCTCGTAAAAGAGATTAAAGAGTGCTACAAGGTGGAGGTGTACCTGGAGCCCGGCGAGGCATGGTGCGTGCACACGGGCGTGCTCAAAGCCATGGTGTTGGATATTTTTGACTCCCTGGGCTATCGCCACGCCATTCTGGATGTTAGCGCCAGTGCCCACATGCCCGATGTGCTGGAAATGCCCTACCGGCCGGATGTATACGCCGTGCGCCCTGCGGGGGAGGCCTGCGGCACCCCTGCCCTGCAACTGCCCGCAGAGAGCTATGCAGCAGCCGCAGAGCCCGGCGAGTTGCCCCACACCTACAGGCTGGGGGCCCCCACCTGCCTGGCGGGGGATGTCATCGGCGACTACTCTTTCCACACCCCCTTAGCGGTGGGAGATGAGCTGCTCTTTGACGACATGACCCACTACACCATCGTCAAAACAACCCATTTTAACGGTGTGCCCCACCCAAGCGTGCAACTTTTGCAAGAGAACGGCACCTTGCGCACCGTTTGTGCCCTCCAATATGCCGATTTTGAGCATAGATTAGGCTGATTTATGCAAAAAAATAAAAAAAAAATCGCAAAAAATACAAAATTAATGTTGACATCCGTCGGCAAAGCTGTATAATGTGCGTACCGCAACTGCGGTAACCAACCAAGGCAATGCGCCCGTAGCTCAATTGGATAGAGCATCTGACTACGGATCAGAAGGTTTGGGGTTCGAATCCCTGCGGGCGTGCTCCCTTAATTGGCCAAGGGCCACAAAAAAATACCGGGTGTTTGAACAACCCCGGCTTTTTTTGACTCTAATATCTGTGTAGCCCTGCTACACCACAACATGGGGGCGTCCCGGTTTCGACTGAACATTCGAGGCGCCGGCTGCATGTGGAGGTTGATCGGCTGGCCTCCTTAAAAGCCGCTCAAACAATTAAATGCCTATTCCAACAAAGAATACGCAATGGCTGCTTAATTTTAGCGCCTGAGCCTGAATCCTGACGCCTACTGGGGAGGACGGCTACTAGCTTTAGTAGGCAGGTGCTCGGCGGGGGAACCGCGCCGTGTATGACATCCACAGGTTCCTGGCTATGGCGGAAGGCTGACGCAGAGCGGACCGCCGGCGAGAGCAGCTAATCTGCGTCTGAACATGGAGATGCTTGCGTCAACAGTGTCCAGGACAGGGGTTCGACTCCCCTCGCCTCCATCCCCCTCAACACCGCTTCAGGTATGCCCTGAGGCGGTGTTGATGTTTAAATTCTTGAGCCGTCGCAATAGCTTTGTTTACTTCGCAATTCGTAATTCGAGGACCTCGAAAAAAAGGATTTTTGCCCCAGCTGCAAATTGAAACTAAACTTAACTGTCACCCGTTTCACGGGTTCCCATCTGTTACTTATCGGTACGAGGGGTTTCCGTCTTCGGCAAGCCTACGCCGTGACGAGTCGCTCGCCGTTGGCTCGCTGCACCACCTCGCTATTTAAACTGCCGCCCGCGTGCGCGGGCTATTTTACCCGCAA
>JAFQEF010000129.1 GCA_017399165.1 Akkermansia sp.
CAGAGGGGGCTTTTCCTAAAAGTGATTTCTAAAGTAACCTTATTTACTCTGCTTCAATATATAAACCATCAAGAAAAACGTTCGCTTTGTCAGCTACGCTACACGTTATCCGCCTAATTTCTAATTATGCCAACGCGTTTTTTATTTTGTTTTGTAATCATAATTGAGTTTAAGCATGCTGATGTATACTTAGGCGCTGCGTAAAAAAATTGCGTAAATGACGGGGAAGTTAGTTACCTTTTGCGACGACTATATGCTTAAATTATCAGTAAACTCTTTCGTCTGGCGAGCCTCCCATTCAATATTGCGTCTTACAACTTTAGCGGGATTTCCAGCCAAGATTCCCTCACCTCTTGTGGCCTCGACCTCGCCACAAGAACAGAAGAGATAAAGCCGCACCATGGCTACGTCATGTTAAAATCAGGCTTAGAAATGCCATCGCATAAAACTCTTACATTGGACGCAATAAAGAAAAAGGTTGAAGCAACTTTTTCAGCGCCTTATAGGATGGTTTTTCTATCAAATGATATACTAAGACTCCCAAAATTACTGCGTATAAGGTAGCAAGAGCCGCGCTAAGCGTCAGATTGTTGGGGTATCGCCAAAAATCTTGGTGTACAATCAATGCCCAATGAGTCAGGTATATGCTTAGACAATACTTTGATATACTGCCAAAAGTAGGCCTTTCCAATGCATGGCTGATATATCCCCTCTTTTTGACGAAAAGAATAAAAAGGATTGTATACAAGCATATATTGACATACAAGAAATCAATCAATTTTACGGCACGGACTATGCGAGCAAAGACGATTTATTAGACGATGCCGTAATATTACATCTAGCAGGAACCCCCAATGTCCGACCTTGGCAAGTAATAAATGGAGTATATGGAGCAGTATGGCAATATTACTACGACCTTTCACCCTTGAGGCATGTTCATATAGAGCGCCCCGACATATTTTGTCCTCCTATGAAAAAAGAACAGCTCACTATGAAAAGCGAAATAGCTTTGTTGAAAAAAGACTCGTCAATCAGAGCGAAAGAATATAACTCTTTCAAAGAAAACAAGGAGAATATGGTGTTAATCAACTTGTATACGCGTATTCTCTATCGGTATCGATTACTCCAATTTAAACACTTCCTCTCATGGGGAAAACGTCGAGTTCGTTATGCAAAACAAAAACGACATTTAAAGTCTTTGTTGCAAAAGGCTCGAGCTGCACGTAAAATCTTTTTCCAAGTACTAATGGAAACTTCAGGCATTTAACCAAAAGCCTTGTAGCCTGGAGTATGCATACGCTCTGAACAAGACTCAAAGGTGGAGTTTCTTGCCACTCGTATTCTGTGCTGAGAGATTGAGTATGCCTGGCATCAATGAACAGATACCCTTCGGTTGCCCGGTGGCTCGGCAGCCGGGGCGATTGGTCTGCATGATGACGATGCTTCGAGAAAAGAAAACACGAGGGAGCGTGGTTTTCACGTCCCTCGCGTTTTGAAAGAAGGGTTGTTTCCGAATCAACGGCTACCGGGTGCCCCCATGTTCACCTGATTTGTTTTGACCGGGAACATGAGCATGTAGCCACCCTGGGCAATGACGTTGTTGGAAATGACGGACCGCTCATCGAAAGCGTAGGAGACATAGACCGCTTTGCCATCCGTGGTGCGGGAGAAGCGAACGGTTTCGTTGAGGCGGGAAAGGGAGTCCTCGCGGGAGAGTTTCCACTCTGTGCCGGTCTGGGCGCCGAAGACGTGATCCTCCGTGGCCTGGTAGTTAGCGGCGGTCAGTTCACCATTGTTGGAAATCCACACGTTCTTGCCGGCATCGTAGCTCAGGGCGCTGATGGTCAGCGGAGCAGAACGGCGAGTCTGCGGGTCGAGTGTCAGCGAGAGAACCGCCCAGCGCTTATCGCCCTCGGAACGCAGACCCACAGCTACCTCGCGCAGAGCTGCAGCTTTTGTTTTCTTCCACTCGTTGCGGTAGGCCTCGTAGGCAGCCTGGTCGGGCCAGAGGTCCTTGCTGAAGGGGATGAGAACCATGGGGTTATAGCTTTCCATGAATGCCTTCTGCTTATCGGGAGAGAGTTTTTGCAGTCTCTGGACAAGTTCCTGTTGCAGTTTAGCGAATTCGGGAGTAAACTGGGGGCTTACAGCCACACCGGCTTTCATGGTGCCATCTGTGGGCAGGTAGCCCTCGAGGGCGCCGAGCTCTGCGGCGGGCGCCGTGGCCACCAGTACCGGTGCCGTCATCATTGCAATAATGGGTACAATCGCTTTCATGTCTGTGGCTGTTAATCTACCATCGTTTTTTTTACTTGGCAAGCAAGAAATTTCGTGGTAATGTCATGCACGTATGAAAGCACTCAGTCAATATCGCTATATTCCGCTGCTCATTGGCTCCATTGCAGGGCTTTCTCTCTCCTCCTGCGGCTCTGTAACACCTGCTGACCGCATTGCTGCGCACCCGGCCATGTTTTCGGCACTGCCTCCGGGGCAGAAGGCTCTGGTGCAGCAGGGCAAGATAGAAGAAGGCATGGGGCGCGATGCCGTCTTTCTGGCTTGGGGTAAACCCGCTTCTCCCCCTGCGCACATCCACAATCGGGGCAACAATGTTGAGCGTTGGTACTACACGTCCTATGTTCCTGTTACCGTGGTAAACGATAATTCGTACCCCATGTTCTCGCCCTGGGGGTGGTATGGCAACCCGTATCCTACTACGACAGGAACCGCTTTTGTCCCGCAAAACTCTGCTTATGTGGAGTTCGAAAATGGCAAGGTTATTTCCTGGGCGACGAATCTACAGAATTGATGTCTTAAATACAATCCATTATACGTTTTATGCAGAACATTACTACCGAATCCGGAGAGAGCATCCGGCTCTACTCTCTTTCTTCCGATGAACTCCGTGTGTGCATCTCCAATGTGGGTGCACGTTTGCTGAGTGTTGTGTACCGCGATACGGAGCTGCTCTATGGGCCCAAGACGGCCGAAGAGTTGCCCGGGGATACATGCTATTGTGGTGCCATCTGCGGACGCGTGGCCAATCGCATTGCGGGGGGGCGCTTTTGTCTGGATGGGCGTGAATATACGCTGGCCGTTAACAATGGCCCCAATCACCTGCATGGCGGTTCCGTGGGGTTTTCTGACCGCGCCTGGAATGTGGAGGCGGCCACGGATACGCGTCTGGTGCTTTCTCTGTTCTCCCCGGACGGGGAGGAAGGGTATCCGGGGGCTGTGAAGGTGAAAGCAGTCTATACCCTTAGTGGCCGCACGCTGACACTTTATCTGGAAGCGGAGACGGATGCGCCCACTCTCCTCAACCTCACCAACCATGCATACTGGAATCTGAATGGAGCAGGTACGATGGATAATCACCTCTTGCAGGTGAAGGCTACGGCATATACGCCTATGGTCGCCAACATCCCCACCGGAGCTATCCTGCCTGTGGCAGGAACTCTGTATGACCTCACCGCTCCGGCGTGTCTGGGTGAGCGCAATGCGCCGGATGCCATTGCCGGCGGCTATGATGATAACTATGTGCTGCCGGCCTGTCCGGGGATGCGCGAGGCTGCGGTGCTGAGCAATGGGAAATTCCGCCTCAGGCTGGCAACGGATGCTCCGGGGTTGCAGGTGTACACCGGGGATTACCTGCCACTCAAGCGTGGTGGTGTGGCGCTGGAGGCGCAGAATTATCCGGATTCCCCCCATAACCCGCATTTCCCCTCCATCGAACTGCGCCCCGGCGAAATCTATGCCCGCACTATTTCCTGGCAGATAAGCTAAGGGAAAGCACTATCTGCCGCGCCGCTGATGCCGGCTTATTGCTCCGGCAATTAAAGATTGATGTGTTATCCGTATTGGTGGTGACGGACAAATTGGAATTTGTAGAGGTACGAAGGACGAATTCCGATGGACGAAGTGGAAAGTTCGGCGGGCTGGCGCCCGCGAGCTTCTAGGCGGGCCAGCCTGCCGGCACGGCAGGCCGAATTCAGGAGCCTCGCCGCATGGCGAGGCGGCATATGGTAGCCCACGGTGCAGCCGCGTCAGCGGCGAAACCGTGGGTATAGCGCGAAAAAATCAATACGAACCCCATCGGATGGTGGGG
>JAFQEF010000130.1 GCA_017399165.1 Akkermansia sp.
AAAACACGTGATGAAGCTACCATGCTTCTGAATCACAAAGCTGCATTGGATTTCATTGTATCAGAGCCGGATTATTTGCAACATCTGAGTGTAACTCACATCGAGGACATTCACAGTATACTCGTACGCGATTTACAAGTTGATAGAAACATACGTCACCACCGTATGGGTATCACAGGTACAAATTATCGGCCGCTTGATAATGAATATCAAATCCGTGAGGCATTGGAGTCAACCTGCAACCTTGTGAATGCGACTCCTTGTATTTTTTCAAAAGCGTTGCTAGTGCTCGTCCTGCTTTCCTATATTCAAGCATTTATGGATGGTAATAAACGTGTGGCGAGACTAACCTCCAATGCGGTGTTGATAGCGCACGGATATTGTCCACTTTCGTTCCGTAGTGTAGAATCCATCGATTACAAGAAAGCCATGCTGATTTTCTATGAGCAAAATAATATCTCGGCATTAAAGAAAATCTTTATGGAACAATTCGAGTTTGCCGTGAAGTCTTATTTCTAACACAGCGTTTTGAACAGTCGCAAAGTTTGCGCCTGTTGAGTTAAACCAACTTTTATCGCCAATATAAAAGAATGAATTGCGTCTTTCATTTGCAACTTTATTTTTATAATACACTCTTCCTAAACCCCTTACAATGTAGTTTTTTTTGAATCCTTCTCATTAGGGGGTGATTTTGTTTATCTGAGGGTAGAGTAACATTATTTTGAGCTCAATTCAACGATTGTTCTTACTCTATTATTGTCACTTCGTAAATATTATTGTTTAGCTCTACATATAAAACAACCACTTCTCCGTTGCCGAAAGGCCTCACCATCACAACATTGTGGATTGCATCATAATAAACATCTCCGATAACCTTTAAATCCCAAAGGGCTTTTTCTTGTTTATTTTTCGGAGCCCGAGTGTACATTTCTTTTATATAACCTATATTATTAATAAAGGGCAAATGATGTGTCAAATTAATAACTTGCAGATCCGTTTTGATTTGCTCTATTGCTTTTTCTTTGAGAATCGCAATTTCTTTCGACATTTCTGATGTGACTATTTTAACATCGTTAAGAGCATCGTTGGCTTTTAACTGTAGGGGGCATGTTAAAAAAATAGCCATAAAGAAACAAAAAAACGGTTGATGTATCATAGCTCTCTAACTGTAAAATATTCTGAACATTAAGTCAAGCTAATTCGCTGATAAAATAACTGCGACGCATTTTTTGGGGGATTCATGCTAAAAGCCCTATTTGACCGGTATAATTATGTTAGCATCTCAACAACAGGGGCGACATAGACCACCTTTTATACGACTACGAGCCGCGGGGGCAAAGTTATTTTTTACGCGTGAGGAAACGGCGGGCAAAGGCATCGAGCTCGGGCACACGGAAGAGGAAACAGGCGGCAAGATAGATACCACCCACCACAATACCGCCGATAGCCAAGGCGGAGAAACGCGCAAAGAAGCCCCACTCCAAGAAGCCGGTAAAGAAGAGCTCACGGGTTTGCCAACAAATAATACCTAACACAGCACCGGCACCCAAAACACGGAGCAACCCGGGCACCAGCACGGAACATGCCATACTGCCCAGCAAGTGGCGCAGGTAGAAGAAATAGAAGAAGAAGTTAAGGGTGGTAATGATAGCCGTGGTGACAGCCAACCACATAACCCCCAGCCCGAGCACATGCACAAAATAGTAGTTGAGGGTAATGGAGATGGCACAGGCCAACAGTGCCAAACCGGCAGGGGCCCAGGGTTTCTCCAAGGCCAGGAACACAGGCTGCAGCACCTTCATGCCGGCATAGCCCAACAGACCAAAGCAATAAGCGCCCAACACCTGCCCCATCAGCTGCGAGGCCGTGGCATCGAAACGCCCGCGCTGGAAGAAAATGCTCACAATCTCTTGCCCCCAAAGGCCGAGGATAACGGCAGAGGGCACGGCAAAAAAGGCAACAAAGCGCATGGCAGCCGCCAAATGCTCGGGTATCTCATTATTGCCGCGTGTAAGGCTCATGCGAGAGACGGAGGGCAACACCACCATACCGACGGCCACGCCGAAAAGTGCCACGGGGAGCTGCCAGAGGTGGAACGCACCGGAGAGTGCCGTCACTGCCCCACCGGGCAAATACAAGGCAAAAGAGGTGTTGATAAACACTTGGGTTTGTGTGATACCGGCAGCAATAACACCGGGAATCATCAGCATCCAAATACGGCGAACGGCGGGGTCCGTAAAAGCAAGTTTACCGGCAGCAAAGGTAAGGCCAAGTTTCCATTGCGGGCGGTAGCCTTTGCGGCGCAAGGCGGGCAACTGCACCAGTATTTGCGCGGCACCGCCCAACACCACGGCAATGGCAAAACCATACAAGGCTGTCGGGCCGAATGCAGGGTCTATCACCCAGCCCAACAAGCAGCCCACCGCCACTGTGGTAAGATTAAATGCAGCACTGGCTAAATTGGGCAAACCGAAGATACCGAACACATTGAGAGCCCCCATGCAAAGTGCAGACAAGGAGGCCATAAGGATAAACGGCCACATGATGCGACATAAATCTGCAGCAAGGCCGATAAAGTTTTGCGTTTCTACACGCAAGGCCCCGGCAGGGGCACGGCGCTCTGCAGAGAGCTTAACCGCTTGCCCGGGTGTCAGTTTCTCCACCGCAGACACGCGGATAAGGCATTGCTCCGCAGGCTCTACGGCAAGGGGAGCCTGCAAGGCAAAGGAGGCTTGGCAGCGGCCATCCGCATCCTCCGTAACACCTTGGTAAACGGCGGGCACTGTCATGGCGGCAGGGCCTGTTACAGCTGCCGGCATTTCAAAATTCACCACAGCGCGCTCGGGATATAAAGATTTAATAAAAAGCCCCGAAAGCAGCACACCGGCCCCCACAATAATGAGCATGAGGGAAATAAGCTGAGAGACCACTTGATGCGCAATGTTCCAGGCGGCATCGGGGCCGTCCTGCTTCTCCACCTTGCTCATCACACTGGTGAAACTTTGAGAGAGCGCCCCCTCTGCAAACATATCTCGCAGCATGTTGGGCACGCGGAATGCGGTGAGGAAGGCATCCAACGCGGCGGTTGCCCCGAAAAGCGCGGTGTACACAATCTCTCTCAACAAGCCCGTGAAACGGCAGCAAAAAATGGCAGCCGTTGCTATCATGCTTTTTTTATGGAGAGAAGACATGGGGAAATACGAAGTACGAAATACGAAGTACGAAGTACGAAATATGAAATATGAAGTACGAATTCGTAAGTAAGAAGTATTAACGGAGCTTGGTGGGGAGCGGTTCTTTGATCTTTCTGATAACCTGGCGGGCTACTTTTTCATTGTATTTGCCGCCCATCACCACATAGGTACGGGCAAACTCACGCACGGCATCCTCGTAGAGCTTGGGATCCGCCTCGTTCAGCTTGGCACGGCTTTCTTCATCCATTTGTTCAATGGCACGTACCACAAGCTTAAGGCGTTCCAACGCGCGTTCGTCGTCTTTCTCCGTCTTACGTTCAACAAGGGCAAGATTCATGCGGGCACGCAGGGTTTTGCCATCCGTCAAATCGGGGTGAGACTCCTCCACAATGGCAACAGACTCCTTAACCCAGGTAATGGCCTCGCTGTAGTTCTCCGCAGCAACGTAATAATCTGCAATTTCTTTAGCGATATCGGCAAAGGACCACTTGCTGTCCTTAATGAGAGCCTCGTTCTCCTTCATCATATCGCGGCAACGTTTAATCAGCGTAATACGCTCCTCGCCCTGAGCATGCTCTGCCAAGAAGGAAAGGCTCTTGAAGATAGCAGGTTGCTCGGTTTCATGCTCCAACAGGTAGCGGTAATCCACCACAGCCTCAGCAATGGCTCCGCGAGCCTCGTTAGCGCGGGCACGCATGCGGGTGTGCTTCATCTCCATGTCTCGCAAGGCTTGGTCTTTAATACCATAGCCACGGGCAAAGGCATCCGACAAAGTGAGGTATTGCACGCATTGGTCATACTGAGCCAGGCGGAAACACACATCGCCCAGCATGGTGTAGCACTCCGGGAGTCGGCGGTCGGTATCCGGGAACTTGAGCATGGAGTCCAAGGCTTTGAGCAGGTTAGCCTGAATGGCTTGCAGCTCTTCCTTACGGCGGGCGGGGTTCTCCAGACTGCGGGATGCCTCATTGAGCAAGAGCTTGCCCGTGGCGGGGCAGTCCGGCCAGCCGGCCCCCTCCAACAAGTTGCGCACTTCATCCCACTCTGCCTGCAAAGCCCCGGAAACCTCTGCACAGCGCAGTTTGAGGGCAGCGGCCTCCACAGCGAGCTCGGGCTTACCTTTAAGGCGGGCATTTACCTGCTCACGGCGCAAAATATCCATGGCTTGGTAGGCCTCATTTTTCTTGTCCATTTGCTCGCAGGTCTCCACATAGCGGCGAATGGAGTTAAGCAGGAGGGATGTCGTTTCTGCCGGCTCATTTACCAAACGATTTTGCAGTTGCTTTTCAAGCTTGAGCTGAAAATCGAAATCATTTTTCTCCTTAGCGAGGGCGGCAATGCGGTCCAACCCTTCAATGGGGGCAATGGACTCAATCTCAGGCACAATGGGTTTAACGGTAGCCCACTCACCTTCATCCACCAAGCGGTTGGCAAGCACCCAAAGGAAACGGCGGCGGGTCTCCTCGCTCTTAATCCACCCCATGCGCAGGGTGCGGTCCTCGGCCATGCGCAGCAGGGCGGGTCTGTCGCCGGAGAGGTCTGCAAGCAGGCGGTTCAAATTAGCGTTAGCCTCTGTGTCATCTGCCACAACAATGGTTTTGCCTTTAAAATGGCTCACGATATCATCCCCCACGGCAAAGTAACCCCAAGTAAGCAGGGATATGAGAGTAAGAGTTACCGCAGCAATGGGCAAGGCATGGCTGGTGTTTTTACGCTTCGGTCTGTATCGACGGTACATGATATAAAATTTCTGTTAACAATAAAAGGTTTACGGTTCTTCGCTCTCCTCTTCTCCATGCTCAACCTGAGAGGGGAGCACAGCGCCTTTAGCTGTACAAGAGCGCAGTTGAACATCAATCTCCTCCACACGCTCATGGTCATCGGGCAAGCGTTTTTTGAGGGAATCCCATACAATGGCGGCGGCGGTCCACTGCTTGAGCTGGGTGAGAGCATAGGCCCGTGCAAACAGAGCCTCGATGAGCGCAGGGTTTTGAATATCCCCGGCTTCTTCATACAGGCGGGCGGCTTCGCCGTAGGCATCTGCCGCAGCCTGAACGCTGCCATTCATATCATGAATACGAGCCAGTGTCAACTGCACGCGTGCTTGCCCTGCCAAGTCTGCCGGGAAATGGGCTTGGCGTATTTGCAGACACTCCGTCAGGTATTGGGCGGCTTTTTCATTGAGGCCCTGAGTCAAACAGCATTGAGCCACACCCTCCAGGGGTTGGGCACGCAGGGCTGTATTATCCCCGGTGCGGGCAAGGGCATTCTCAAAATCCTGCTGAGCGGAGCCAAAGTTTTCCTTTTGCAGATTCAGCCACCCGCGCTGGTCATACAGGCAGTTCCAAAATGGGGAGGCCTCCGGCTCGTGGGTCATGGCTACCCCCTCTGCACGGTATAACAAAGCCAAGGCAATATCCGTATTGCCGTTCTCTTGCTCGATGCGGGCTAAATCTCTCAAGGCCAGCAGCATGTAGGGAGCCCCGGAGGGAGAATCCCCCAAGCGGCGCAAGCCGTCTCTCAACATGGCGGTGGCACGCTCTTTATCCCCTTTTTCCAACAACAAAGAGCCCACGCAAACAGCTGCGCTTGCCAGCTCGGGCTGTTGCTCCAGGTTCACCTGCTCCAGTGCTTTTTCAAAGCAGCGGTTGGCTTTTTCCATAGCCACGGCAGTGCCCTGCTCTCTGTACAAGCGACCTTTCGTTACCAAAATACCGGCCACAAGCTCATGGCCTTTTTCGCCGAGCTCTGCCGCCAGTTTGGCGTAACGAGAGAGCTCCTTCTGCAGTAAATCTGAGTCTGTAACAGCCACCTGCAATAAGGACAAACGCTCATTGAGCAGGTTCAAACGTTGTGTCGTATCCCCCATGCTCTTGTGGTAAGCATCTGCGTAATCATAGTAGTAAGCAGATTCCGCATAGTGCTTATCCGCAGCAAAAGCGCGCGCTGCCACCAACGCACGGCGTACCCATAGGGAGGAAGCGCTCTTTTGCAGCGCTAAAAGCTCGCGCAGCATGGCATCTGCCTCCTGCGGCAAGCCTCTGGTAATAAGGGCTTGCGCCAAGGTCCACGTGGCCTCTTGGCGCACAATATCGTCCTTAATCCATGCTAAGGCCTGCTTGTAGTTTTGGGCCGTTTGCACCAGCACGGCATCATCTGCCGAGCCCGTTTGCATAAAATGGCGCAGGTTTTCTACCGCTCGGTCATTAACGGATTTCATCACCTCGCCGGAGGCCACACCCTCCGCATAGCCACGCTCTACGCCAAAGTGATAAGTAGCGTACTCCACCCCCAGCAAGGTAGCAACACCGAGACCGATAGCGATGTACTTCACTATCGGTCGGAGCTCGAGGTCGCTTTCCTGAGGCTCAGGCTGATGATGATCCGGCTGAGAATGCATCCGAACAGTTACGGCTTGAGTCATTGAGTATCAGGCAGACACCTGATCCAGATTGAAAGCGGCATGCACCACGCGGGCCGCCATCTCGATATCGGCAGCATCTACGGTGGTGGTAATGCGAATCTCAGAGGTGGCAATCATACCGGTCTGAATACCGGCGTCTGCCAGTGTTTGGAACACCGTGGCAGCCACACCGGGGTTGGAGCGCATGCCCACACCCACTACGGAGAGCTTGGCAAGGCCGGCCTCGGTCTCAAGCTTGGCGGTGGGCCCCAGCTTGGGCAGCACCGTCTTAAGGGCAGCCTGAGCAGCACCCAAGTCATTCATGTTCATGGTGAAAGACTGGCGGGCCTGGCCGTCATGAGCCGTGTTAGCCACAATCATATCCACGTTGATCTCTGCCTTGGCAAGGGCAGAGAGGATAAGGGCGGTGTAGGCCACGGGAGCCGTGATGCCGGAGACAGTCACGCGGGCCTGATTACGTTCGATTGAGACGCCGCGAACAACGAGCGACTCCATAGCTGAGTTTTCTTCTTGCACAATGGTACCGGGGTTAGAGTTCATGGAATTGCGGACTTCAAACACCACGCCGAATTTCTTAGCGAACTCGACGGAGCGGGCCTGCATCACTTTGGAGCCACTGGAGGCCATCTCCAGCATCTCCTCGTAAGAAAGAACAGGAATCTTGCGGGCATCTTTCACCACGCGGGGGTCACAGGTGTAAACGCCGTCCACATCTGTGTAAATTTGGCAGAGGTCAGCCTTGACGGCAGCGGCCATGGCTATGGCAGACAAATCTGAGCCGCCACGGCCGAGGGTATGGATGGTGCCATCCTTGGTAACGCCTTGAAAACCGGCGCACACCACAATGCAATCTTCCTCCAAAGCCTGCAACACCTTTTCCGGGCGGATATTGTCTATACGGCCACGCGTATGGGAGCCATAGGTGCAAACACCGGCCTGAGCCCCCGTAAAGCTGCGGGCTTTATACCCCATATCTGTAATGGCCATGCAAAGCAAAGCAATGGACTGCTGCTCGCCCGTAGCCATCAGCATATCAAGCTCACGCTCAGGCGGGTTATCCATCACCTCATGAGCCAGGGCAATCAGCTTATCCGTCACACCGCTCATGGCAGAGATAACGGCCACAACCTTGTTGCCGGCATTCTTGGTTTCAATTAACCTGCGAGCCACATTGCGGATGCGGTCAATCGTCCCCACGGAGGAGCCACCATATTTCTGTACTATCAGGGCCATAATAATCAGTCGTTAAAAGTTTCTATACGGAACACCGCCGGGTGACGGTCTATATACTCGTTATCTGCCAATTCTCTCAGCACATACTTAAGGCGCACCCACTTGCACGCATGCACCATGAATACCAAGTGATTGCGGCGCACCCCATTTTCATCCACAGACTCATTGGTGGATGTAGTGGCGGAGATATCCACATCATACTTAGCAAACTTGGAGGCAATGGCGGCAATCACACCGGGGCGGTCTTGCACGCGAAAACGCACATAGTACGGCGTAACGGTTTCACCCATAGGTAAAATACTCATCTCCTTGGTGTAGGGCTGGAAACCGGTGTGGTAATCTGCCAACCTGCACTCACGCATAGCCAGCACAATATCGCCGATAACGGCACTTGCCGTGGGGTTCTTACCGGCACCTCGGCCATAGAAAATGGACTCACCCACAATATCACCCTTCACGGCAATGGCATTGAATACGCCATCCACCTTGGCCAGCAGGTATTCTTTGGGTACAAAGCTGGGTTGTACACGCAGCTCCAGAGCATCTGTTTCGGCATGGTGTTTAATCACCACCAACAGCTTGATGGTGTACCCCAGTTGGTCTGCTAACTTAAAGTCTACACTCTCCACGCGCTCTATGCCGTAAACGGCAATTTTGTCGGGATTAAGCGGTGTACCGTAGGCCAACATGGCCAGAATGAGGGCTTTATGCGCGGCATCCCACCCATTGATATCAAAAGTGGGGTCAGCCTCTGCAAAGCCGAGCTTTTGAGCTTGTTCCAACGCCTCATGAAAGGGCATGCCCTGCTCTTTCATGCTGGTTAAAATATAATTACTGGTACCGTTAATAATACCGGCAATATATTCAACCTTGTTGCAGATAAGGGAGTTTTGCAAACTTTGCACAATCGGAATACCGCCACCGCAAGAGGCTTCGAAGTAAAGCGGGGTTCCTTTTTCAGCGGAAAGGGTAAAAAGCTCGCTGCCATATTGAGCCAACACGGCTTTGTTACCCGTCACCACGGGTTTACCGGCTTGCAGCGCGGCTTTCACAAGCTTGTAGGCTTCATCCGTACCACCGATAAGCTCAATAATGATATCAATATCCGGGTCATTAACCAGCTCACGCCAATCATCCGTCAACAAAGCGGGGTCTACCTCAATTTCCCGATGACGATTCAGGTTACCTACAGCTATCTTCTTAACAGCAAAGGGAATCTGCGCACGAGCCTCAAGCAGCTCATAATTACGGCACAGAGTTTCATATACCCCTGAACCCACGGTACCAAGCCCGGCCAAACCTAACTGTAGCGTGTCACCTATCATACGCGTGGCGAAATTATACAGCAATTTCAGATACCACTCAAGCCTATAATCCGCCATGTCGAAAATTAGATTCAAATTATTCATTAAACTTGCCAATACAGCAAAGCTGTGGTAGGATGCATATACTGATGAGGCCTTATTGCTTACACAAATTAGCCATGGCAGTAGCCGTAGCGGTGGCTGTGACCGCCTGCGGTGAGCGAGACTTCGGGCAGGCAACTCCCGAAGCTGCGGGGGAGTATGCCGAGCTTATTGACAGCTTTCGCGAGCTGCAAGGCGAAGAGTGGGTGGAGGAAGAGCTGAACAGTGCCGCAGAGGTAACAGCCTTAATGACCCACTTTGATAAAACGGCAGATGCCCGCTATGCCACCCCGCAAAGCGGCTTAACCATGCTGCATTTGGCATGTCTGTTCAAAAAGCCGGAGCTGGCACGCTGTCTATTACTGGACGGAGCAAACCCGAATGCCCGTACAAAAGATGCCTACGGCATGGCCGCAGGCAGCCCGCTGAGCTTTGCCATATCACCGGGGTTCTACGATACGGACACCGAAGCAAAGATATTGCAACTGGTAGATTTACTTATCAAAAACGGCGCACAAACGAGCGGAGCCATTTGGCATGATTTGGGGCCATTGGCCGGTGCAGCCCATGTGTGTGCGCATGAGTCCATTGCTCAGCACCTCTTAAAGCATGTTACTCATGTAACGGCGGATGATATGCGGCTCATCATTGAACGCGGCTGGGCAAACCTGCTCCATGATATTTTAGAACAAAAAGGGGAACTGACAGAAGAGGAGAAAGAGAGCATTGTAACCGCGTGCTATGTCATTAAAGGAAACTATGATGGCAAAATCAACAGCCGCATGGTTGAACTGTTTCTGAGCAAGGGTGTAGATATCAACACCTTTGATGCTATGGATTCAACACCGTTGATAATAGCGGCAAGTCACCTTAGCTTTGCAGAGGATGAGCAGTTCCGCAGCGCATGGATAGACTTTATAGCCTACCTGCTCAGCAAAGGGGCAGATATCAACTTGGTAGCGGGGCCTCAATCCCCGCACGCAGGGCTGTGCGCATATGACATATTGGCTAACCACAACGGTGTGTTAGAGGCCTTGGCGGAGCGAGGGCAGACATTGATTGCGCCGCCGCTGGTAATTCGGGAGGGAGACACCCTGATAGATGATTTGAACCGTGCCGGCATGCGCAAAATGAGCGCAGAGGCCGCTCAGCCCTACCTGCAACAAATTACCTCTATTTTCAAACCCACGCAAGAGCAACTGCAAAACCGCGGCTTTAACACAGCCTTACTGAGTGCAGCAGAAATACTGCAACGCGTGGGGGCAGACTACGCTGCGCAGGTTATTAACGACTCCTCAATATGGGATATAACGCCGCACCTGCATGAAATGGAGCATATCGATATCCCGTGCGAGCACATTACCGCAGCCTCCCTCATCTACATTCTGCAAGATGTAAAAGAGGTAAAAGCCAACACCGACAAGATATTAAAAGTAGCCCAACAAGCTATACATATGGAGGATTACGACTTAGCCGCCAACGCCATAGAACTACTGGGCAGAGATTCGGCAGCGGCAAATAAAGTTGAGGAGCTACTCAAATCCCCCCACCTGAGCATACAAGCAGGTGCTTGGGGAGCAAAGCTTGCACAAATGGGCTTACCCCGTTGCACAAACGGAGCCGTCAAAAATTGGCTGGCGGCTCACGGTAGAGAGGCGGATACCCCGGCCATTAAAACGGCTCTGCTGGCTACCTCCTTAGAGGAAATGTGGTACGGCAACATGACCGCAGAACGCAAAAAAGAATTTATCCGGGCGCTGGAGGTTATAGGAGCACCGGCAAGTGCCATAAAGGTGTACGGAGACTACGCCGACAGTATGGATAACCCCGATAAACTGGATGCTTTGGAAGCCTTGGGCAGTAATTGGCGTTACGAGCTGGAAATTGCCACTGCCCGCTACATTTTACAGCACGCCACAGACTTCTTGCCTCAATCTGATACAAAGTAAGATTGACAAACCGCTCATAATGAGGTAGATTTTTACAGCTGCATGCGCTACGTGATAACACCGCTTCTGATTCTGCTCTGCACCCTGCCCCAAGGGCGCGGGGAGGTGGCGGTTTCTGCGCCCGCAGTGGCGCTCAGCGCGCAACAGCAAGCGGAATCCGAACTACTGGGCATAGCAGAGAACTTTAACGGCACAGCAGCCCTGCAACGCATGCGTGAGCTGCTTGGTCAAGGAGTCTCCCCCAACGCACAAGACACCGCAGGTGATACTCCCATTTTATTAATGTGCAGTATTTTAGAGCACGACTACCGCTACCTGCATGATGCACATTTTGCGCAGGAAGTCAATGCTGCATTTGAATTACTGCTCAGCCACGGGGCGGATGCCATGCATGAGAACAACGCCGGTTGCAACGCATTGTTCTTTATGCAAAGCAAGCCGGAACTTTTGCAGACATTGAACCAGAAAAAGCTGTTGCCCAAGGAGTTATCCATACGCATACCGTATGACACCTTGGCACTTAACCGCTATATGAGACTGCGCGTGCAACAGGCCAATTATACCACCCATACAGAATGCCGCCACTACCTGAGCCGCAAATACTGCGCCCCTGCCTATGACCGCGTGGAGAAAAAACTCAAGTTCTATCTCTCCTGCGAATCCCGCGCCCGCATACCCAACGGAGCCATAGCAGATTGCTTGGCGTTTTTGCGTCTGGCAGATGAAGCCCGCGCCACGGCTTATGTTGATAATTTGGTGTACTGGCAACACAGCGAGCATTTTATAGAGGAAATACCCGCAGCCGTACTGGAAGCCCTGCACAGCATCTACTGGAATGTCAACCCCGATAAGCTCAAGCTGGCACTTACCCGCCTGCAAGAGCTACTGCCCAAAGAGGGGGAGGACATGATTTCCATCAACTCCGCACGCCCCATGGTGCTGGTGCTGGAGATACTGGAGCGCCAAGAGGGTAAAGCCATTTTACCGTTGATACAAAAATACACAGCCAGCCGAGACCCCGAACTGGCGTATCACGCCTACCGCCTATTATTAAGGCAAAACAACCTGCCTGCCCCCGAGCCCAAAGAGCTGGAGGCCCTGTTCGGCATAGACCCGGCCAACCCTGAGGCAGCACCGTTAAACGAGACAAAAAGAAAATTATATGAGTGTGCCAGAGTGGATGAGGCCATGAGAACCGCCAAGCTCGGCAATATAAACGCAGAAGAATTACAGCGCGTGGCAAATCATTTCCGCGCTGCGGGGCTCACCCCGTATGCAGATGCCGTTGAAATGTTGCTGGAACAAGGCAAGCTGAGCCAAGACCCTTACATACACCAAGCCGCCCACCACCGCTACCAAGAGCTGGTATCCCCCGCCCCCCGAGTCAGCAACGCCCGTTACATACTGGAGCACCCCGGTGAGTTCAGCACACAAGCCACCCGCAAGCCCTGACCATGCTCAAAATCTTTCTTATCAAGTGGGGGCTTAACCCGTGGAAACTGAACATCATTTTCAGTTTAACGGCATTGGTCGCCTGTATACCCATCCTTTTTCCGATGAGTGAGCAGGCAGACACGCAAATGTTGATACGAAATATATTCGGTTGCATTATACTACTGAGCATTCTGGCAGCAATTCTCCAGCTGATATTCAGCACCGTGTACTTCTTTTTAAAAATGAGAAACCTACGTGCCATTTGGCAAATAATGGCATGTGTCATGATATGGGGCATTGCCTGCATGCTGTTCAGCCAACTGGCCATAGAGGCAGATATACCGAGCCCCTATCCTCAGGAAATAAAGCTCAGTACAGAAAAAGAAGATACCGTACACGAGGCAGATGCACACCTGAAGGGGCCATCCACCCTGTGCTCCTATTTAACCATAAGCAGTGATGCCCCCCCGGCAAAAACACTGCAAGCGGCACCAAACTTGCTTAAATTAGAGCAAGAGCACGCAGACATCTTTGCAGAATATCTTTCAAGAGCCCCCAAATGGGCGGCCACAGCCAGTGATGACACCTTTTACAGCAAGCCCGGCCATGTTGTGATGGTGGTACCCACGGGTGGGGGGATTCCGGGCACGGTGCATGTTGCTTTCCGCACCGTATCTGCCGGAGAGCAGCAACCCGACGGCTATTTGGTGATAGCCCCCGGGGAACCCTTGCCCCCTCACGCGGAAGAAGACAAGGAAGAGATACCGGACCTGGCATTAGACTTGGGCGGCAAGCGATACATACTGTTGGCTTGGCGCGGGGTGAACAACAGAGAAACCGCATACGCCGCCATCAATGCCGCGATTCGGGAGCTGGATTCCCAATTTGCCCCCTTGGCAGAATCCCCCACAGCGCAAACCATACAAAAGCTCATCATGGGGCAAGAGAGCATAAAGGGAGACACCCCCGAGCTTTTACTGGCAGAGCCCAGCTCTCAATTCGGAATATACCAGGCGGAAATATACGCCAACCCCGGCAGAGCCGGCACCCTGATGCTGGTGATACGAGACAAGGAAACCCAGGAACCGCTCCTACTGTTCTCTCACGCAGCACAGTATTCTACAGATAGAGACACGCTTTATCGCCACGATATTCCCCTGCCCCTGCATGACCGCGAGGGCAACCGCCGCATGGGTAAGCACGCAGATATTTTCCCGGCAAGTGCTCCGTTTTTCGTCATCAAGCCGGGGGAATCTCACCTCTATTTTGAAATCACGGCAGAGGTGCACTTCTCCCCGGCAGGCAGTGCCGGCGACCAAACAGAGCTCTTACTGCGCCGCCATTACAACGTGCAGGCATATGAAGAAAACGAGGAAGAAGCCCCCATTACCCCTACAGATATTTTCCCTGAGCAAGGGGCTCTGCTAAAGCAAGAATGAACCTGCTCAAAACAGCTAGTTAATTATCTTGCAGAGTCAAAAATAACCGCATAAGATAGCGGGCATGAGGATTGCCCGACTAATACCATTATGCATGATACTGTTGCCTTGCGCCTGCACTCAAAAACAAGAAAGCGGGGTAAAAGTTTACCGACTCAACACCGCAGTAGCCCCAACGGCAAAACCGCACCCCACCCCGCCCCCGCCACACAAACACAGTAACTTTCATATCGTAAAAAATGATGATGTATGGGCAACCGATGGAGAAAAACACTTGGAGATTGATTTAACACAGCAACGCGGAACGTTCTATATAGACGGCCAGGCAGCAATGGAGTTTCCGGTGTGCACCGGCAGAAAAGGCTATGAAACACCTACCGGCACCTACACCATAAAAGAGAAACGCCGCCATCACCGCTCCAACCTGTACCATGTATCCATGCCTTGTTTCATGCGCTTGACCTACGATGGCATAGGCCTGCATGTGGGCGAAATTCGCGCAACCCCGGCCTCACACGGCTGCATTCGCCTGCCCCATGAAGCCTGCCTCCCCATTTTTCATGCCGTATCCCCCGGCACCAAAGTAGTCATTTATTAAAAAACGCCTTGCTTTTTTTTCGGGGCGAAACAACAATTTTTACTTGTCATGGCGTGTTATTATCGTTAGAATAGCAGCATGTCAGCAAAAAGATTCATTCTGAACGAAACAAGTTACCACGGCCACGGTGCCGTGAAGGAGATTGTTACGGAGGTAAAATCCCGCAATTTCGCTAAGGCTCTAATCGTAACGGATGCCGATTTGGTGAGATTCGGCGTAGTTGCCAAAGTGACGGATTTGTTGGATGCCGCAGGCTGCGCCTACGAGATTTACGACAAAGTGAAAGCTAACCCCAGCGTTGCCGTTGTGGAGGCCGGTGTAGAGGCATTCAAAGCAGCCGGTGCAGATTACATGATTGCCATCGGCGGCGGCTCCCCGCAAGACACCGCTAAGGCCATCGGCATCATCATCAATAACCCGGAGTTTGCAGACGTTGTCTCGCTGGAGGGGCTTGCCCCCACCAAGAACAAGTGCGTACCCGTTATTGCCGTTGCCACCACTGCCGGCACCGCCGCAGAGACCACCATCAACTACGTTATTACGGATGAAGCCAAGCGCCGCAAGTTCGTGTGCGTAGACCCGCACGATATCCCCGTAGTTGCCGTTGTAGACCCGGATATGATGTCCTCCATGCCGCGCGGGCTGACCGCCGCCACCGGTATGGATGCCCTCACCCACGCCATTGAAGGTTACACCACCTTGGGGGCTTGGGAGCTGGCAGACACCCTCAACATCAAAGCAGTTGAGCTCATTGCCAAAAACCTGCGTGCCGCCGTGGAAAACGACCCCGATGGCCGAGAAGGCATGGCCTTGGGGCAGTATATGACCGGCATGGCATTCTCCAACGTAGGCTTGGGTGTGGTACACGGTATGGCTCACCCGCTGAGCGCCTTCTACAACACCCCGCACGGTGTGGCTAATGCCGTATTGCTGCCGTATGTTATGGAGTACAATGCCCCCTACACCGGTGAAAAGTTCCGCGAAATTGCCCGCGCCATGGGTGTGCAAGGGGTAGATGCCATGAGCCAAGAGGAGTACCGCAAAGCTGCCATCGAGGCCGTTAAGCAGCTCTCTGTGGATGTTAAGATTCCGCAAACGCTGGCAGAGATCGGGGTTAAGGAGGAAGACCTTGAGGCCCTTACCGATGCCGCCATGGCAGATGTATGCACAGGTGGCAATCCCCGCCCCTGCACGTGGGAAGAGGTGCTGGGTGTGTACAAGACCGCATTCGGCAAATAACCCCTCACGCAAAAAAACTCATTGCAGGCAAAGCACCACGCTTTGCCTGCTTTTTCAAATAATAACAGCTACAAAAAACCATGATACTACGCACCTTATTCACCCTGGCAAGCGTAACGGTGGCGGCTGTTGCCACTATTGCCTCAGGAGCAGAATGGATGACAGACTTGGAGGCAGCAAAAGCAAAAGCCGAAGCAGAAAACAAAGCCGTGTTGGTGGACTTTACCGGGTCCGACTGGTGTGGCTGGTGCATACGCCTGCGCAGCACTATTCTGGACACCCCCGCTTTTCAACAATACGCCGCAGACAAATTTGTGCTCATGGAGGTAGATGTACCCCGCAATGTAGCCAAAATAGGGGCTGAGCTACACGCCAAAAACCGCGCCATTGCCGCCAAATACAATATAACCAACTATCCTTCCATGCTGGTGCTTTCTGCTCAGGGTGATGTGATGGGTGGATTCATCGGCGGCAGAGATACCTTTGAACAAGTAACACGCCCGCTGGACCAAGCTCTCCATACTCAGGCAGACATTGCAAAAGCACGCACTCTCAACGGCACGGCACGAGCAGCAGCTCTCATGACAATTTACGGGAATCTCCGCCCGGAAATGAAACCCTACTTCCGCGCAGTAAGAGACGAAATTGCACAACACGACCCCGACAACACCACCGGAATTCACGCAGAAATTACGGATACAACCTGCATCGAGCAGCTCACCGGCAAACTCAATGCAGCGGGGGATGATGTTCATACTGCCATGCAACATTTTGATGAGGCGCAGAAAAAGGTATCTGAGCCCACTAAGGCTAAAATTCATTTTATGCGCATGGAATATCTGGAACAAGTTCGGCACAAAATAGTCATGAGTGCCAAAAGTGTAGAGGATGTTCAAAAGTTGAAGGAGCTCATGCTGATGTCGGCAGACTACTCGGACCCGCAGGATGCCCGCGCCCTGCGTCATGAAATCAACACCATGTTTACCGACCCTGCCGCAGTATTGGAAACCTTAAAAGCCAAGCAACAAGCAAAATAAACAGCCTACACAGCTGTGTCATGAAAAAACATTAAGCTTGCAGAGCCGATAAAAATACGCAACAATATGAACATGTTCAAGAACATACTGTACGCAACCGGGCTGGCTGCCGCTGTGGCACCGGCATTCGCTGCTCTTGAGTGGACCACGGATCTGGACGCCGCCAGAACCCGCGCCGCCGCAGAGGGCAAGTCTGTGTTGGTAGACTTCACCGGGTCCGACTGGTGCGGCTACTGCATCCAGCTCAAGAGAAACGTCTTTGACACGCCTGAGTTTGAGGCCTATGCCAAAGATAAATTCCTGTTTGTAGAGGTTGATGTTCCTCAAGACATTAAACGTATTGGACAAGAGCTTTATAATAAGAACCAGCAACTTTGCAAGCAATATAAGATTTCCGGGTTCCCCACCATCATGGTCATGTCTCCCGAGGGCTACGTCATTGGTGGCTTTGTAGGTGGCTCTAACATGGCTCGCACCAAAGACAGCCTTAACGCAGCGCTTCAGAATGCTCAAAAGGTGCAAGCCGCCTCTAAACTGCAAGGTGTTGAAAAAGCCAAGTTGCTGGCAGAGGTACATGCTACCTTATCCTCAGATCTTAAGGCAGCCAACACCGCTATGATGAATGATATTGCAGAGGCAGACGTTGACAATGTAACCGGCATGAAAGACCTGAGCAAGGCATCCGCTCAAATGGATGAGTTGCAGGCCAAGCTCAACGCCACCCACGGCAATGCAGAAAAAGCCCTGCCCATTATTAATGAGGCTATCAAAACAGCGTATCCTATCAACCTTGAGGATATGAAAATGATTAAAGGGCAAATCATTATGGCTCTTGTCAACAGCAAGTTACAAGTTGCAGACAGCATTGAGGAGGTTGAAGCCGTGCACAAGCTGATGCTTGAGTTGGTTGATTGCGCCCCCGCAGACCGCAAGGAAATCTTCCGCAAGAAGATTGAAAAAGACTTCGGTGATCCCGCCGCCATGCTTGAGCGTATTCGCAAGACTCGCAACGAGAAATAATTCCATTTAAACGAACTCCTTAAAAGCCCGGGGATGAACAGCATCCTCGGGCTTTTTTCATAAGCATAACTCTATCAATTGAGCGGTGGGGCAACCTCCGGTTCCCGCTGTTGGCGTAATTTTTCCAGCACGGCGGCGGGGTCCGCAAACTCCTGCTCTACTTTTTGTAAAGCCTCGGCACGGGCAGCATCATCCGGCTCTGATAATTCCACCAACAGAACGGCAATATCACGCAGGCCCATCACATCTTCTGCTGTTTGAGCAGTCTCGGCCAAGCGGCTGCCCTTATCCATCAGCGTGGTGATTTTCCAGCTGATGAGGTGTTTTCGCACAACGTCATTGGCCTCAGCCAATTCTTCATCAAGTATGCGCAAAGCTGCATCGGGGTCATCCTCTGCATTTTGAATACGGCTCATCACCTCTTGCAGCGTGGCGGAATCCGCCTCAGTCAAAGCATTGGCGGCCTCCTCCTTACGTTGCGCTTCAATAGCATCAAACACAGCCTGCGGGTCTCCCAGCTCGGTCTCAATATCTGCAAGCACCTCAACTTGGCGGTCCGGCGGCAACAGGGGTACCACCTCCTCCATCAGGCGCCGGCGGGCTGTTACAATATCATCCACACTTTGAGCCTCTGCCAACTCATTAACAATCTGCACCTCAAGTATAGCAGCTTTGGAGCGTTTCAGGAGGTCTTGATTCGTCGGCATGGCCGACTTGATTTCAGCATCCAGCATCGCTAAAATCGTTTCATAATCATCCTCCGGCACCTGCGCAAACTTGGCTTTAATGGTATCCAGCTCAGCCTCAGCTTGCAGCTGCTCATCATGGGGCATCAGCTCAAGAAGCTCCTCTCGCAAAGCTTTTGAAGCCGAGGGAAAATTCTCTTGCAAAGTTTTATATACCGGCATTAACATCTGTGCTTTCTCCTCGCCCTGCAAAGCAGCTGCCTCCTTCAGCGAGCGAGCATGAGCCAGCGCAAGCTCCAGCGCCTCCTTAGCCTCCTGCAGGTCTGCACCACCCACAAAACCGCCCACCACATGCCCCTCGGGTGTCATCACCATGATGGTGGGGTAGCCCTCAACGGCAAACTTATCGCAAAGTAGCTGATTTTTCTCCAACTGCTCCACCCCACCTACGCGAGAGGCATCTTGCGGCACATCAATTTCAACAGCAACAAAGTTGGCCGCCAAAAACGGAACAAAATCGGCATGGTCCAGCACCTCTTTGCGCAATTGAATGCACCAGCCGCACCAATCGGAGCCGGTAAAATCCACCAGCACACATTTACCCTCCACCTTGGCCTTTGCCAAGGCGGCTTCTAAATCTGTCATCCACTCCACGGCAGCAAAAGCAGGGGCCACCATGGCAGCGGCGGTTGTCATGATTACAAGGCTTCGTAACATACTGTTATTTTGCACATTTTGAGCAATATAAGCAAGCAAAAAGAGTTCAAAGTGCCCATCAGCATGAATTTTCTTTGTCGTGATACGCATTTGAGGTTTGCAATAGGCTATTTATTATGGTAGAATGCACCAAACGTCAGAAATAAATCACCAATATGAAGCGTCCTTTCTCATTCCTCGCCATTCTTGCACTGGGCACCGCCATGTTGCAGGCCGCCCCTCAGCTGTATGATATCACTCTCTCTAATGCAGAGAAGTTCACACAGTGTAAAATCAGTTTTGAAACGGATTCCACCATCAAGTTTACCGGCTTCAATAAAAAGGGTGAAGAGGTTACCAAAGAGGTAAAAGCCTCCTCCGTCCTTTTCAAAAAAGAGGTAAAAGCCAAAGCCCCCAAGGTAAAGAAAGAAGACAAACCTGCTGTAGAGGAGACACCCGCTGAGGAAACACCGGCAGAAACCACCGAAACCGCAGAACAACCTGCCGAGGAGCAACCTGCCACCGACACCCCCGCTGAGGAAACCCCGGCTGAAAATGCAGCGACAGAGAAAACGGAGGACGCCCCTGCCCCCACCCTCAACGGCCCCTCTGCCAAAGAGAAGACATTGGATGCCCTCAACGCCAAGCTGGCTGAAATTGACAAAAAGAAAGCCGGCATTGCAGAGCCCTCCCGCAATTTCAACTCTCGCTACAGCAGCACATTGAAGAGCCTGGAGAAAAACCTCAAGAAGATTGAGGAATCCTGCACGGAGATTGACACCATGCAGGCAGAGTACGATGCTTTGGTTGCCAAGCCCTACAGCTTTGAGATTGTTAAAGATTTGGACCGTGGCAAATACGCGGTAGACGGCAAAGCCGCCTACGATGCCATGGTGATGGACATGAACCAGAAGAAGAACTCACGCAAGATTGGTGGGTTAGATAAGTTTGAGGAGCTCAGAGAATCCTTCCAAGGTATCCCCGAATACCCCGATGCTTATGAGTGGTATATGAAGACACTCAAGGAGCTCGATAAGAAATGGGAAAAATCCATTGCCAATATCGAGAAGAAGCGTAAGAAGATGAATGAAAACAAGCGCGGGGATATGGAGGCAAAAGAGCAAGCCGAATACGACAAGCTGGAGCAACAGCTGGAGGACGATGGCGAGCACATTGCTCAGGTTTGGTACACCCCCCGCCCCAATAACCTTATCATGCTCAAAAACTGCAAGCGCAAGGTGGAAGAAGTTTTGCGCCGCAGCAAGAACAACAAACCGCTGGAGCACACCGGCAAGGTTATGGAGCTCATCAACAATTTCTGGGCAAGCATGGACAAAGCCCGCGAGCTGATGGTGGCAGGCAAATTAGATGAAGCCAAGGAAGAGCTTGATGGCAATGAAGACTTCAAGAAGATTATTCGCCTGCACAAGAGCCTGTTGCCCGAGGACTACAAGAAACCCATCCGCGACCAGCGAGAAGATTTGGCCTCAGAGATTAAGGAGCGCACAAACTCCCGCAGAAACCTTCAGCGCTCTTTGGACTCAAAGCGTGCCGCCCTTAACCGTTTGGCAGAATCTACCGAGGGTCAGGTAGATCGCTTGGCTGAAATTGTGGATGACGAGATAGGCCGCGCTAACGAGGCTGCGGCAGAAGAAGCCGAAGCTGAGGCGGAAGAAACTGCCGAGGAACCGGCCGCAGAGGAAGAGGCCTAAAGCAAAACTCCATTTAACCGAGCCTCCGGTAGCGCTCATCCGCACCGGAGGCACCTTTTACCGGCAATAACACATGAGAATCACGCATCTGGTACCGATTATTTGCTGCTGCATGAGCGTGCAGGCAGCTGTAACGGCAGAGATAGAGGGCATTTTTGAGCGTTACATTCAACTGGCACAAGAGCTCACCCCCATACTGGCCGCAGCAAAAGACAAAGAAACGGCGGATGCCAACGCCAAGGCTCTTTACGATGTATTGCCCAAGGTATATGATGCCCGCACCGAGCTGATGAAAATTGAAAAGCTCAGCCCCGAGGCTCAAGCCGAGCTTGTTCAGAAATACGGCAAAACCATGCAAACGGAGTGGGGCAAAGTTTACGAACAGATTTTTCGGTTAGAAAAAAGCAACTGCTACCATTCGCTTTCATACTTCAGACAATTCCGTGCCCTGTGCATGATGCTTCAGCAATGAAAAAGCCTTTATTTTACCTGTTGACGGCAGCCCTGTGCGCTGCACCGCTCTATGCAGAAGATGAGGAAGACTCCGGGATTCCGCCTCTGAGAGATTTGCCGGATTTTGATGCCCCCATGCCCGAGGCAGACACCGCCCCCCCAGCCGAGGCAGAGCCCTTGCCTCAGATTAACCAAGAGACCATCAACCTCATTATCAAGGGTATTGAGCTGCAAAAGCAGATGCTCACCACCCTGCGCGGCATTACAGACCGCAAAACGGCAGATGCCTCTGCCAGAGAGATTCGGCGTTTGGCAGCCGAGCTGCGTGTATGGGGGGCTGCTATGGACACTCGCCCCATTGAAGATGAAATCATTATGGGTGACTATGAGATTAACTTTTTACCGGAGATTCGGCAAACATCCGTAGACATACGCAGAGAGGGGGAGCGCCTGAGCACCTACAACTATTTTGGCTCCAAGTTGCTGTACGAATCCCTCATCGAGCTGGTGCGCCAAGCGCAATAAAACCACCGCCCCATGCAAGAAGACCCGCGCTTTCTCACAGAGCAGCTTATCACCTACATTGGTAACAAGCGAGCCCTGTTGCCTTTAATCGGGCGGGGAATAGAGGCGGTGCTGCAACGCACGGGTAATAACAAACTGCGCATTTTTGATGCCTTTGCGGGGTCAGGCGTGGTGTCCCGCTACCTCAAGCAATACAGCAGCGTGCTATACAGCAATGACTTGGAGGCGTATAGCCGTATTCTCAACACCTGCTATCTCAGCAACCACGGCAGTGTCAACACAGAGCAATTACAGCACCTGCATGCACGGCTCCTGCAAGAGGCGGAAGCACACCCCACAGCAGGCTTGCTTGCAGAGCTTTACGCCCCGGCAGATGACCAAAATATTCAAGCCGGAGAGCGCGTTTTTTACACTCGCCGCAACGCCGTCTTTTTAGATACCTTGCGCCGCGCCATCGACCACTTGCCACAAAACCTGCAGGCCTATTTTCTGGCCCCGCTGCTCACACAGGCCTCCGTTCACACCAACACCTCCGGCGTTTTCAAGGGGTTCCATAAAAACGCAGAGGGTATCGGGCAATTCGGCGGGCGCGGCAAAAACGCGTTGCAACGCATACTGGCCCCCATTACATTGCCGTTACCTCTATTCTCTCGGTTTGAATGCGAGTACCACGTGCTGCAACAAGATGCCACGGTTGCCGCCCGCAGCTTACCACCGCTGGACCTTGCCTATCTGGACCCGCCCTACAATCAACACCCCTACGGCTCCAATTATTTCATGCTCAATTTGCTGGTGAATTATCAAAGGCCCCGGCAGGTCTCCAAAGTCTCCGGCATACCCACCAACTGGAACCGCTCCCCCTACAACACCAAAGCCCGTGCCGCAGCCAGCCTGCAAGAGCTCATAGAGGCCACCCCTGCTCCCTTCATTCTCCTCTCTTACAACTCGGAGGGCTTCATCTCCCCGCGAGAGATGGAGGCCCTGCTCTCTCGCCTCGGTAAAGTCACGCTCATGCAACAGGACTACGCCACCTTCCGTGGCTGCCGCAACTTACGCAACCGCGCCGTGCGTGTTAAAGAGCTGCTTTACCTGCTGGAGCGTTAATACAACCACCACGTACTAACAAGCTGAATTTATTTATTATTAGGGCATCTCTAAAAACTCGATAAATGGTAATTTGTAGGGGTAGCGAGCCGCAGGCGAGCGGAATTTTGTAAGCCCCGCTCTGCGGGGCGTCATTTTATTTAGAGAGACGAATTGATGAGCCCCGTTCAGGGGCGGTAGCCAATAGGCAGGCGCGTGAGCGCCTGCTGACCAACGAAATACAAATAGAACCCCGACTTCAGGAGGGGTGGCAGCAAAAGCGTGGCATCTGTATTTACTTCTTCTC
>JAFQEF010000131.1 GCA_017399165.1 Akkermansia sp.
ATACCGCCTCATATCCTCCAAAATTCTTATGTAGTCAACAGAAACGGGCAACGCTGCACGGAGGGTGTAATCATTGATGGTGGGCAAGCGGTTTGTTTCACCGCAGGAGGTTTTTAACCAATTCACCAGCCAATTATAGGTATAAACCACGCCATAGGTCCAGGCGGTTTTTATACGCTGTTTACGCTCCTCAAGCGTTTCCGTGTTAAGCGGTGTGATATTGAGCTCTTTTTCCCACACCGCAACGCCCTCCTCGGTGGCGGTATCAATAAATTGATTATCCATCACCAAGTTAAGGGCAGCCCAAGCCCTCTCAAACTCCGGCTGCTGTGCATCCGTTACGGCCATAAACTCCATAACGGATCTAAGCACCGGCGGGAGGTAGTCAATAAGTTTTCTATCATTCATTTACGGCACCTCGCTTGGGGATGTAGTCCTCACCCAGAGTGATGTTGGCCGTGGCTCCGTTCAGCGTGGTGCCGGATATATCCATAACAAAAGCGGAGCACTCCTGGAGGATCCTGCTTTCAATTTGGGATATACGCACAATAAGGTTTGTGGCACCCTCCCACGCCTCGGCAAGCTCGTTGAAATACTTATCAATTACCGCCTCAATGTAAGGCTTTGCATTGGCCCACGCCCAGCCTGCCGTAAGGGTGATATTGGTATGCACATCAATGGTGGTGAGCTTAACGCCATCCACCTTTACAATGTGGCCAATAGGGGCAAGGCCCACACCCTCACCCGCATTTTGGGTGGGATCAATAGTGCTCTGCACCACATCAATAAGCTCCTCGGAGGGTGCAGAATTGTTGGCAGCCATAACCACCAAACGGACCGTGCCGCCCACCGTGAGCTTTTTGTTAATGGCTGCATTGTATATGGCTGTGATCCACGCCTTTACAGCGGTATCAGTAATGCCACTCATACCCGCATCAAACCACGCCTGCACCTCGGCAGAGGGTATAAACTGTGCGGGCGGTGTGTCAGCGTTCCAGACGGGGTGCACCTTTACGGCGGCCACACCGTCAATGCTTAACACCTTTTGCTTGTAATCTGCTTGGTTTCCACCAAACGCCTGCGATTGGAGGGCATCCAGGATCCTTTGCCTAAATACCTCCGTTTCCTCCTCATCATCGCCAGGGATAAGCAGCTCAACGATATTTGCCGATGTAAGCCCGTCAATGTACTCAATGGGGATAAGTGCCCCGGTGTAATCATTGGCCACCGTGCCGGCAGTTTCACATACCAGCCTGTGGCTGAGGCCTGTTTCGGTATCATCGCCTGCCAACCTCTCACTTACATAAAAGTTAAGATCCTCGCAGGAAAAGCGGGCACCCACGGGCACCTCAATATTAAACTCTGCACGGAACACGGCAGCACTTGCCGCTTTGGGTGTCAGCCCACGGTCCTTTGCACGCTCAATAAGGTACTCACGGGGTGCGGTGGCAATATATGTGGCCGTAAATACAAAATCAAGGCCAATGTATAACTGTGCCAGCTCTGCCATTGCCGGGGCATTGCCGTTATACACCAGGGAGCCCTCCCTCTTATCAAGGGTGGAGGGTACCCTTGCAAGTGCACTTGCAAGCAAGTTTTCAAAGGTACGATCCTCAAATAAGCTCATACCGCCACCTCCTTTGTTGTTTCAATATCGCCAAAAATCGTATGCACCACAAAGGTAACAATTACGGAGTTTTTGGTTGTTTCAAAGGCCCATTCGTCAACGCTCTCAATGCGATCATCCTGCGTTAAGGCCTCAGTAATTCGGCGCTTTGCCTCACTCATAACATAGTCCTTGGGCTGTCCTATAAGGTCAGCAAGCTCCACGCCGTAGTTGTAGGAATATATGGGGCATTGGTACCTTTCCACAGATAGGATAAGGTAAACGGCCTGGAGCATCGCATCTGCCTCATCCGTCATACCCTTAATACGCCCCTTGTCAATATCCAGCTTGTAGGTGTAGCTGGGTTGCTCCTCAAGAGTAAACTCCATAAGGTCAATATCATCACCGGTTTGCGGTAAGAATTGTAACTCAGCCATTGGGCACCTCCACTCTGTCTAAGACAATGAATTTTTGCCCGCCATCGCAACGGAGCAGGATCACCTTTTCACCGGCCTTTAACCCATAATGCACGGTGTATTTTTTCTTACCCTTGTATGTATGGGTGTGGGAGGCAAAGGAGGCATCACCGCTGCCGCCGGATGCGGATCCGGTTGTGTGGTCAACGGTCATATAAACCGTGTGATCACGCACAGCATTTGTAAGCATAAGCTGCGCCGCCGTGAGTGTCATTTTTTGGTCAACACTTATTTTTAAGGGGGAGGCTGAAACAACCTCACCCAAGCACATTGCCATAGGCTTTTGTGCCATAACGGCATCAATGGCGGCACGCTTTACCGCTTTTACAAGTGTGTTTGCACTAAGCGACAAAATTACCACCTCGCAGTTTTAGCTCCATAAGGTGCTGGCCGTTGTTAAAGCTGTGTTTTACCTACTCAACCAAAAGGTAATTGGAGAGGTTAATATCACCCAGCCCAAGCATTACCACCAGCATTGTGCCTGCACGCACCCTCACATCCCCCAGGGCATTTTTGATACTCAAGGAGCGTGTTTTTGTATTATAAAGTTTGAGCAACGCATCTGCCATTGTTTTGGCGTTGGTCGCATCGTTCAGCTTTTCGTAA
>JAFQEF010000132.1 GCA_017399165.1 Akkermansia sp.
GAGGGTACCAGAGTTTTTAGAGATTCCCAAATGGTAAATTGTACATTGTAAATAATGGACTTACTGGGTTCATTGTCTAATGCGTTTGCCCTGCAAGAACACACTATAAGCTTGACTAAGGAGGGGGATGCGTTTATTCTTACGCGCATGAATCTGAAGCAAATGACGGCTCTGGCATGTTTGCCTGCAATGTTAAGCGTTGCCCCGGCGGTGGATGTGGTGCTCTCCGGCGGGGTGGCTCTGAAATCTTGGGAGAAGCTGCGCGGACCGAATGCTCATGATAATTGGTGGGCCAATTTTGTGCGCGGTGCTACCGTGCGCATAGATAAGCTTCAGAAGGAGAATCCCAAAGCAAAAATCGTGTGGATTGTGTTTCGCCCCGCCTACATTAACCGCGGTAAGGAGGACGGCAAAGACTACATACCGATGATACGAGAGCAGGCAAGCAAGCGCAAAGTGAAGCTCCTGTTTGTTGATACGGCTCAGCAGGCCTACAATGCCATTAACAAAGCCGGGCGGGGTAAAGATAAAATCACCTCGTTTTACTATTTCGGGCACTCTAATGCCCACGCTTTTATGCTGGATTACAGCAGCGATATCATTGGAGCCTCCACGCATTGGATGCATGAGAAAGACTTGGCTGAAAAGCTCAATAAAACGGCATTTGCTCCCGGGGCAGAGTGTTGGAGCTACGGTTGCTACACCGGCAACAGCATGTCTGCCAAGTGGAATCAAGCGGTGGGTGTGCCCTTGTGGGGTAACACCATGTTCACCCGTTACCAACCCGTTGGTTGGGGCGAGCTGCCCGAGGGTGGCGGTAAATGGGTAAATGGTGCTGATTAATGCGGGGCATAAAGCGGGGCTTATACACCCCACGTGTCGCGTTTATGCCCGGGCTTGCCGTTAATGCTTGCGGATTTTGTCGGTAACATCATCCAGCATGTCTTGCACATATTTGAGCTTGATGTTCCAGAGCCTGTTTTTTTTGCCATTGGGGGAGAGGGTGTCTAAGAACGCCTCTGCCTCATGCAGCCATTGTTTGGCGGCGGTGTCGTCCCCCATGTTGCGGGCATGAGCGGCGGATTCCGCCAGGGCATCCGCATACATGTATTTGAGCATGGGGCTGTTGGGGCTTTGCTCTAAGAGGGTGCGGATGATTTCCCGGTATTCTGCAAACTCTGCTGTTGCTTTAGATTTTTCGGATTCTTGTTTACTGTGAGCCATGGCCAGGTTTCTCATGAGCCCGGCGCGTATTTTAGCATAATCAACATTATTAGGAGCCGTTTCAAGCAAGACATTGATGCGCCCCAAGGCGTCTCTGGTGTAACGCTCTGCCGTGTGGTACTCGTTTTTACGCATGTAAATATCTGCCATGTTGGCTAATGTTCTGCATTGCTGGAACGGGTAATCCGCGTTGTCCCTATCCATGGTTTCGAGCTGTTTAGCCATATTGAAGCATTGCTCGAATGCCGCGTGAGCCCGCAGGTTGTGTTCCTGCTGTTTGGTGGGGTCTGTCTCCGTTAATGCTTGCCTGTTGTGCATGGTGCCAATGGTGTAATAAGCGGTGGATAACCATTGGCGGAAGGAGAGTCTGTGCGGGGATTCCTCTGACAGGGCGATGAGGATCTCCTTGCTTTCTCGCAACAGGGTTTCGGCAGTGGTGAAATCATTGGCATCCATATAGAAGGAGGCCAGGCTGATTTGGGCTTGAGCCAGTCCCTTGCGGCAGCCCTCATGCAGGGGGTAATCTTGCACGAGTTTTTGGTATAATTGAAGCATTTCGTCAAGTATTTTGCGGCGCTGCTCCATGTCTCCGCTGTTGTCTGCCAGCTGGGCAGCTGTGCCCATGGTTTCTCCTAAAGAGCACAAATAGTCCGGGTTACCGGGGGCTTTTTTGCAAACGCTTTTGATGAGAGCAAGGGCTCTGTCCGTCAAATCACGCCCCTCGTTGAGCATATTGCGGCGGCGGGCTATTTCTGCACGGTTACACAGTGTTTTGGAGAGCTCGTAACAGGTGCGGGTGTCTTCCGGGGTGTCGTTGTAGCGTGCCTCCAGCAGGGCCGTTGCTTTGCGGTAGGCCTCTGTTGCGTCCTCCAGCTTGCCTTGTTGCACAAAGACAGCGCCCATGTTTTGCCAAGCCGTTGCCATAGAGCGCTGCAATCTGGCATCATTTGCAGCGGGTAGGGTTTCCATAGAGTCCAAATAATTTTGGAGGTTGGTACCCAGTTTTCTCTGCAATTGGGTAGACCCCGGCAGGTCTGCAAGCTCTGTGTTAAAATCATGCAACAGGGCTTCTGTAAAGCGTAAACCGTTGATATACATTTGCCTGGTCTGGCTTTTTTCTTGCCAGGCAATGATGCTGAGGCTGCCCAAGGCAACAATAATGACCAGTGCAATGGCCATGTAAATGCGCATGCGCAGTATAAAACTGCGTGGCGGCGGTACAATGCCCGACTCAGTGCACATACGCCAAGTGGGGGCATCTTGCCAACGCTCGCGCGGGTCCAGGCTCAGGGCTCTGTCTATGGATTGCAGAAAATAGGGCTCGTAATACAGTTGCAGGTCTTTGCGGCTGGCCAGTGGTTTGTAGGGGTCGGGCGTGGCATGCACGCGCGTGTCTGCCCGTGGCGGTAATAATCTGGTAATAAGATAATAAAAGCAGGCACCCAAGGCGTAAATGTCCGTACGCAGGCTCAGCTTGTTGCTCATCTCGGTGTCGCTTTTAGACGTGCTTTGCTCTGGGGCGCAAAAATCCGGGGTGTAAATGTTGTTGAACACCTTGCCGCTTTGCAGCTGGCGTGCAGAGCCGAAATCCAGCAAGATGGGGCGCCCCTCCTCATTAACGATAATGTTCTCGGGTTTAATGTCTCGGTGTACAATGTTGTGCTGCTCCAGGTACTCCAAGGTAAAGAGTAAGGCTCGTAATTGCTGCTTGATTTTACGGGCTTCTGCGGCTTTTTGGCTGCGGTCAAAGGTGGGTTTTTCCGGTATTTGCAGCGGGGTGCCTTCCACAAAGGGCATGGCGTAGTAGGCGGTGCCGTTGGCCTCAAAGGCCCCCAATATGGGTACGATACCGGGGTGCTCTAAGCCCATGAGAATACTCACTTCCTCCATGAACTCTGCCATGGTGGTGCGGAACTCCTCTTCTTTTTCCGGGGTGCTGCTTACCACGGCGTAGCCATCGGGCATGCGTATGGCCATGCCCTCCGGTATGTGTTCTTTAATGACAACAATGCTGCCGGAGTCCGTATGTTTGGCGCGGTAGGTAATGCCGAATCCGCCTTTGCCCAGTTTGGAGAGTATGGTGTACTCCCCTACCACGGCACCGGGGGGCAGGGGGATTCTGGTGTTGTGCTCCTCCGGGGGCTCCTCTGCGGGGGGCGAGGCGGCAGGCACAAAAGGCCGCCGGGCCGATACGATGGGGGGCGGCGGGGGGGTAACCTGTGCAGGGATGGATGGTGCAGGGGGCGGATTCATGCCAGTGATTTTGTGAGTTTGAGGGTGCTGCCTTCTGTGGGGTCTGTGCAATAGACCCCGCTATCCAACGGGAGGGCGGGCAGGTGCTCCAGCGGGTTGAATTGCTGTATGTTGTAGGTAAGGGTTATCTCTGCCTCTTCTTCATTGCAGCTGAAACGCAGGTTTACCTCGCTGCCGGTAGGTAAGGCGCAGATGATATCTGCCACGGCGGTTTGCAGCTCTGCAATGGCCACGGGAGACGCCAGTACGGACTCCAGCATGGCATTGCAACCATTGGCCATGTTGCTCAGGGCAGCGGTGTCTCCCGCGTTGAGGGTAAATTGTTTTTGCTGCATCCATTTACCTTTGAACTCTACGGCAAGCAGGGTGCAGTCCGTTGTTTGCTCTTTGTGGCCTGTAAAGTTGCGCAGCTCTACCTGCACGGTGCGTATAAGCTCCGTAACGCTGTCCGTGGGCTGTTGCAGGGCCTCTTGAAGTCTTGCTGCTCCAAACGGAATCTTGGCGGCATTGGTTGCCTTGAGTATGCCTTGAGAGTACAGCAAGATGCGGTCCCCCGGTTGCAAGGCAACAACACATTCTCTGTAAATGGAGTTTTGATGAGCCCCCAACACGGTGCCGGAGCGCATGGGCATCATCTCAAACGGGGCCCCGCTTGCACTGCGCAGGGCTTGCGGGGTGCCGGCGTTAATGAAGCGCAGTACGCCGCTGTTGATGTTGAGACGCGCCAGGAAGAAGGATATGCGTGTTTTGGTGATGTTGTTTTCGCAGAGCGTTTTGTTGGCCTCGGTAAGCAGCTCTGCCGGTGGCATACCCGTGGCTGCCAAGGAGCGTATGACCGACATGGCGCGCATCATGAACAGAGCCCCGGGAATGCCCTCTGTAGAGATGTCTCCGAGCATGAAACACAAGTGCTCGTGGTCTGCCATGAAAAAGTCGTAAAAGTCACCCCCCACGTTTTCAGATTGTAGGCGTGTGGCGTAAATATCAAATTGATTTTGCTCCGGAAAAGCCGGAAACTTGTTGGGTAGCAAAGTATTTTGTACGGAGCGAGCCAAGGCGAACTCCCTTTGCAATCTCTCTTTGCGTTGTTCTACGTATGATTGCAGCGAGTCCACCATAGAGTTGATACCGGTGGAGAGTCTGGTGAACTCCGGAGTGTCTCTCACATGCACGCGCTCTTCTTTATAGCCCTCTGTAATGCGTTGCAGGGAGCGGTTGATGCGTGAGAGCCCGTTGAGTACAAGTTTTTGCAATAACACCCATACCAGCAGGAACATGACGATGAAAAGCCATACATTGCTGATGAAGAGTTGTTTAAGGGATTCTAAGCTGATTTCGTTGATTTCCTCTGCCGGTAATAGACCGATGATTCGTACATCTTTTTTTTCTATGGCGTGGGCGTAGTATTCTCGGTCCCCTATTTTGGTGGACTCTGTCTTGTTCAGGGGGAGGGAGAGGAGGTCTGAGGTCGGAAAACTCAGGTCTGCACCGTTCATGAGCGCACCACCGCGAAAGGCAATAATTTTGCCGTTTTCACCTAATTTGAAGCGGTTGGTTAATGCCGCAAAGGCAGTGTTGGCTCGCACTGCCTGCTCATGTATAAAGCTGAACCCCAGTTGAACAACACCGGGGGCATCCCGTCTCGTTACACCTGCATATTGAATAACCTCTCCGTTGTGGGCGTTAGAGCGCGGACGCTGGATAATCTCCTCCCCCGGGCTCTCTATGCACTTCAGAAATACCCGGCTATGCTCATGGCTGTTGAGGTCAAAACCTATCAGGGTGCTTGGGGAGGCGGCTATGATAAAGCCCTTGGCATCCGACACACACAGTTGGTCTGCCCCCATTTCATTGCAAAGGCGTTGCAATTGTTCATCCTGTAACAGAATAGCCGGGTTAAGGCGTATGAGCTCTGCAACGGCGCGGGTGCGGTTGAGGGTGCTCTCGTTGTTAATCTCAACCACATGCTTCATGTTCTCATTGGTGTAGTTGAGCAGCTCCACCAAGTCATTAAGGCGCGTGTTGAGAATCTGGTTGGCGCGCTCCTGAACCTGCCTGTCAAATTGAAGGTAAGCTAACCCGCCCGTTACAACAAAAGTTGCACAGACCAGCAGTAAAAGCCATGTGAGAAACTTGCGCCTCATATTCCTGTTAGCTCAGCAGAGATTCTACCATGAATATGCCCCTGCTGCAAGCATCAAATCGTTTTGTTGGTGTGTATACCTTAGATTCTTTTTGGGCGTTTTCGTTCAAAAAAAATCCCCGCAATGAGTATTGCGGGGATTTTTGAAAAACGTAATCTGTAAAACAGGTTTATTTTTTAGCTGTTTTTTTGTGGCTTTGCTGCTGTTGCAGGGAGGCATACATCTTGCGGCAATGACTGTAGCCCCTGCGGTCGGAGAGCTTCTGCATGCTCAGCTCAGAGGACCCCCACTGTATCACCTGAATCTCCACCATGCGGCGCCCCCATTGGCGCATCAGCTCCGGGGTGGGCTGGTAGATATCAATGGTACCGGTGTCTACCAAGGCGCTGCCGTAGTCATCCACTACATAAATGTAGGGCTGCCCTTTAATCTTGAAACGTGTGCCCAAGGGGTATACGGACCAATCTGCTGCGGCACTGCGCACTTGGTCTGTGTATTTAAGCGAGGTACCAATGGCGTTACGCGGACCATAGCCCACGTGGTCGCTCTCTGTGTGCGTGTAGGCAGTAGTACGCACCACGCGGTTACGCTGAGAGGGGTGGTAGAACGGCATGCCATGCTTGTCCCTACCCAACTTGGGTAATTTGGGATTCGGCTTGGCTGAAGGGGACGGCGCAGCAGGCATGATAAAGCCCTTGCTGACACTCCGCGTAGCGGCCTCTGCACCCGGGGTGCAAAGCACGACCGCTGCAAGCAGCGCAACGACGCTTTGGAAAAGTGTTTTTGCTGTTTTCTTCATTTTTTAATGCTGTAATTTTGCGACAATGCGGGGGGCATTGCACCCTTGTGGGGGTGTAAGACGCCTTGAGTCTACCATAAACAGTTTTTGCTGACAAGCCTTTTTTTTATGTTTACCCCCGCCGGTTGTTAAACGAAAAATAGGGGTGTACTATATATAGTATGATGCCTTGCGTGATATCTGCTTTATCTTGCGATATTTAAGTTTTTAAAAGAATAAAAAATTAAAAACTTTTTTATAGAGGGAAAGGGGGGACCTGCCAGCCACCGGGAGTAGCTTTGAGGTTTTTGAAAATAATTTTAGCTTTGCCCGGCAGTTTGCTTTCTGCGTGCTCCAAGTAGTATTGGGATTTTGAAGCCTGGTTTTCTGCATCGAACATGAGGGCCAAATAAATGAGAGCCACGGGGTCTTTGTGTGCAACGGCATCCTCAAAATGCATGGTGGCAGTACTGATGTTTTTGGTAACGCCCAATCCTTTGAAATAGGCATAGCCCAGCAGGGATTTAGCATGGGTATATTGCCGTGATGCTGTTTTGATGAGTTTTATGCCGGTTTCGAGGTCTTGTTGAGTGCCTATGCCGTTGAGCAGCATTTGCCCCTGTGCGGCAAGCAGTGCCGGGGCACCGGAAAGCATGGCGCCTATGGTGGCGTGGCGGTATGCTTTGGTGTAATCTTTGCTCTGCCCGTGTTTTCCCTCATAATAAATGCGGGAAAGCTCGGCTCGGGAGTCAATTTGCCCCATGATGGAGGCCATTTTGAGCATAATGACACCGGCTTGCGGGTTGAGCACGGGGCCTACATTGATTTCCAACGTGGGCGGGGGGGCTATCATGTACATGGCCATGCGGTACAGGGCATCCGGGTTGCGAAACCTTACCGCAGATGTGAGTTGCTGATAGCTTTTGGCTATATCCACCTGCTTTGTCAGCTCAGACAGCTCGTAGTATGCTCTGCCGTTACCTTTGAGTGCCGCTTGATTCAACAGTTGCAGAATAGCCTTATTCTCCTTAGCCAAAATGCTCATGTGTTGGAGGACGTAATGATTGCCTCTTTTGATTTCTGCTTGAATCTCAGGGCGCTGCATGTCCTCATAGGTATTCATGCGCTCCGTTTGCAACAACCAGGCGAATCTGGCCTCAAAACTACCGCCGCTGCATGCTTGTATCAACAACTTCTCTGCCGCGGCTTCGTTTTTGAATGCCCCGATACCCTCCTTAAGGCATCTGCTGTATTCCACCATTGCGGGTACATATTTAGCATCGGATGCCTTTTTTATTTTTGTCACCGCAGTGCGCACCTCGGGGGCGCGGTATTTTTCTTTCGGCAGCATAATCAGGTGCTTTTGTGCCATAAAGAGCATGGCGGCGGGTTCTCCTTCATCTGCAGCGCGTTGCATCCATTGCTCTATGCTGAACTCATCATTCGTTGCTTTGAGTATGGTGAATAGAGCCAGACTCAAATCAAAGCTATTGTTTTTTGTAAGCCCTTGAAGCTGTCGTTTGAACTGTTTGTAGTGCGCTTCATGCGCTGCCGGAAATGCCTGTTGTGTAGCAGGGGCTTTTTTAGCGGGTGCCGCATGGGTGGCAGGCGTGCACAGCATGCCTGCTGCGATAAGTGCAGAGAATAGATGTATTGCTTGCATGTTGATTTTGAGGGTAGTTGTAAAATTACATATTGATATCAAACGGAGTCAGGTGCCAGCCGTTATGCTTATCTTTGTATTGATTAAAAACTTGCTGAGCATATTCTCCCAATGCTCGTTTGGCGTGCCCCATGTAGTATTCCACTTTTTGGGGATCTTTTTCCAAACCGGCGCCACCTTCATCATACATAAGCGCAATGTAAACAAAGCAAACATCCAGTCTGCGGCGGTCCGTGGCTAAGCACTCCAACAAAAAGACGGCTTCTTTGCCATTGGGCTCAACACCAATACCACGGAAATGCAGGTAGGCTTGCATGGCTATGGCGTGAGGGTATTTTTGCCGTGCTGCCAAGTTAATGAGCTCCAGCCCTTTGGCTACATCTTTTTTTACGCCGTACCCGTTTACCAACATGAATCCCTGCGCCGCCATGAAACCGACATCCGGTCTGGCCAATGCCCCGGTTTCAATGTGCTTGTAGGCTTTATCCAAGTTTTTTTCAACGCCGCAAATGCCGTTGTAATACAGGTGGGCAAGCATGGCGTTTGCTGTGGTATTGCCCATGATGGCAGCTGTTTTGAGCAGGTATACCCCGGCAGCTTCATCTTGCTGCAGCCCTAAAGCCTCTGCTATGTTCTTGTTCGGGGAAATAAGGTGCTCTCCCAATGTGGCAAGTGCCATAATGTTGTGGTGCGCTGCTGCTGCTTTGAGGTAATGGTAGCTTGCTCGTATATCCAAGCGTGATAAGTGGGTGGACAGCTCATACATAGCACTGTGGTTGCCCATGCGTGCAGCCTCGGTCAACATGTTGAGCATGTAAAAGTCATTGGGTGCTTTGCCGCTCAGGTAATACAGCACATGGTGGTTGCCTCTGGCAATTTCATTTTTTACCTCCGGGCGATCCTTATCCTCATATTTTTCAAGCCTTCCCGACTGTAGTAACCATGAAAAGCGGGTCTCGAAATTACCGCTGCGGCAGGCTTCCATCAACATGCGGTCTGCCCCTGCCGTGTTTTTGATAACCCCCACGCCATGGCGCATGTAGGTGCTGTAATCTACCATGGCCGGGGCGTATTTTTTGTCTGCCGCCTTTTTGACAAGCGCAACGGCCTCCTTAACCTTTTTGTCGCGCTTCATATTGTCCGGCACGTAAAATAAGTGCTTAGACCCCACATAATTGAGTGCTACGGGGTTGTTTTCTTTTGCAGCTTGCGCCATCCACTCTTCAATGCAAAATTCATCATTAGTGGCGTTGAGCGCAATGATGATGGCCGGGGCGGGGTCAAAACTGTTGTGGGATGCCAGCTCATCCAGCTTGGTCTTGAACTGCTTATATGCTGTTTGATATTGCTGCGGGGCAGAGGATTCGGGCGTGGTTGTTTGCGCAAATGTTGTTGTTGCAACGGCTGCTATGAGCGGAAAAATGAGGGAAGATAACTTCATGACCGAATTCTCTGTGTGATGTTCGGTAGCATTTTATGCTCTATCTTTTCGGCTTGCAAGCTCAAAATATGTCTTGTTACATGAGCCCGGTGGCTATTTCATCTGCCAGTAAGCGCCCCTTCAGGGTGAGTTTCAGCTTGCCGTCTGCCGTGCGTAGGGCCAGTTGCTCTGCCTCCAGCATGTTAATGAAATCTGCATCCTGCTCACGTATCAGGTGAGGGGGTAATCCTTCATCCGTACGCAGTTGCAGGCCCAAAAGCTCTGCACGGCGAGCTTGCGGGGTGAGTTGCTCAGACTCTGCTTCACTCAGTTGCCCCATGCTCAGGGCTGCAATGTAAGTTGCCGTGTTTTCTGTATTACGGTAGCGGGTGTTGTTGACAGTGCCGCATGCCCCCGGCCCCAGCCCATAGTAATCCTCCCCCCGCCAACAGGCTAGGTTGTGGTGAGATACTGCCCCCCCGCGGGCATAGTTGGAGATCTCGTAGTGGCGGTAGCCATGGTTGGTCAACATTTCATCTGCCATGGTAAACATGGCTACATCCGTCTCTTCATCCCCGGCATCTGCGCCGTATGCCTCAAAAAATGCCGTGTCCTCCTCGTAGGTAAGGTTATAGGTAGAGATGTGGTCCGGCAGGAGAGCCAGAGCCTCCTGCAGGGTGTGTTGCCATTGTTCAAGGGTTTGCCCGGGCAGGGAGAACATGAGGTCCAGGTTTACCTGCGGCAAACCTGCCTCCCTGAGCATGCGTACGCTTTGCGCAATTTGCTGCGGGCTGTGCTCTCTGCCCAACAGTTGTAAAAGCTCCGGCTCAAAACTTTGGGCTCCTAATGATACACGGTTAATCCCCAATTGTACCCATTGCTCCACCTTGGCCGGGGTAAAGGTGGCGGGGTTGGTCTCGAAACTCCATTCTTGCACCCCGGTGAAATCAATGTGCTCCTTTAGCCCCTCTACCAGTGTGTTCAGGTGCGTAGGGGAGAGCATGCTGGGGGTGCCGCCCCCAAAGTATATGGTATGTGGCCGATACCCCTGCGGCAACCTCAACTTGGCTTCCGTTATCACACTGCGTACATAGCCCCGTATATCCGTGTTACCCAGCTTGTGCTTGTAAAAAGCACAATACGGGCATATCTTGTTACAGAACGGTACGTGTATATACAGGTGCATGTATGCCGAATTCTAAAACGGGAGCCGGTTTTTGGCCGGCTCCCGGTAAGAAGTTTTATTTGTTGGTTGACAGCGGTAGCACTTTACAGCTCAGATCCGGCTGCCTTGTCCAGGAAGTACTTGGCATCCGGGTGCTTCTGCAGGTAAGATGCAGCAACATCTGCCGTTACGGGGCCATTGATAGCCTTGTTGACGATGGAGGCCTTCTTCTCACCCCAAGCCATCAGGCGCAGCTTCTTGGCATCCATAATGGTGGCTACACCCATGGTGATGGCATAGCAGGGTACATTCTCAAAGCCACCGAATGCGGGGGCTGCGTCTGTCTTGGTCAGGTCGTCCAAGTGTACCTGGCGGGTGCGGGTAGTGTCGTCGGAGCCCGGCTCGTTGAAGCCGATGTGACCCGTGCGACCGATGCCCAGAATCTGCAGGTCCAAACCACCGCAAGCCTTAATCTTGTCCTCGTATGCCTGGCAATGTGCGGCAATGTCCTCCTGTGCAACCGTGCCACTGGGCAGGTTGATGTTCTCTGCGGGAATATCAATGTGGTTGAACAGGTTGGTGTGCATGAAGTACCAGTAGGACTCCACGTGCTCACGGGGCAGGCCGTAGTACTCGTCCAGGTTGAAGGTGGTCACGTTCTTGAAGGAAAGTCCCTCCTCCTTGTGCAGACGAATCAGCTCTGCATAGAAGCCCAGGGGAGAAGCGCCGGTGGCCAAACCGAGCACAACACCCTTGCCCTCTGCTGCGCGGCTGCGGATGAGCTCTGCTACCTCAGCTGCCAAGGTCTTGACAGCTTCCTGCTGTGTTTCGAAAACTTCGTAAGTCATGGTGACCTTATTCTATACTATACCCCCGTAAAATCAATCCTAAAATTACCAAAAAGAAAAAAATTAAGAAATTTTGAAAATTTTGCTTGCAATATCCGTTTGAACATGGTAAGCTGCCCCCGCACACAGCACCTGCCGCTGTAGCTCAGGGGTAGAGCAACGCATTCGTAATGCGTGGGTCGTCAGTTCAAATCTGACCAGCGGCTGCCTCTCAGAGGCTACAACAAGGTGTGAGTGCTCTCAGACATTGTGCCTCCTTAGCTCAGTCGGTAGAGCAGCTGACTCTTAATCAGTTTGTCCGCGGTTCGAGCCCGCGAGGGGGTACTCCTTGAAAGCGAATCATTTTTATGGTTCGCTTTTTTATTTCTCATCTGTAACCTCATGTAATGCCATGACTAACTACGCCCAATCCTACATCGTTATCGGTTCCGTGATGATGTTTATTCTGTTCTGCGCTTTTATATACATAGTGTGGCATGATGACGATGAGACCCGCCGCAGTGGCTATTGCATGTTAGGCGTGGGGGCAGTGTTGTGTGTGATGGGGCTGTGGATGCTGTACGTGTGCGAGATTTCTCCCTCAGATGTGTTTCGGGTTTCGCGCCGGCACTATCTCAGTAGGTCGAATTATGATGTGACCAATCTCTCCATATTGATGGGCCTTTGGGTATGCGCTACCTTTATGGGTGGCAAGGGACTGTACAAAACCCTGGTACGCATGGGAATTTGGCCTGACTCTGATACGGAGGATGACGAGGTTTGAAACCTCCCTCCTCCTGATAAAGGTCTGATAGTGGCAAAAAAAACGGGCTCACGGTTGGTACCCGTGAGCCCTGTTCGATAAGTCGGAAAAATCTACAACTTATTTAACGTTGGCAGCAGCCTCCTTGAGGGTCTTACCGACCTTGAACTTCACAACGTTACGGGCAGGGATGGGTACATCCTTACCGGGGTTCTTGGGGTTGCGGCCGATCTTGGCCTTAACCTCCTTAACAGTGAAGGTACCGAAGTTGCGGAGGACAACGCGATCGCCGTTGCCCAGAGCCTCGGTGATGAGGTCAACTGCCTTCTGGATTACTTCAAGTACATCATTCTGCGTGAGGTCGCTGTTCATCTCTGCGCAGATCTTATTTACAAGCTCTCTTTTAGTGATTGTGTTTGCCATATATGTGGATTCGCTTGGTTTAAGAAGCTGGCGAGATTGTAGCGCATTTTTTTCTCTTTGGCACGCAAAAAAAGCAACTTACGTGCATTTTTTTGTGTCAACCATGCATTTTGGGGGCTTTATGGCTCAAAATTCTGCACTTTTTCATTGACCTGAGCATAAAATCAGTCCATTTTATTGCCACATGGCTTCTCAATATACCATCGATTTAAATGCAGCAGATGCTCGCGCTCTTAAAAATAAGTTGCAAACACGCGCCGGTTATGAACCGTCGGAGCGTGAGTATGCAGAGTTTTGCTTTACCGGCCCTAAAGTAAACGTGGCATATTATGCCAAGCGTGGCAAATTGGTGGTGCAAGGCAGCGGGGCAGATGAATTTTTGGAGTTTGTGATGCTGATTGACCCGCGCACCGGGGTATCAGTTGTAAAAAAATCTGCCCATACGGTGGATAAGACTCCGCATTTCGGGGTGGATGAAAGCGGCAAGGGTGACTACTTTGGCCCCCTGGTGATAGCCGGAGTATATTCGGATGAGCGCACGGCAGATGCTTTGGTTAAATTGGGATGTAAGGATAGTAAGGCAATACCCGATGATAAAAAGATAGCCGCCATTGCCGCAAAAATCATGCAGTTGCCCGGCATTGCGTATGAGGTCGTTTGCATAGGCCCCAAGCGCTATAATGAGCTTTATACGGAGTTTGGTAACCTCAACCGCTTGCTGGCATGGGGGCATGCACGTGTGATAGCAGCCCTGCATGAAAAAGTACCCTCCTGCACGCGCGCGCTGAGCGACCAGTTTGCCAACGAGTGGGTGCTCAAAACGGCCTTGGGCAAACGCCGTGTGCCCGTGCAATTAGAGCAACGCACCAAGGCAGAGAGCGATGTTGCCGTGGCGGCCGCCTCCATTTTGGCGCGTGCACGTTTTGTGAAGTGGATGCAGGACACCGCCGCTGCTGCCGGTTGTGACATGCCTTTGGGCTGTGCCGCCCATGTTACCAAAGCTGCCCGAGCTTTTGTGGACAAGCACGGGCAAGACCGCCTGTGCGATGTCGCTAAGCTACACTTCAAAACAACTGCTAAAGTTTTGCAATAAATTACCCCCGCACTGCGTTTTCAGTGCGGGGGCAGAATTAATTGTTGTTCATCTGATTATGCTGCGGGAGGCAGCTCGGGGCCTTCACCGTATTGGTTAGCCGGGGCGGAGGGCATGAGGCACAGAATCAGACCGTAAATCGGAATGATGCAGAACCAACCGGGCTTGCCGGCATCTTGTACACGGCGGAAGCTGGCGGCAAGCATCGGTACGAGCAAGGCCAGTGCGCCGATACCGCAGGTAATCATGTAGATAAGCACATAGGCCAGATAGAACCACCAGTACTGGGCGCGGCTGGCGCGACCGCCGAACTTGGCGTAGTTCTTGAGGTTATAGGTGAGGGAGGAAATAATATTCCATTCGGGGGCTGTGTTTTGCATATTAGTATTGTTTGTTGTTTGGGGTTAATAGGAGAAGAGTTTATCAGGAGAAGGGAATGCCCTTGGCGTCCTTATTTACGGTGCATACTTCAATGATATTCCAGATGAAGACAATCGGAGTGAAGACCGTGCAACTGAGTAAAGTGATGAGCAATTGTGCTACACCTTTGTTGACATAACCTGCGTAGAAGTTATGAATGCCGAGGTAGCCCAAGAAGATACCCAATATAACGTAAGCAGCACGGGGCTTGATATCGTTGGCAACCGGAGCTGACGGTGGTGGCGGTATGACATGCCCGGGAATAATGGTGCTGATTGGCGCCCAGTTCTGCATACCCTCTGTGTAGCAAAGGGTCTGACTATTGATTTGCCCTTTTGCCATCATGTCTTTGATGGCTTCAAGGCTATATGGCCCGTGGGGGGTGCCACCGGGCTGTGTGAGATGATATGTGTTGTTCATGAGAGAGGTTGTTGTTGCGTGATGCAGTGAATAGCCCCGCCTTCTATGACGAGTCGGCGTGCGTCGAATCCGATAACTTGTTTACCCGGGAAACATTCTCGCAGTATTCCCAAAGCGCGGTCATCTGCCTTTGGCTGGTTGAAAATGGGTACAATGACTGCCCCGTTGCAGATGAGGAAGTTTGCATAGCTGGCGGGCAACTGCTCCAAACGCCAATCTTTGGCTATAACGGGCTCCGGCATGGGCAGGGGAATAATCTCCACCTTGTGACCGCTTGGGGTGCGCAGGTCTTGCAAGCGCTCGTTGTTCTCTGCCATGTTGCGATAATGGGGGGATTTGGCATCGGGCTCAACAATGGATACCGCGGCCTCTGCATGCACAAAGCGTACCATGTCGTCAATGTGGCCGTCCGTATCATCGCCTTCAATGCCGCAACCCAGCCAAAATACTTGCTTGGTGCCCATCATGCGGTGCAGCTCTGCCTCCACCTCTGCCTTGGTGATACCGGGGTTGCGGTTGGGGTTGAGCAATACGGCCTCAGTGGTGATGATAAGCCCCTCGCCATTGCCTTCTATGGCGCCGCCCTCCAAGATGAGCTTGCTGCTCAGGCGTGGCAGTTGCAGGGATTTTGCCATGCGCGTGGGTATCTCATTATCCAGATTCCACGGGGCAAATTTGCCCCCCCAGGCATTGAAGGTCCAGTCTGCCACTTGCATGGTGCCGTCATTTCTGCGTACAAAGATACCACCGTGGTCTCGGCACCAAACATCGTTGGTGGGGTGGTCATACAGGGCATAGTTTTGTATGTTGCGGGATTGCAGCAGTGGCTTAATGTGAGGGTGCAGCTCCTTTGCTGCGTTGATGCGCACCTGAGCATGCGGGGCTATCAGGCCGGCCAAGTCTGCATAGTGCCCGTGCAGCTCTGCCAAGCCACCTTGCCAAAGATCTGCCCGGTGAGGCCAGGAGAGCCAAACCGCCTCCTGCTGCTCCCACTCTGCGGGCCAGTTGAGCTCTGCCCCTTGTTTTGCGTCAACAGTCTTCATCTTCTACACAAAAATCATCCGTGTTATCCAATTCCCCGTTGTAGGGGGCGTCCAGCATGACATCCAGCGGGGGCAAAGTTTCAAATTCTTCTTGCGTGTCACCCTTTTGTTTGCCGAAAGCGCCCACCTCTATCAACTTATATACCACATCCCCGAAATCTTTATTTGTGTAAATACCCCAAAATTGTAATACCTTGGCAGCTAAGGGACCATATTCACTCAACGCATAGCTGCATGCCCCTGCATACAGTTGATCTGCGGTAAGGTGTGCGCCCTTTTCGCCTTTGCAGTAGTGCGCAGAGGCGTGCTCCAGCCCGGCGCGTACAAAATCATACGCCTCCGCTGAATATTGAGGGTAGCGGCGAGTTAATTCTTTTACCGCATCTTCAAAACTGTCTCTCATCGATTACATTCTAACATGCCGAGGTCTGTTAGACAATAAAAAAGCACGGCATGCCGCTATAAAATGTTATGAGAAAAACTGCCGCAACATTTGGCGGTGTAATTGTTGTATTTTGCAGAGCGATTGGGTGGCGTTTTGCTCTGCCAGGGAGATATTGAGTGCGAATGCGCCCAGCTGTTGCCTCATAGGGGTGGGGAGCAGGGGAACACGTATGTTGTTTAGCATGGTGCGCCGTATATATTTGATGATCCCTCCCAATGCCTGTTGTTGCAGGGTGGGTATATAATGCTCCAAAAAGGCATACAGGTAAGGTACGGAAAAGTCTGCATGAGCAGATTCTATGATATAGGTGCGTTGGTATGCATCAAACTTGCCGTTAAAGTAATGAACCTGAAAATCGATGTTACCGGTAAGCAGCACGCATTCGCAGTCAAAATGGTAATGGTTGACGCGTTTCGGGGTTTTGGAGCAGCTGAAAAACGGGTAGGGCCCAACCCCGGTGGCAATGCCGGCATTTTGTTTGCCGCATTGTATGGTTGCAATATCTGCCAAAGTGCAGTAGGGGCACGTGTGCTCACGTGGGTATGTTGTAAAGCATTCTGTGTAAAATGAATGTTTAAGTGTATGTATGGCTTGTAGCTGCTCCTGCCTCAACCGTATGATGTTATCTGCGGTTTGCAAACGTTTGACAATGAGCTTTTGTTGTTGGAGTGAGCACACGGGTACAGGGAGCTCGCCCAACGCTTTTTGGGTGATTTGAGCTTGTGCTGCCCCGCTGATGCAGCGGCTGAAATCCGCCTGCTTCAAGTAATAATACAGATATAGCGGTAAAATATCATAGCGCACGGACTCTGCACAAATGGCGTTGGCCGTTACGTATGAAAAGGGCGGGGTAAGGCTCACATTGCCACAAGAGTTACCACGGCAAGCTATGGCAATAACCGGTTGCTCATGGTTGTAGCGGTTGCTGTATCCTATATTCCCGTTGGCCCCGTATACCGGGTAGCCGCTTGTGGTGAATGCTTTGCGGGGCAGGGGAGACCACTGCCGCAGGGTGCAAATCTCTTTAAGGGCTACATGGGGCATGGGCGGCTCAGTGCTGCAACAACTCTCGGGCGTGCGCCTCTGCCGTGGCTCCACCCGTGCCCAGCATGCGCATGAGCTCTGCCACGCGGGCTTTATCATTTACCTCATGCAGGCGAGAGACGGTGCGCCCGTCTGCCATCCCTTTAGAGATAAGGTAATGGTGATTGGCCAGTGCTGCCACCTGCGGAAAATGGGTAATGGCAATCACTTGGTGATTTTGCCCCAACTCCCGCATCTTGAGCCCCACGGCGCGGGCAATTTCACCGCCCACGTTGGCGTCAATTTCATCAAATACCAGCAGGGGTGTGTCATCTTGCCCCGCCAAGGCGCTCTTGAGGGCGAGCATGACACGAGCTAATTCTCCGCTGGAGGCTATTAAACGCAAGGCTTTAAGTGGCTCCCCGGGGTTGGGGCCGAACAGAAAATCCGTTTCCTCCGCACCATGCGGGCCGGGCTCGTCTAACGGATTAAGTGCTACCTCAAAGAGAGATTGACGGAACCCCAGTTGCCGTGCATGCACCAAAAATGCCTCTTGCAGTTTGGGTGCTGCCTTTTTACGGGCGGCGGAGAGTGCGGCGGCGGCTACTTTGAGCTCTGCCTTGCGGGCACGCTCTGCCTCTGCCAGCTCGGCGAGTTTTTCCTCTCGGTTGTCGATAGCCGCCAGCTTGTCACGGCAGCTTTGCAAGTGCTCTTGTATGGCTTCAAAATCTGCACCATATTTGCGTTTCAGGGTATCCAGCAGGCCTATTCTTTCCTCCAAACGTGCCAGCTCCTGCGGGTCGCTGCTCAGGTTATCCACATAATCCTCAATGTTGGCGGATAAGTCACACATCTCATCCACCAAGCCCTCTATGGGGCTCAGCCATTTTGCCGTGTCGGCATCCAAACGCTCCAGCTCGCGCCCCAATCTCACCAACTGGCGCATGCGGTTGAGGATGGAGGCTTCATCGCCATCCAGCATTTGGGCCATGGGCAGAGCGGTGTCGCGCAATCGGGAGGCGTTGCGGGCCCGCTGCCAGCCGGCTTCCAGCCCATTAACCTCATCTGCACTAAAACCTGCACTTTCAATCTCTTGCACTTGGTGGCGCAGAAAATCCAGTTCTCGCTCATTGGCCATCTCGCTTTCTTGGAGCTCTCTGTAAGCGGCACGGGCATCCAGCCAGGTGCGGTAGGCTGCATTGTAGGCAGAACGCAGGGGGGCATTTTCTGCGTAGGCATCCAGCAAATCCAGCTGTCGCTCTTGAGAGGTGAGGGATCTGTGAGCCTCGGGGTGGTGCATGTCTACCAAGCCGCCTGCCACTTTACGCAAGAGTTGCAGGGTAACGGGGCTGTTGTTAATGAATTGGCGGTTGCCCGTTGCGGTGATACTGCGGCGCAACAACAGCTCACCGTCTTCGCACGGGGGCACTCCTGCTTCCTCCAACAAGGGGTCTATGTGTGCCGTGCTTTGCAGCAGAAACGCGGCCTCCAGGCTGCACTGGGTTTCTCCACTGCGTATGCGCCCTTTGTCAGCGCGTTCTCCCAGTAGCAATGAAATGCCGCCCATAATGACGGATTTACCTGCGCCCGTCTCGCCGGTAATGGATAAAAAGCCCGCCTCAGGTTCCCATACGAGTTCATCTACCAGTGCCAGGTTGCGTATCTTTAGCAGTGTGAGCATAATTTGCTTTGCGTTCCGCACATATTATGGCATAATATCCCCCGTAATTCAAACTGAAAAACGAATGATGAAGGTACTTTTTCTGGGTAGCGGCACTTCTACAGGCGTGCCGGTGATAGGGTGTACGTGTGGGGTTTGTTGCTCTGATAAGCCTGAGAATAAGCGGCTGCGCTCATCGTTGCTTGTTCAGTCTGAAACTACTACGATTCTTGTTGACTCTTGTCCCGACCTGCGCCAACAAGCCTTGCGCCACAATTTGACCGCTATAGATGCCGTTATTTATACCCATGAGCACTTGGACCACACTGCCGGCTTTGATGATATGCGTGCCTTTTGCTGGAAGCGAGAGGACCGCCTACCCCTCTATGCCGGTGCGCAATGTTTGGAGCAATTGAAGCGTATGTACGCATGGGCATTCTCCCCGCAAAATACCTACAAAGGTTATATTCGGCCCGATGCTCATAACCACGGCGGCCTCCCCTTTACCGTGGGGGATATTGAGGTGACTCCCGTGCTTGTTCAACATGCCTCGGTAGAGACATACGGCTATGTTTTCCGTTGCGGTGGCAAATCTTTCGGCTACGTGCCGGATATTAAGGTGCTGCCCGCGGATTCTGCACCACTGTTGCGCGGGTTGGATGCCCTTGCCATGGATGCCCTCACCACGCGTGAGCACCACACGCACCTTACCGTTGCTCAATGCACGGAGCTGATGTTGAAACTTGCCCCCAAACAGGGCTACCTGACCCATTGCGGGCATGCTGTAGATTACGACACCGCATGCAAAGAAACGCCGGAGTTTATTACCCCGGCGTATGATGGTTTGGCGGTTGTGCTGTAAGAAAAGCTATTCTTCCTCCTCTTCATCCTCTGCCTCTTCATCCTCCACCACTTCCTCCTCGTCGAGTGGGAACAAGTCGCAGATGTGGCTTCGGAACTCATTACTGCAAGAATTTGCTTGGATGCTCAGGGCATCATGTATGGTGGCTCCGTCTGTATTGTTTTTGATGCAGGGTAAGGCCAGCATTTCCGTCAACAGTATTTCCTCCTGATAACGGAGTGCTTTACCCGGGGCTATATGAGATTCGATATATTTAGCAATGGTGGAGGGATAAAGCCCGGTGCTCGTCTCCGATTCATCTTCTGCACCCTCTGCCATCGGTACAATGTGTCCCAACTCAAAAAGTAATGCAACACCTTTTGCATTCAATGCCCCGAGCGCATTGTTCGCCGTTATGAAGCTTACAGGCACCCCGTCTTTTATCAGGCGTTTCATTACGTTGTGCGTATCCGGAATAGCAGACAGCTCTTCAAGTTCCTTTTCCGTGGCGCGGTAACCTTGATCCAACAAGAAAAGAATAGTGGCTTCTGCCTCTTTGCTTAAACGGTATGATTCTGCAAGTATTCCCTCTTTTACATCAAGGAGCAACTTACCGTCATATTTTTCATTCACATCTGCCCCGGCTTCTATCAAATAGCGCATGGCCTTCCAATTAGCAGAGCTTGCCGCCGTAGATAGGGGGGTGTACTCTCCGTCCCCCGCAAGGGTGGCTCCGGCCTCCACAAAGGGCTTGATGCATGATACCGGTACGCGGTTCCTCTCATCTCCTCTATCGATGATTTCGATGAGCCACGGAAACTCGTTAATCGCTTCATCTCCATTCACTAATTTGTTGATATGCCATCTCAATTCTATCCCGTGGGTTCTTCCCTCATTGTCTGTAGGGCGAATTAACCCATAGCTTTCCATGCGGGTGATGGCTTCCTCCGGGCTCAGCTTTGCCTGGCTCGGTATCACTGCCAAAAGGCTTATTATCATGCAGGTAATTGCTTTCATCCCTTTTATTCTATCAGTTGTCGTTTTCAGGTCAAGAAAAAAACTTATGTTTTTTTAACTAAATGCGTCTCCCGATGAAGCATCGGGAGACGCAGTAACAGGTAAAATCTGTCATGTTATTCCGTTAATGCGGGCACTGCTCTTTAATGGCTTTGGCGCAGTCTCGTATCAGGTTGGGGCCTTTATAGACAAAGCCGCTGTAGAGCTGCACCAGGGAGGCCCCGAGCTGAATCTTCTTAACGGCATCTTCTGCGGTTGTAATACCGCCCACGCCGATAATGGGGATAGCTCCTTTGAAATCTTTGGCAAAGGCCTCCAGTGTTTCATTGGCTCGGTTGTAAAGCGGCTTGCCGGACATACCGCCGCTTTGTGCCGCAGCGGGGTGATCCTCCACCCCGATACGTGTGGTGGTGGTGTTGCTGCAAATGAGGCCATCCAACTGGCTGTCCAAGAATACCTGAGAAAGCTCATGCACCTGCGTCTCCTCCATGTCGGGGGAAACTTTCATGACAATGGGTACATAGCGGCCCGTGTCATTGGCAAGGTTGGTTTGCTCGCTCTTGAGCAGGGCTAACAGCTCTGCCGCAGGGGCGGCTTTTGCCAGGTTGCACAGGTTCGGCACATTGGGGCATGAGAAATTGATGGCAATGTAGTCTGCCACGGGCCACGCCTCGCGCATGCAGGCCAAGTAGTCCTTGCTGGCCTCATCGTTGGGGGTCACCTTGTTTTTGCTGATGTTGACACCCAAAATACCGTTAAAACGCTTGGTTTCGCGTATGTTCTCCACGCCTTTATCAATACCGGGGTTATTAATACCCATGTGGTTGATAATGGCTTGCTGAGGAATGCAGCGAAAGCAACGCGGCTTGGGGTTGCCGGGTTGCGGGCGCGGGGTGAGGGTGCCTACCTCTACAAAGCCGAACCCGAGTCTGCCGAACGCCGCCACGGTGTTGGCCTGTTTATCCATGCCGGCGGCCAACCCTACGCGATTGGGAAACCTGAGCCCCATGACGGTGATGGGGTCTTCCACCTTACGCGGTGCAAACAGGGAGAGGAGTCTCATCTTTTCCGCCATGCGAAGCCCTGCAAGAGTCATCTCGTGCGCGGTTTCGGGGGTGAAGCGGAACAGTACGCTTTTTGCCAGATTATATAATATGGGGGACACAATAAATCAGCCGAGCTTCACGGCAGGCCCATGCCTGCCGTGAGTTGCGGCGGGGTTGTTACATGTTAAAATTGACTTTGTAATTGTCGATAAACCATTTACCGAAGATGGGGGCAGCCTCCTCATAATCCCACACGGGGGAGTAAGCCAGCTCTGCCTCCAGTTTGCCGGTGTCGGCATACATCTCCACACTTTCTCCCTTGGTAAGGGGGGATGCGGCATCCGTTTCAATAATAGCGGGTTTACTCATGGCGTTCTCTATTGCTTGGATGAAGGAGAGCAGAGGAATGGGCTTGGAGCGCCCGATGTTGTACAAGGCGTACGGTACTTTGTGAACGCTTGAGGGAGGCATGGTAAGTGCCATCATCATGCCGTCAACAATGTCATCCACATACGTAAAGTCTCTCACTAAATGGCCGTTGTTGAGCAGCGTGAGGGGCTCGCCCTCTGCTATGGCTTTGGCAATGCGCATGGGGCTGGAATCCGGGCGCCCCCAAGAGCCGAACGCCGTGAAGAATCGGAACACGGTGACGGGTAAGTTATAGGCACTGGCATAGGTGTGGCACAATAGCTCTGCTGCACGCTTGGAGCCCGCATACATGCTCATGGGGGTATCCACATCATCATTTTCTTTAAGCGGGGATTGCGCATGTGCGCCGTGTACCACATAGCTGGAGGAGAAGAAGAAGTGCTTAACCGTGCCGAGTCTGGCGGCCTCCAGCATGTTTTGCGTGCCCAGGGTGTTGGCATCAAAGAACTCTGCCGGGGCATCTATGGAGGGCTTGGTGCCGGCCAACGCCGCTAAATGAATAATTGCATCAAATCGTTCTGTCAGGCAAAGGCGGTTGATGGCATTCCGATCCAGAATGTCCATAATGATAAAGTCAAAGGAACCGGCTGTGCTGTGCTGGGGCTCGCCCTTAGTTAAGGCTGCAATATCAATGCCGAGCATGGAAAGACGTGCTAACTTGATACCATGAGTGGAGGGCGCGCAGAGGTTGTCTATGCCTACAACATGGTGCCCTTCGCCAATGAGGCGGCTGACGGTATGAAACCCGATGAATCCGGCTGCGCCTGTAACGAGAATTTTCATTGTCTGCTGAGATTTAATATTTCTTTGGTTGAGAGAACGGAGTCTTGATAGTTTCTTTACGCTCCCATTCTATCATTTTTTAAGTTGAATGCAATCTTTTTTCTGAGAAAAAATTACTCACATTCAACTCGCTGAGTAACCCAACCGATGGCATCGCAACCAAACTCCACCACATCCCCTTCTTTCAGGTAGCGGGGTGGATTCATCCCCATGCCCACGCCTCCCGGTGTGCCGGTGGATACGATATCCCCCGCGTTGAGGGTAAGGAACTGCGATACATAGGCCACTAAATCTGCCACCGGCATCACCAGCTCCGCCGTGCCGGCATCCTGGCGTACCTCTCCGTTTACTTTCAATTGCAGCCGCAAGGCGTCCGGGTTGGGGATTTCATCTTTAGATACCAGCACGGGGCCGAAAGGGGCAAAGGTATCATAGCTTTTACCTTTGGTCCATTGCCCGCCATGCTCCAGTTGGTAAGAGCGCTCCGAGTAATCGCACATCAGTGTGTAGCCTAAGATGGCTTTTTTAGCCTCCTGCGGGGTGGCTCGGTGCAGGGTGTCTCCCAATACCACGGCCAGCTCAACCTCGTAATCCAACTTTGTGGCTCCCTGCGGGTTGAGTACATAGGAGATATCTGAACTGATGGCGGATGTTGCTTTCAGAAAAAGGGAGGGCTCACCGAGCTCATCTCCGCTGAACTCTTTGGCATGCGCAGCATAACACTTACCCAAGCAGGCAATGGTGCAGGGCTGAACATGCAGCGCGCTCGATGTGACAAGCCCCTCCATATCCACGGCAACGCCATCCGGGGCTCCTTTTGATACCCAGGTTTCTATCTCCTTGCGCAGTTTTTTACCGCTCGGCTGCAGGGCTGCCCATATCTGGTCATCTTGCCCGGTTACATCAATAAAAGCCCCGCGTTTGGGCACCCAAAGGCCAATCACGCTCTCGCCCTCTTCATCTACATAGTATTGCAGTCTCATGCTCAATATTTTGTTAAAGGTTAATCCCAGTCGTCAATGTTATCGGGTATATCCCAAATGTGTTTGGGTGTTTCTGCCGGTTGTTGTTTATCTTTTTTGGGGCGTTTTGGTTCTTCCTCTACGGGTGTGGCCGGCTCCTGCGGCTCCAAGTCTTGTTTAACATTTTGCGGAATCACCGGTATGGGGTCGGCGGGGGCAACTGCGGGCACGTTGATTTCTGCCGGCTCTTCCACAGGCTCCGGTTGCTCTACGGGCTGCGCAATGCTGCGGTACATGAATACGCGGTCTCCCTTCATGGGGGTGCCGCTTCTTACCTCTGCCGCGATGATTCGATTTTTGGCGGGTTGGTCAGAGGTAACCACCAAGTTGCCGATGCGGGTATTGCTGCCGTCTGCCGGGTGAGATATCAGCACGGTGCCGGCCCGGGGCATGGGGCCTATGATACGCAGCAACACAAAACCCTGCTCCGGGTACACTTGGTGCACGGCTCCCAAGTGTAGCGGGGGTAGTACATTTTCCTCCTTTGCCGTGGTTGTGCCGTCAGCCTTTTGCTGTTGCCACATGCAGCCACTGCACAATAACACAGCCCCGAGGGCGCTCATTGCAGCTATTTTTGTCATGCCTTGAGCCTACACTATAACATGGGTAAAAGTCAAGCTTCTTCTGTGTTGCTGCATTTGTTGCTTGCATTTTCGAGCCTCTTGCGTTATAACTCGGTGTATGGATAACGCAGAGAAGGTATCGTATGAAATAGATCGGGACGCATTGACGGCGGCGATTGTGGAGCTGAACTCCATGTCTCCTACGGATGGTGTTATCATGACGCGCGGGGGTGAGGTGCGTACGGGGTATGTTACGGAGCCGGATTTTCTCTGCATGTTGATACCTGCCGGGGTGCTGGCCCGGCAGCTCACGGCAGATGGCCTTTCCTCATACACCGGTAAAGAGCTCAAAAAATGGGCAGGGGAGTACGCTATAGAACCACTGCAAGAGAAAGTAACGGCGGCCTTAGCTCAACAATAATCTGCCAATGAAGGGGGGTATCATAGGCTTGCTGCTGTGTTGCCTTTTGTTGCTGAATGTTTATGGTAGCGATTCTGCGCCTTTGCCCAAGGGGGCTGGAAAGCAGGTGGCTGTTTTTGTAGCCTTGTGTGATAATGAGCACCAGGGAATTGCCCCCGTGCCGGAGAAAATCGGCAACGGGCAAGACCCCGCCCATAATTTGTACTGGGGGTGCAGCGATGCCTTGCCCAAGGTGATGCGCGCCTCCCGTGACTGGGGGCGCCCCGTGTATTTTGCCTCATACTCCGGTAAAAAAGCGCAGGTGATTGATACGGTGGTATGCACGCGGGCCGATTCTGCCGCTACAGTGTATGCTTTTGCGTACAGGGGGGACTCCATTGCTGCCTGTATGCGTGATTTTGAGGCGGCCTTAGCATGTGGCGGGTATGATTTAGTGGCTTTCATAGGGCACAATGGGTTGATGGATGTTGATTTGCCGGAGCGAGGCGAGCGCGCCTCCCGTAGTACGGATGCCGTGGTGCTGTGCTGCATGAGCGATGAGTGGTTCTCCGACCGTATTCGCAATTTGGGGTGTCGCCCCGTTTTGATGACCCAACAGTATATGTACCCTGCCGGTAAGGCGTTTACCGAGGCCTTGGCTGCGTGGTTAAAATCCCCGCAAGATGCCGCGGCCATACACACAGCCGCAGCCCGAGCCTATGCCGCTAACCAGGGTATCAGCCTGAAAGCGGCCAAAGGTGTGTTTGTTGCCCCTTAATGTTCGGCTGGTAAACTAAATGGCAAAACCCCATCGGCATGTTTACCGATGGGGTTTAAAATTATGCTTAAACAAGTGGCTTTAGTTGCCTGCCTGTTCTGCCAGAGCTTGGTCGATAAGCTCTTTAATTTCGGCAGCTTGTTTCTTGAGAGCCATCATTTCCTTCATGGCATCGGGCAGCTTGCGAATGGCTGCATACTGTTTGGCGGCATCCTTATAGGGGGCAGCGGGGGCTCCCCAGTATACTTGCCCGCCATCCAGAGAGGACATAACACCCGTGCGGGCTGCCAGCACGGCCTTGTCTCCCACGCTGATGTGCCCGGCAATGCCTACCTGTGCTGCAACGGTTACATAGTCGCCCAGCTTGGTGCTGCCGGCAACGCCACTTTGGGATACGATAACCGTGTGCTTGCCCACTACAACGTTGTGGCCTATCTGCACCAGGTTATCAATCTTACTGCCCTCGCCGATGATGGTGCGGCCGAATCGGGCTCGGTCAATGGTGGTGTTGGCACCAATATCCACACAATCACCAATCTCCACAATGCCCACTTGGTCTACAGTTTCGTAGCGTCCTGTCTCGTTATTGAGCAGGAAACCGAAACCATCCGACCCGATAACGGCACCGGGTTGAATAACAACCTTGTTGCCCAGTATGCAACGCTCTCTCACCACGACACGGGCATACAGCTTGCAGTCTTTACCCAGCACGGCAGATTTGCCGATAACGCAACCGGGGCCAATGTCGCTGCCGTCGCCAATCTCTGCCCCGGCCTCAATAACGGCCCCGGCGCATACGCGTACTTTATCAGGGTTGAGTTTTGCGGTGGGGTCTACAATGGCACTCGGGGCAATGCCCGGCTCAAAGTCGTTGGCGGCTTTCATGAAGTGCTCTACCATGGCGTTGAATGCCAAAGAGGGGTTCTCCACTTCAATGAAAGCTACGCCCTCCGGGTATTCCGGCAGTGCGGGCGGTACCAGCACAATGCCGGCTTTGGTGGCTAAAAAGTCTTTGAAGTATTTCTCGTTGCCCAAGAAGGAAATCTCGCTCGGCGTGGCTTCTGCCAAAGTAGCAACTCCGGAGACCGTGGTCTCCGGAGCGCCGCTGAGAATTTTACCTCCTGTGAGCGCGAGAACTTCTGTAAGGGAGAGGTTCATAGGCGGCTCGGTAGAAGTTTGTTGGGTTTATTTACTTGGGCAGCTGAATGCCGGCCTTCTGCAGCTCGGCATCAGCATCGAAGCCTGCAGGAGCCCCCTCGTTGAGCTTCTGGAGTACCTGCGGGGTGATGTCGAAAGAGGCGTTGACGTACGGGAATACCAGCGTGCGGGGAGCAGCGTTCATGGCGCTGGAGTCAATGACGAGGTCATAACCACCCTTGCTGGACTCCTCCTTGATGCAGGTCTGAACGTCGTTCAAAAGGATGGCGATATCGCGCTTGTACAGCTCCTGGAAAGCGCGGTCACGAGTCTGGGCAAACTCCTTAAGCTCGGCATCCTTAGCCTGAATCTCGGTTGCCTTAACCTCCAGCTGCTTGCGGAGGTTGTCGATTTCTTTCTGAGAGCGAGAGGGATCATACTGGGCGCGAATCTGCTCGGCCTCCTCGCGAAGCTTCTTGATAACCTCCTGACGCTTGACGATTTCTGCTTTAATCTCTTCCATGGAGGAGCGCAGATGTGTCTCGGTGTCGAAGCGCTTGTAGTACTTTGTGTACAGAAGGTTAACGTCGACGGCGGCCACTTTGATATCTGCCGTGGCTGTGGTAACCATGGCAGCCAGCGTTGCTACAACAGTAGAAATGATGGGGAACTTCATAATCTTAAATGCGGTCTTTAGACGTCCCTATTTTACTAAACGTGAGGGGTAAGTCAAGCTTGTGTTATGACAATGCAGCAAAATGACGCATTTTTATTTTATTTAATCATACTTGTTTTCATGTTTTGATTATGATAGAATACCACCATGGCAGAGCTGATAATGTTGGGCACGGGTAATGCCGCTGTTACGCGGTGTTATAATACCTGTTTTGCCGTAAAAAATGAGGAGTCCGTTTTCTTGGTAGATGCGGGGGGCGGTAACACGATATTGAGCCGCTTGGAGCAGGCCGATATCCCTTTACAATCTATCCGCCATTTATTTTTAACCCACACGCATACAGACCACATATTTGGCGTGGTATGGGTGGTGCGCATGATTGCCCAGGGCATGAACTCCGGTAAATACAGCGGTGCGTTGCACGTGTACGGCCATGCTCAAGCCATGAGCGTGTTGGAGCAAATATGCCGCAGTACCTTGCCCGGTAAAGTGTGCGCTCATTTCGGGGTGGATATTTTGTTTAACGTGCTTACGGATGGCGCTGCATTTGATGCTGCCGGCATGGTGGGGCATGCTTTTGATATAGGCTCCACCAAGGCGCAGCAGTTCGGGTTTTGTTTGCAGTTGCCTACCGGCAAGCGCCTTACTTGCTTGGGGGATGAGCCCTACAACGAACGCGCCCACGATTATGCCGTCGGGGCAGATTGGTTGCTGTGTGAGGCATTTTGTCTGTATGAAGATCGCGAGCGTTTCAAGCCGTATGAAAAACACCACAGCACCGCGTGGGATGCCGGGCGCCTCGCTGCCCAACTCAATGTTAAAAATCTTTTGCTGTACCATACGGAGGATAAAACACTTTCCACCCGCCGCATACGCTATGCTGCAGAGGCTGCTCAATTTTACCCCGGCAACATTTACGTGCCGGATGATTTGGAGCGTATTACTCTTTAATAAAAACAAAACCGGTCGGGATTCTCTCTATCCCGACCGGCATGTACTTACACCTACTCTATGAAAAGTCGGCCGGCTCTCACCCCGGCCTTGTTACATATAATAGTACGTGCTTTTTTTCAAAATTCTTTCAAAAATGCCGCATTTTTTTTAATTTTTTTCATCATTTAAAAATGCGTCCTCTGTAATTATCTCAAATTCAATGTTATCTGTTCCGCTGCCAAAATCGTCAAGCAGACCGTTTGTTTCTCTTTTTTTCAATTCTGTGCCGAAAATGCGGGCAAAAACGGGGCCGTTGACAAAATCCGCCAGCTCTTGGCTGTCCAAACAGTTGACCTCTTGCAAATAGGTGAGGGTGGGTTCTATCAGCTGAGCGGCGCGTTTGGCTTCTGCTGCCCCTTCTTGCCAACAATAGGGCCATGCTGCATCTGCGGTAGTGAGGCGCTCAACATATTCCGTAGCCTTATCGATGTACTCATGCAAGCCCGCTGTATTGTGACTGTACACGCCGTCCGCCAATTCATACAACAGGTATTGCAAGGCTTTTTCCCGCTCCGTTCCGTAGTACAGCGCCGGTAAATTTGCCTCACCGTTTTCTGTCACTATTTTGTCTGCTGTGTAATATGCCGATTCCAAATCCACAGCCCCCATATTGGGAATAATCCTCAAAATCTGTGTGGCCGAGGTGCGGATGGGCTTGCCCCAAAAGCTCGGGGTGATGGTAACTTGGCAACACAGGTGCAGGCGGTGCTCTGCCGCAATGTTGCCGCTGGGGGTATAACGCAGGGTAGGGCGTGTAAAATAGGCTCTGTATTCTGTCTTTACCCAATGGGTGGAGTCTTGCGCGTGTAAAACGGGGGTGTTGCAGGTGGCTTCCATTTTGCCGTTTTGTGTGCGTATATCAATATCCCAAGTGGCAGGTTGCAGCATACTGAATGCATCCGGCTGCGTATCCCCCATCAAAAGCGTGCCGTTGGGGTGCTTGGTCAGGTGCCAAGTATAGTGCAGGTTGATGCCCTGTGCGTCATCATGCTTGCTTAGCTCACTGATGGCATCCCTCAAAAACTTGTTTTTTTCTGCGCAGTCACGGCAAAAAGCAGGGCGATACGCCAAGGCTACCAGCCCTGCCACCCCCAAGGCCAGTATGCAGAGTGTTCTCTTATGCCACCTCTTCATGTCTTACATTCTACCTGATGTTCAGCGTGGAATCAAGCCCGGCTTTTTCAGATATGACAAAGTGTATATTGTTGACAATGCGAAAGACACGTGTATAATACCCGCTCAAACATTATTTCTTTAATATTATGCCGAACATGAAATTCCAACCGCTGCCGGGATTCCGCGATTTTGCTCCGCAGGAATACGCCTTCCGTGCTTACCTCTTCAATACGTGGCGGCGGGTAGCGCACCGCTACGGTTTCGTGGAGTGGGAGGCACCCACTGTTGAGGCTACAGAGCTTTACCTCAAAAAATCCGGTGGCGAGCTGCCCACCCAACTCTTCCGCTTTAAGGACCAAGGGGAGCGCGATATTACGCTGCGCCCTGAGCTGACTGCTTCCCTGGGTCGCATTGCCGCATCTTATCAAATGGATTACGCCAAACCCCTCAAGTGGTTTGAGATTGGCTCTTGCTTCCGCTACGAGAAACCGCAGAAAGGCCGCTTGCGCGAGTTTGTGCAATTTAATGCAGACATTTTGGGGGATGCCGGTGAGGGCTCCGATGCAGAGCTGATTGCTCTGGCCATTGATTGCATGCGCGAGTTCGGGTTTACGGCAGATGACTTTGTGGTGCGCATCAGCGACCGCGATGTGTGGATTGCCTATGCCATGGAGCATGGTGTTGCCGAAGATAAGGTGGCGGATTTTCTCTCCGTTATCGACAAATTTGAGCGTGATCGCCCCGAGGTAAGTCAGCAAAAGCTGGATGCCTTCGGTATGAAACGTGAGGATTTGGAGGCATTCATCAAGAACCCGCCTGCCGGTTGCTCCCCCCGCTACGATGCCGTATACGCAGAGCTGCAGGCACGTGGCCTGGCAGATTACGTTAAGCTTGACCTCTACGTGGTGCGTGGCTTGGCTTACTACACCGGGTTAGTGTTTGAGATTTTTGATAAGGGGCACAGCTTGCGTGCCGTGGCCGGCGGTGGCCGCTACAATGGCTTGGTATCCACGCTCTCCGACGGTGCGGTGGACATGCCCGCCACAGGTTTTGCCATGGGCGATGCCGTGATTGCTCACTTGATTGAAGCATGCCCTGCCGCCCGTGCGTTGAGAGATGCCGCCCTCAAGCCCGATGTGTGCGATGTTTGCATGGTGCTTGCCGCCCCCGAGATGCGCATGCAGATGCTCTCCCTCGCTTCCACGTTGCGAGATGCCGGCTTGCGTGTGGACTTGCCGCTGGCTCCCGCCAAGATGAACAACCAGCTTAAGCGTGCAGATAAAATCGGCGCCACCTATGCTCTTATCGTAGGCAGCGAGTTCCCCGAGGTTGAGCTCAAAACCATGGCCACCCGCCAATCTGTCCGCACAGATTTGGAGGGGCTCATGAATGAGCTTCTGCCGGATGCCGATTAAGCAATCTCCTTTTGCAAAACAATTCAGGCTGCGTGGTATTTGCCCCGCAGCCTTTTTTCATGAAGAAGTTGCTGCGCATTTACGATTCGGGAATCTCTAAAAACTCTGGTACCCTCACAAATTGGTAGTTGTGGGGGAGCCCCGCGAGCGTTAGTGAGCCGAATTTCAGAGCCCGTGAAGCGGGCGACATTTCAAATAGCGAGTGGTGGAGCCGCGCAGCGGCGCAACCACTCGAATTAATTAATTATAAAGGGAACCCGTGAAACGGGTGACACTTAAGTCATGTTAAAACCCATAGAGATAGATAATAAAAAAACGCTATGAAAATCTGAGCACATAAGCATAGGTGTCAATTCGGAATCGAACTTAACTATCACCCGTTTCACGGGTTCGGTGTATTATTTATCGGTTCGAGTGGTTTCGCTCGCCGTTGGCTCGCCGCACCACTCGCTAAATAAAATGACGCCCCGCAGAGCGGGGCTTACAAAATTCCGCTCGCCTGTGGCTCGCTACCCCTACAAATTGCCATCTTTGGCGAGTTTTTAGAGATTCCCAATTCGTCCAAATAACGGCGTATTTCTGCCAAGCGTTCGGTGGCGGTATCCCTGCCTATGTTGTAGGCGGCGCGCAGGTTGGCGGGGTTTTTCTCCACTCGGCTCACGGGCAGGGGGGCCTCGGGGCGAATCACCAGCACGTTGCCTGCCGCTTCTTGGGCCTCAATGTACGCCAAGGTGTTGTTGTAAACCTCATGCCGCTGTGCCATGGCCTCCACCAAGTGCGGGTATTTGCGGTACATGAGCTTAATGAACAACATGGCGCTGCTCTTCTTTTTGCGGTATTCGCGGGGCTGCGTCAGTATCAAAACATTGCGCTTATAGCCCAGACTTTCAAATTGGCGCAGGGGTATGGGGTCGCTGATACCGCCATCGAGCATCTTTTGCCCGTCAATCTCCACTATGTGAGATACCAGTGGCATGGATGCCGAGGCCCGTATCCAGTCAAACCCGTGGTCTTCCCACCCGCCGTAGGTGTGGTACACGGGCTTGCCTGTCTCAATATCGGTGCATACCACGTAAAACTCCATGGGGTTTTTACCGTAGGCGTCAAAGTCAAACGGGTCGTACTGCGTGGGCACCACGCGGTAGCAAAAATCGGTGTTGTAAATATCCCCGCTTTTCAGCAAGCTCCACAAGCCGCAGTAGCGTTTGTCATTGCAAAATCGCTCGTTATAGCGAATGGCCCGCCCTATTTGCCCGCTTTTGTAATTAACGCCGAACGCCGCCCCTGCCGATACGCCTATGGCACCGTCGAACACCACGCCTTGCTCCATCAGCACGTCCATAACACCTGCGGTGAACATGCCGCGCATGGCGCCGCCTTCCAGTACCAATCCTTTTTTCATGGTGAATGCTCGTTATAATTGTGGGCGGTAATGGCCTGTGAGGGTGTAGGTAAACAAATCATCCTCCTCTTGAGTACCCGCGCCGATGTTGTGGATGATGAGGGGCACGCCTTGCTCATTTTTGCGGTCGCTCACAATCATGATATGCGGCAGGGTATCCCCCAGCAGGCAGGTGACAATATCCCCCGGTTTGTAATCCTCCGGGTTTTGGGTAACGGGGCGGCTCCACCCCTTGCGTTTGAAAAATGTTTGCAGGTTAGGTACACGGCGGTGGTCTATATTTCTATCTGTGCGTTTGAGCCCCCAATTTTTGCGGCTGGGGTAGGCAGAGAAGTTTTTCTTCATGTCCTCATGCACTTCTTTTTGCAGGTCGAAGCCCAGTTGGCGCATGGCGCGTATGACAACATCCGTGCATACGCCTCGGTCCTGCGGTACGTCTCCTCCGGGGTATTTGAGGGATACGTATGAGGGATCATACTCTACGGTAACACCTATTTGTGCACGGGCATGGGCAGGTAATCTGCTATCTGCAAACAAGCTGTTGCATGCCAATATCAACAGGGTAATCAGGGTGTATGCTTTCATTTCTTTTTCTTTTTTTCGGGTTCCGGGTATTGTATGGGTTTGCCGAACACGGGGCGAAAATGCCCCGTGATGGGAAACTCAAATAAATCATCATTTTCTTCCGTTCCCTTGCCGGAGTTGTGTATGACTTTGGGCACACCGGTTTCCGCATGCTTGCGGTCACTCACAATCATGATGTGCGGGCGTCCGTGGGCGGCATCGAAACATGTTACTAAATCTCCGGGTTTGTAATCGTCCGGGTTGTCGGTGGGGTGCTCTGTCACGCTCCAGCCGATGCGGTTGAAGAAAATCTCCAAATTCGGCACGCGGCGGTGGTCTATGCTGGGGTCTGCGGCGCGTTGCCGCCATAATTTACGCCCGGGGTAGCGGCGAAAGTTGTGTTTTATGTCCTCATGCAGCAGCTCTTGCAAATCCAAACCCTTGAGACGCAGGGCGCGGATGATGACATCCGTGCACACGCCGCTCTCCATGGGAACATCCCCGCCCGGGTACTCCAAATCCACATAATCTGCTGTGTAACCTACCGTTACACCTATTTGGCGGCGAGCCAGGGCCGGCAGGCCGTTTTCATCTTCTGCAGGGGGGGCCGGGGCAGGTGCCTGCTCGGGCTGCATGTAATAAACGGCCACGCCTCCTCCTATGGCCAGCAGGATGATGCAGAGTATAATCCAAAGAGCCTTCTTTTTCATCATTCAGGGGGTGGTAGAGTCGTTCTTCTTACGGCGGTCCGCATGGTTGCCGGTCATGCCTGCTTGGCGTTCTTCTGCCCGTTGTTTCCAGAGCGGGACATTTGACTTGCGCGCTTTTTTCTGTTTTTTAGCCGCTTGTTTTTGGGCATGGCGCGCGCGCTCCTGCGCTAGTTTTGCTTCTTTTTCGTGGGCCAGGCGGGCTTCTTCTATGCGTTTTTGGATGCGCGATGAGTGGTCTGCCCCTGCGGAGGTGATGGTCCACGGCCCAATGCCGCCGGACTCCGTAATGGGCAGGCAGAGCATGTCGGGGTCAATAAACCGTATTTGCCTGTAAAGCAGGTCTTTAATGGTGGCCAGCAGGCTCTTGGGCGGGAACAGGCCCGTGCGTGCCAGCTCTATAGTAAAAGCAATGCGTATGCGCTTGGCTTGCAGGCTCATGCGGGCAATATCCCGCAGGGAAATCCCCTCTGCCGGCTCTTCCTCGGGGGCACAAAGCGCAGCGGTGCGCAGCAAAAACAGGCAGTCTCTCACCTTGCGGCACAGCTTCTCCACTAAATCTCTCACCTTGGGGCGGGCATTAAAGCGGTAATCTTTTACCTCTACCAACCACAGCTCTTTTTTGCCGGGGTGGTAAAGCACAAAGTCCATCTCTTTGCAACTGTTGCAAAAGTTTTGGGCGTGGTGAGAGTAGAAGGGTGAGCATTCAAAGCGGCAAACATAATACCCCGCTTCAAAGTTGAAGCGGTGCACACCCTCTACACAACTGGTACCGGCCTGAAACACGCTCAGGCGTCCTCCCCGGGGTTATAGTTCATATTCAGATAGCGGTCTGCCTGTTCCATTTCTGCATCCAAGCTATCAATGTGGTCAATCTCATCAAGCGAGTTACCGGCAGAAATACGCACGCCCTGCGAGGTAGAGTTGGCAGGCTGCATGCCAAAGTAACGGCGAGTAATGTTTGCGTGTTTCTTTTCTGCGAGCTGAATCACCAATTCTCTGAGCATGAAAAGGCTGTGCGTAGTAAGCATAACCTGCACCCCGGCGTGGCTCAAGCCCGTTAAGATGCGTACCAGCAAAGGCAGGTGGGTGGTGTTGAGGTTCATCTCCGGTTCATCCCAAAACAGGGAGGTGCCCGCCCGCACGGTGCCGTTGCCTATCAATAACCCCAACGTGCCGATGCGTTTAAAACCCTCTGCCACCAAGTTGAGCTCCAAGGGCTCTTGCCCGTGGCGTTGCAGGTAAAATCGCCCGTTCATTCTCTTTAATCTGCCGGATAACAGGGCCTCAATCTGTTGTATCACATACCGAAGTGCCGGGGGAATGGCGTATCCGCTCGGCTCCTCCTCCAACGCGCGGCAGAGCTCCCAACTGGCGGAGTCCAGCAGCTCCGGGTAGCGTTTGCCTGCCTGCATGTAGCAGGGGTATATGGATAACACCTCTCTGGGTGAGATAAATACGGCGTTTTCTGAGAGGAATCGCTGTGGCAGTTTCTCTATGTGCAAGCCTTCTTCCTCATGGTTGGCGGTGAAGCCGAAACAGAGGTCTGCCGCACCGAGCGGCACTTTGTGCCCCTCCAGCGAGGCTTTGATACGCGCCGTGGCATTGCCTCGGTTGCGCGCTGTGAGGGAGGTGAGGTTGTGGGTGCCGTACACGCGGAGCATGTCTCGGCGCAGTCGTTTTTCCTCTGCCCACACCTCGGGCAGCTCACGGCGTGCGCCATCGCACCCCCATTTGGTGATGGCGTAGCACAGTTTCATGAGGTGGCTTTTGCCGGAGTCATTACCGCCCACAATAATGTTGATACCGGGCACAAATGAGAATGACTCCCGCTGCGGAAACACAGTAACGCCCTCCACTGCCAGTTTGCGTATCATAACCTAAAGGTTGTTGAATCAGGCTCTTATCACGTAGTCGTCTCTGCGGGGCTTGACGGGCGGAATCCCCCCCTCTGCCGCATAACCCAATATGCAAATGGCTAATCCCTCATATTTGGCATCCACGCCCCATTTTTGCATCAGGGCTTTGCCCTCCGGCAGTTCAAACATGCCCTTGCCACGGTTGATCCAGCAAGAGGCTACACCCACGGCATGTGCCGCCAGCATCAGGGTGCCCATCAGCAGTGAGGCATCGAGTATGCCGTTTTCATTGGTGCTGTCTGTAAATACCACTACGGCTGTGGGGGCTCCGTACATGGGGTCGCTGTCTGTACCCATAATCTGCGCATTGAGGCGGGAGAGCTCTTTGAGGGTGTCGGCATCTTGCACAACAACCATTTGCGGGGATTGTTTGCCGCGGCCGGTGGGGGTCCAGGTGGCAGCTTCCAATATGGCGTCCAATTGAGCGTCGGTAATTTGCTCTGCCAAGTATTTACGGCAGCTGCGGCGGGTGCGTATATCGGTGAGTGTTTCTTGCATGGCTTAAAGGGGGGTAAAAGGTCAGCGCGGCATGATGCCGCCGATTTGTCTGGTGATGTTAAGGTGGCGTTGTTGCAGGGGCTTGAGCATGGCATCGTTGCGTGCAACCTTGCGGCGGGGCTCTGTGTACAGCCTGCGGTATGCCGATACGCGAGATACCAGCAAAGTCTTTACATCTTCTCCAATGCCGTTGAGCATGCTCTCGTGCAGGCTCTTTGCCAAGCTTACAAACTCTTTGCGTATGCGGCGGCCTGCTGCCAGGTGAATGATACTGCCCAGTACCCACACTATGCCGGCGCTCAGCACCATCCACAGGGCAGGGGTGGTCATGCCCAACACGCCTAATACCCCGGCGGCTATCAGGCAAAGGCAGATAAGGAAGATAAATAACTTCATCCACTTTGCGCAGGCATTGAATATAATGGAGATTTTGCGGCGCAATTTCTCTTGCGTAAATGGCTTGTATAAGTCTCTGCCCAGTCTGGTGCGCAATTCATCCAGCTCTGCCCCCAAACTCTGCTCCGGAAAATCGCCGATCTCGCACTCCATGGCTTTTTTCATGCGGGGGCGCACGTGGTTCCAGTGCCCGGCGCAAGATTGCACAAAGTTGGAGTCGCTTACCTCTTGTCTGCTCAAAATCTCCCGGCACAGCATGTTGTAGTAGTAGGTCTCTGTGCCGGCCCCGAACAGGTTTAATCTTACCAGTGTAACCGGGGATAACCACAACCCGAACCCCTTGCGCAGTTTGGTCAGCGTGGCGGGCAGGGCTTGCAGGGCGGCCTCCGCATAGGCATCGGTATAGTTTTTGATGCCGGTCATCTGGTGAGATAAAAAGTTGTCAATCTCGCGGTCTATGCCGTCTAAGAATCCGTTATCGCTTTGGGATACGGCTTCTCTTGCTCTTAAAATGTGGTATTGCTTGTTGAGCAAGTCGTTAGATAAATCAATCACCTTGCGTATATCTGCCCGCAGCCCTTGCGGGGCGTTCAAGGCCTCTTGCACGCGCTGGGTGAACCCCTCCATCCCTTTCATGGTGGTGGGGCTTATAAAGTACAGGGCGGGGGTACTGCTGAGCCGTTTGCGGCAGTAGTCTCGCAGCCCGTCTTTGAGTTTCAAGGCATCCTCTGCCGCTAACTTATCTGTATGCGTTACAGCAATTAAAGCTGCGTTGCGGCTCTCTTGCGGCAGCTCTGCCAGCATATCCCACACGGCGGCGGTCTCAATTTTGCGGGCATCTATAACGGCCACAACGGCATCTGCCCCTTTGATAAGCTCTTGAATGGTGCTTTTATTTGCCGGGTCCTCTGCCGCTGCTGTGTCTATGAGCTCAAGCCCTTCCAGATTTTCCAGCGGAATAAAAGTGGCGTTGGCAGGGGCGGGTTCCGCACCGTTGTTGCGGTAGCGCCAGCTGCGGTAGGTGCCTGTCATTTCTGCCTTGGCAATGGTGGGGTACTGCGCCACCCCTGCCAGTAGGGAGGACTTGCCGCTCTTGCTATCGCCGATGAATACAACGCGACGCTCTTTCTCCAACACCTTGAGGGCATTTTCTATGGGGGTAATAAACTCTGAGAGTGAGGCATCATCAATATCTTGGCAAAGCTCTATGACTTGCCCCGCGCCATGGCGTGCCAAGCTCTCTTCTTTTCTGTACCCTCGTTGCAGCATATCCGCCTCGCATTATACCCTCCTGCATGGGCTGTGTCCAACACAAAAATCATAATTTTGTGTATGTGCACGCCTGTTGCTCATGTAAAAGAGATTGACAAACACCCTCAAAGATATTAGAATACGCGCGCACACCGCTAAAATTACACGATTTATGGCAACAGAAACATTGACGGACGCTGAAGCTGCGCTGAACGCCCTGTACGGAAGTGATACTTTCGGTATTAAGACCATGGAGAAATATCTCTCCAAGAGTGCATTTAAAAAAATGATGCTCACGGTTCAAAAGGGCGGTAAACTTGATACCGGCATTGCAGATGAAGTGGCTCAAGCCATGAAGGTGTGGGCTCTCTCCAAGGGGGCTACTCATTATACCCACTGGTTCCAACCGCTCTCCGACGCCACGGCTGAGAAGCATGATTCCTTTGTGGAGCCCGATGGTAAAGGCGGTATGATTTGCGAGTTTACCGGCAAAAATCTCATTCAGGCAGAGCCGGATGCCTCCTCTTTCCCCTCCGGCGGTATCCGTGCCACGTTTGAGGCTCGCGGCTACACGGCATGGGACCCCACCAGCCCCGCGTTCATTAAGCGCACGGAGAATACGGTAACACTTTGCATACCCACGGCTTTCTGCTCGTACACCGGTGAGGCATTGGATAAAAAGACCCCCTTGCTGCGCTCCATGGCTGCCGTGGCTCAGCAAACGGCTCGCGTGTTGCATTGCTTTGGTATAGAGCCCTCTTATGTGGTGAGCAATCTCGGTGCAGAGCAGGAGTACTTCCTGATCGACCGCGACCTCTACCTGCAACGCCCGGACCTCATCGAAACCGGCCGTACGCTCTTTGGTTGCCTGCCGCCCAAGCACCAGCAGATGGAGGACCACTACTTCGGCTCCATCAAAGAGCGTGTGTTGGAGTTCATGATGAGCGTGGACCGCGCCCTGTGGACTTTGGGTGTGCCCGCCAAAACCCGCCATAACGAGGCTGCCCCCGGCCAGTTTGAGATTTGCCCCCTCTTTGAGCCCTGCAATGTTGCGGTTGACCATAACGTAATGATTATGGACATTTTGCAACGCCAAGCCCTCAAGTTCAATTTGGTGTGCCTGCTGCACGAAAAACCCTATGCCCACGTAAACGGCAGTGGCAAGCACAACAACTGGTCGCTCTCTACCCCGGAGCTCGGCTCCCTCTTCTCCCCGGGCAAAACCCCGCACAGCAACCTGCTGTTCCTCACCTTCCTGAGCGCCGTGCTCGCCTGTGTGGATAAGCATGCGGATTTGCTGCGCGCCTCCACCTCCAAGGCGGGTAATGACCACCGCCTCGGTGCGGCAGAGGCACCGCCCGCCATCATCTCCATTTTCCTGGGCGACCAGCTCACCGATATTATCGAGCAAATCAAAGCAGGTGGCGCCAAGAGCTCTTCCACCAAAACCACCATGGAGCTGGGGGTGGATGTGCTGCCCGAGCTGCCCAAGGATACGACGGACCGCAACCGTACGTCTCCCTTTGCCTTTACCGGCAACAAGTTCGAGTTCCGTGCCGTGGGCTCCTCTCAAACCTGTGCATGGCCCATGGCCGTGCTCAACACCATTATGGCCGAGGCTTTGGATGATGTTGCCACCCGTTTGGAGCCCCATGCCGGCACACCGGAGTTCAAATCCGTGGTGCGTGAGCTCATTCGCGAGCTGGTCACCAAGCACGACCGCATCATCTTCAACGGCAACGGCTACTCTGCTGAGTGGGTGCAAGAGGCAGAGCAACGCGGCCTGCCACACATTAAAACCACCCCCGAGGCGTTGGAGGTGCTCTCTCGCCCCGACACCATTGCACTCATGGAGAAGTATGGTGTGCTCTCTCGCTCCGAGCTTTTGGCTCGTAAAGAGATTCAGCTGGAGAGCTTCGAGAAACTCATTGACATTGAGGCCAAGACATGCCTCAATATGCTGCGCACCATCTATCTGCCGGCCATTGCCACGCAAATGACCGAGATTTGCGGTACCGTGGGTGCCATTCAGGCTGCCGGCCTCACTGCCGGGCTTAAAGCTGCCACTCAAAAGGCAGAGGAAATCGGCACGCTTTACGATACCCTCGCCCCGCAGGTGGATGCCTTGGCCGCCGCCATAGATGCCGGAGAGCCTTTCGCCATGAGAGCTGCCATGGAGCAAGCCCGCCAAACGGTGGATGCCCTAGAGGCCGTTGTGGACGCTGCCCTTTGGCCCGTGCCCACTTACGCCCAAATGCTTAACATCCACAGCCGTTAAACGGCTTTACCCCGCGGGCGCGTACAGATTTATTGCTCAATTTCGGTTTGACTTTTCTGCCGGAATAGTGTATACCTCTGCGCGTTATGTGGACAGGACGTTTTTCTCAGGCTACGGCAGATTTGGTTCTCAAGTACGGTGAATCCATCTCATACGATTGGAAACTCTATCGGCACGACATTGCCGGCTCCATAGCCCATGCACGCGCACAGCTGCGTGCAGGCATGCTCACACAGGCTGAGTTTGAGGCCATTGAGTCCGGCCTTAAAAGCATCTTGGCTGATATTGAGGCCGGTAATTTTGACTGGACCATCAAGCTGGAAGATGTGCACATGAACATTGAGAGCGAGCTCACCCGCCGCATCGGTGCCCCCGGTGCCAAGTTGCACACCGCCCGCTCCCGCAATGACCAAGTGGCTACAGATACCCGCTTGTATTGCCGTGCAGAGATTGATACCACGCTTTCCCTGCTGCAGGAAATGCAGCGAGCCCTTGTTGCCAAGGCAGAGCAGTATGCAGAGGTGCGCATACCCGGCTACACCCACTTGCAGCGTGCTCAGCCCGTAACTGTGGGCCACCACCTGCTGGCATACGTGGAGATGCTGGGCAGGGATGTCACCCGCCTGCAAGACTGCCGCCGCCGCCTCAACGTGTCTCCGCTGGGGTCCGGCGCCATTGCCGGCTCCACCATTAATCTGGACCGCGCAGCCATTGCCGCAGAGCTTGGTTTTGATGCCGTTACAGAGAACTCTATGGATGCCATTGCAGACCGTGACTACATTATGGAGACCCTCTTCTGCCTTTCCCTCATCGGCACCCACCTCAGCCGCCTGAGCGAAGACCTCGTGCTGTGGAGCAGTGCAGAGTTCGGCTTCTGCACCTTGTCCGATGCCCACACCACCGGCTCCTCTCTCATGCCGCAGAAGAAAAACCCCGATGTCTCTGAGCTCACCCGTGGCAAGAGCGGCCGCTTATACGGCAACCTTGTGAGCGTGATGGTGGCGGTGAAAGGCCTGCCCCTTACCTACAACCGAGACTTGCAAGAGGATAAAGAGCCCCTCTTCGACTCATTCGAAACCATCTCCCTGGCTCTGCGTGTCAATGCTGAGATGGTAGCCGCCATGCGCATTAACGAGGATAAATGCGCCGCCGCCGTAGCAGACCCCCTGCTGCTGGCTACGGATTTGGCAGACTACCTGGTGCGCCGCGGCGTACCTTTCCGCCATGCACACGAGCTGGTGGGCAAAGCCGTGGCTGTGGCCGTGGGCAGCGGCACCCCGCTTAATCAGCTCACGTTGGAGCAGTTCCGCGCCATCTCCCCCGAGTACGGTGAGGATGTTCACTCCGTCTTTAATCTGGACCGCGCCTTTGAGCTGCGCACCAACCCCGGTGCCCCCAATCCGGCCAACACCGCCCGCCGCATCGCCTACTGGAAAAGCCTGTTGGGCTAATCTGCCGGGGGTGTCGCACCGTTGCCTGTAACATTCAACCGCATAGCATCCCGTGTCTTGGGTATACCTGTTCATAGCCGCCGTGTGTGAGGTAGGCTGGCCTGTAGGCATGAAGCTTGCGGGCTTGGGTGGCCCGTTGCGTTGGTTATGGATTGCCGCTGCTGCCGTGGCCATGACCCTCAGCGGCGTGTTCCTGTATCTGGCGCAAAAGCAAATCCCCATCGGCACCGCCTACGCCATTTGGACCGGTGTGGGCGCCGCCGCCACCTTCGCTATAGGTGTTATCTTCTTTAAAGACAGTGCCTCCCTCATGCGCATGCTGGGGGTGGCCCTCATCGTCGGTGGTGTCATTGTCCTCAAAATATCAGACTGAACCTGCTCCCGTCCACTTCCTTCATCATGTCTTATTCCATGCACTGGTCAACGCTTCTTTCCACATACCGCCTCGGGGATTCTGCAGCAGCTGCCAACAGCCGCCGCAGTGTTTATAATCAGGACTACGGGCGCGTTCTATACTCCAGTGCTTTTCGCCGCCTGCAAGACAAAACTCAGGTGTTCCCGCTGGGGCGTAATGACTACGTGCGCACCCGCCTCACCCATAGCCTGGAGGTTGCCAACGTAGGCCGCGCCCTCGCCATGGAGCTGCAAGACATCATTGCCGCGCAGGAACCCGCCGCAGACTTCTCGCCCGAGCTGCAACGTATGCTCAGCTGCCTGGGGGATATCGTCTCCACCGCCTGCCTTGCGCACGATATCGGCAACCCGCCCTTCGGCCATTCCGGAGAAACCGCCATTGAAACCGCCGTGCGCAAGCTCACCCCGCACCAAGATTACACATTTGAGGGCAACGCCCAAGGGTTCCGGCTCCTTACCCGCATTTGCGACCCCATCAAAGACGCCGGCCTCAACCTCACCTGTGCCACCCTCGGGGCCTTCACCAAATACCCCTGTACCCCCGCCTCCAAAGACAAAGCCGTGTACAAAAAATACGGCCTCAACCCCTCAGAGCTCCCCGCCTTCCGTACCGTGGCTCAACAATGCGGGCTTGTACCCCTCGGCGCAGATATTTGGGCGCGCCATCCCTTAGCTTATCTCATGGAGGCGGCGGATGATATCAGCTACCTCGTGGCAGATATTGAGGATGCCTACGTGTCCGGTATCATCAGCTACGATGCCGCCATGGATAACCTGCTCCTGCTCAGTGGTGCAGGGGACTCTACCCGCAATAAAGCCGCCCAAGAGCATGCCCGCAGCGGCCCCCGCGCCGCCTTGCGGTACGCCCGTGCCGTCACCATTGGGGCTTGCATTCAAGCCATGGCAGATACCCTCAAAGAGCACTACCCCGCCATTATGGACGGCTCACACCGTGGCAGCCTCATGAAAAGCTCCCGCCTGGCCCCCGCCCACGCCCAAGTCTCTGACTTCTCCGTTAAAGAGATCTACAGCCACGAGAGCGTCATCAAGGTAGAAGTCACCGGCTTCAACGTCATGATGAAACTCATGGAGCTCTACCTCGAGTGGGTGGACTCCCCCTCCTCTCCCCTCGGCCGCCACCTCGCCTCCATCCTCCATGCTCACCCCGCCCTCTCTGCCGACCCCGCCTACCGCTTCTCCCACATCATTGACTACGTCTCCGGCATGACAGATTCCTACGCCCTCAAAACATACTCCGAGCTTTTCGGCGTGTAAAACCTGAGCCTCTTTTTGCTCCCCTCTCGTACTGAGGCTTGATTATCGGTATTACATCCAATTTATCTCGCCTCATAATCCTTGGCGTGCTACCATGCATGCCCTATGGACATACATGACGCCAAACTCGCCATCGATGCAGATTTCTGCCTTTCCCCACAAGAAAAATACGAGGAAAAAATCGAGCTTTCTGCCCTCATTCAAGACCCCATCGCCCGCGCCCAAGCTCTCGCTGCCGACGCCCGCGACCTTGAGCTAGCCTTAGCCAATCTTCGCAATAAAAACACTCAAGGTTAATACTCTGTACTCATTTTTTAACCAAAGATGCCTGTTTAATCAGTACGTAGTAAGTATTACTTCTTGCGTAAATGCGCATAGCGGCTTTTTATATATGGCGGTACCTTGCGAGATGTAAAGATACCTTCTTGAATCCGTTGTAGTGCTTCGTCGTTTATATCTACATTCGGTTGAAGGTTCCCTTCCTCTATTAATTGCAATAGCGTTACCAGCGGTATTTCTTTGATAAACTCGTATTTGATTACAGAGTCATGTGTGATACATGGATGATCCCCCGGCACCAATAAACAGGTCGTATCGCTACCGGGACGCTTAGATGACCAATTCGTCAATAATCGGTCTTCCTCTAATATGCCCACTACCACCCACATGTGCCCCATGTTTCCAGGGTTGCGGAAAACACTTCCGGGCCAATACTGTTGTCCACCTGCCATTAGATTAGCGTTTTGCAAACATGCTCAGTTCTTGAGCAAGGGCTTCTACTTCATCGGCCTTGTCTCCGGCTATATCTCGCAGGCTTATGTATTCCGTCTTTTTTCGACTTGGGGCTGCCCATTCCGGGCAGTTTTCTTTTTGATGGGTATACTCTGAAAGCTCAAATGGAGTCATCTTTCCGAACTTTTGATACACTGTCTGTATCTTCTCTTCTACCCATTCAGATATTAAGTCAAAGGCAAAATCTTTCCCGTGGAGTTGTAATTCATATCCATCTTTAGATCTTGTGATTCCTGCCCAAGTGTTGTAGTTTGCGGCATCCAATTCTTCCGAAACAACCGGCCCATACGCAAATGACATATAGTGCCCGCCCACAATTGCGCAGCCGTCTTCACAAATGGCTTCTCTATCCAGCAAATACATCAGCTTCATCAACTTCATCTTGTTGATGATTCCACCCTCCAGCTGTATAAACCTTGCGGCCACTGCTCGGGCTAACTCGTGATTGTAAGGGAAGTAGATCATGCTTTTGTTGGCTGTGCTTCTAATGTATCATGCTTATGTTATATTGTCAAGAGGGGGAATAATAATTATCATTTTAGATTAAATGAACTTGTTTCAGGGCATTTCCCCTGCTTTCATGCTTGCTTTATGGTCATGCTAGTATAGCGTTCGGTAATTAGACTGACCTAAAAATTTGAAAAAAAGCCCCGCTTTGCGGGGCGTCATTTTATTTAGAGTCAACTAAGAATTAGAAATGTCGCCCACGCTCGTGGACTCTGAAATTTGGCTCGCTTACGGTCACGAAACTGTTTGGTTATTTGTCGAACGTTATACTAGTTGCTTTTATAATACTGTATACATGCTAAATCTTCTTTGTTAAATTTATAATGATTAATTATAATATCGTTATTCCAATAGTGTGTAAAATTTAATAAGGGAATAAGTCCAAATACTTCTTGATTAACTTGCATTGTACCTTTTGCAAAATAAAGAAGTATTTTAAAGAAATCTGTTTTCATGTACGAAAGGCAATTATCACGTTCTTCTTTTGTATCAAAAGGCCCTATTTCTAGGAATGTTTCTGTACAAATAGTTCCTGGGTCTGCTATGATGATTTCTGGGTAATTGTATGCACCAGTCGAGTATGATGTCGTGAAAAATAATTTATATTTGTCTATAGAGTCTATGTTCTTTTTTATGTATTTACGACTGATGTAGCAAGAGCAACGGGAGGCTCCCCCTTTTACTCCTTTTACGCCCCATATTTTTACAGAACCCTCATAGGGTTCATCAGATATACCTGCATCTTTGTACTTATCTGGATTATTAAACAAATCCTTGCGTATGCCGTATGGTTTTGTTAGAGAGACGATTGAACTGAATCTTGGACCATTAGAGGCTTTGCTAATTATTCCAATACGACGAGCATCTCGTATGACTATATTTTTATCACCGTCTTTCAGAGACCGTTTGGATACAAAGCTGCTTCCGTTTGCCTCCTTATACGTATATAATGTTTTTCCTTGATGGCTTGAAGAGTCCAAAATATAGCAGAGTCCACCATCGATGTGTTGTCCGGGGAAACATTCACCTGCATCTTCAAAATCATATATCTTAGCAAGATTTTGATTATTCATCATTGTTTCTCTGAAAGCCAAAAGTTTTCGCTTTCCTCCAACCATCCAACGTGATGGCATAATAAGGGAAATATGGTCAGGAGCCATGGCTTTGGATATATTGAAAAAATCATCGTAAATAGGATTTGCTGCGTCAGATGATGCACCACTGCCATCGTTTACCTGATACGGGGGATTTCCGATTATAGCATTGAATTTCATGTTAGAGAGATTAAGTTTGCAGCCGTAAGTGGAAGCATTACGGGCACGTTTAATAAATTGAGCGGATTTGTTTTTGATTTGCATCAGCAAATCATCATAACTGCGGACGTTAACATGCCCGTTGGTAAAGCCTACGAGAGTACGTTTGACGATGGCCTTACTCATTTTTGTACGACAGATAATGAAGATGTTTTCGTGAAGCGTTTTGGTCCAAATACGTGTTTCTAAATCCTTATCTTTATAAAGATGCTGGGAAATACGAGTTCGGTAAATACTATACGCTGCGTAAAGCGCATAGAGCCCGGTTTTAGCATTAATTTCGAGAATCCTAGCGTTAGGATTAGCTAATGTGTCTAACGTAACTTGTCCCTGATCTACAAAATGAGAGGTTTCTTCGGTGTCTTTTTTATCAGTAGTCAAGAAATTATAGCCTCCGAGACAATCGCCGAGCTGCATATTGACAACCCTCCAAGGGGTGAGGACCGTTTCTTTATCCGGATTACGGAAATGGGAGAAAATCATCGCGATACGAGCGATTCGTTCCTCTACGGACAATTTATCTGCAGCTCGAGTAATTTGTCTGATTCTAACTCCGGCGGCTTCAAAGATTTCGGGGTCATAATATTTGATAAAGCTGCGATAAAGGGATTTTGTAACCCCGTTTGGCATGAATTCAGCCCATGAAATATCGTCCACCTTTTCGGTAAGATTTTGAAGAGTAATGTTTTCTTCTTCCTTCAATTCAGCGCCGTAGATGAGCAGGGGGATTCTGATGGAAACACCACGTAGAACAGAGATGAGTTTTTCTCTATTTTTACGTATTTCCTTCAACATTTCTAAGCGTTTTTTCTGTTCCGGAGTAAGTTCTTTTTTACGACGATTATCTTTTTCGTCTTGTTTAACCTTCTTGTATTCTTCTTCTGTAAAGCCTTGCTTGTTGATATTGATTTTTTCTATACGAGGATGGGGTTTTGTTGAGCCTACAATTTTTCGCAAGTCTTCAAATTTCTTTAACTCTTCAGATGAAAGTTGGAGTAATTTTTCATTATAAAGCTTATTGTCGTCGAATCCGGAGCGAACCACCCTTTCAACATAAGCTTTTTTCAGTTGTTTGAGCATGTTACCCACATCGTAAGGCTTCATGCTGGATCCTTGTAATGAAATGACCGGGCAGAAATTGAGGAATTCCTGCATAATTTCTCTATCATTATCAGTTGTAGCACCGGCTCCGGAAGATATCTTTGCTGCTTCAGCTACCATCTGAATCGTTCTGTCCGGTGCAAAATCGAAAACAAAACATTCAGTTTTTTGTTTGCCTCCTATGCTTCCCGGAGTTTGTACTCTGAAGATTGTTTGCAAATAACTACTGGCAGAAGTATTCGCAGAACCGGCAAGCATAAATACAGCGGTCCATTCTTTGACCGATACACCAGTAGTTAAGCGACCACAGGAAAGCGTGATGGTATATGTTTCTTCCGGGTGTTTGCCGATAGCTTTTCTCACTTCATCCAGAGCATTGTCGCATTCGTTATCATCGTCTCCAATACCGGCAACATTGACGATTTTAAATGCGCCAGAGCCGAATACAGGGTGCTCATTCAGCATAGCACTGAGTGCTTTTGCTTCTTTAACTCCGGGTAGCATCCAAAGTGTGTGTCTGAAATTTTCTCGGTATTCTTTGGTAGAAAAAGGATAATTAGTTTCTGCTTTAGGTGCGGACAATAAATCTAAAAAAGTTTTGATTGCCGTAGCATGAACAAAATCACCGACCTTAACAGAAGGTGGTAAAGGCGCTTTTTCTTCGTCTGAGACGGTGTAAGTTCTGAAAAACTCTCGGAAATTGAATGCACTATCATCAATATCCGCGAACCCGGAGATTATACGCTCCAGATCGTATGTAAAGATATTAAGCGTAGGAAGTGATTCATATGGATTAGGGTCGCCGGGATGGTCAATGTACCATTGTTTTTTTGCGCGCTGCTCCATAACGTAGTCCCATGTGAATATTTCATCATCATTGTGTTCGTCAATAAGGTTAAATGCAGTGCCCGAAAGTCTGAGGAACCGTGTGTTTGGAGCTTTTACTGATTCAATGACGGCATCCCCTAAGTCTGTTTTTGTCCCTTCGTGAGCCTCATCAATAATGACAAAATCCCATTCTGTGCTGAATACTAAATCATTTTTTTTGTATCGACCTCCAACGAAAGCGGAGCCTCTTAAATCTTGTATAGAAGCAAAGTATATAAAGTGACTACATGATTGTACAAGAGTTTCTAAAGGCAGCCCCTTATCTTTACGTTTTGAGCCGAAGTGATAATTTGTATTATCATAGAAGATTTTATGATAATCGTCAAACCACGCATCATCTACAACAGGTCGATGCGTGAAGATGAGGGTTTTCTTGTATCCAAGTCTTTTAATGACTTGCAAAGCTGCCAGCGTTTTGCCGAAACGCATTTTTGCGTTCCATAACATTTTTTTGTGTTTTTTAAATCTGGCAACCGTTTTTTCAATTGCTTCGTTTTGTTCCGGTCTGAAAATGATGGGGTTTCTGTCTTCTGTAATTTCTCCCGGTAACAATGTCGGACGTCCTTGTTTTACAGCTTCAATGGCTTTTTTAGCTGTTTCTAAATCTGTTTCGAACCATTCATTTGCTTTTTTAGTGTCGTTAAAAAATCGTTGTTTGATACCTGATGATTTTAAAACTTTATGAACATCTTTATCATGGAAAGGGTTAAGGTAACCGTTTGGCATAGGGCAAACGGCCAATTCTGTATGCAAAAGTTCGTATTTGATGGCAGCCGTAGAAGTGTATTCGTCGATTCTTTTTTTTGCTGCTTTATTAAGGGAGGTACTATTGGGAAACAAGCATTCTAATGGTTCGTTAGAATGCAAAGTCGCTTCTCCTATTTTCAGAATATTCAGATGTGCTTCATCGTTGATTCTGAAAATATAAATAAGTTTATAATTGCAGGTTTGTATAAAATTAGCCATTTCAGGGGGTGTTTATGAGATTTTTAAAAAGAATAATGCGGTGGGTGTCCCAATCTCTGATACGGCAATAGATGCCGTTGTGGAGATGTATGTTGCTTGATTCACAGCCGGGACAGGGGATGTATTTATCTGCTGGTCCGCCGTCTAAGCACAGGGATGCTCTGGCAAGTACGGTTCGGCAGGTATCAGGTACAACGCATTTAAGCCCATCCATTTGCCACACATTCCAGGATATGATGTTAGCTATTTGTCTTGTTTCTTTTTTTGCGGGTATACGCCCGAATTTGGCTTGGAAGAAATCCATGAAGGTGAAAAGAAGATTCTCACGAGCAAGTAATAAATTGTCTCCTTGCCATTCATAACCGTATACGCTTTTGTATGCGTAATTTGCCCATTTGTACCATTCCCTACAGGTAGATGTGTTTTCTGATACAACTCTGAGTTTTCTGTCAAGGATACCAATGCGATTAGAAACCGGAATGGATTTCCCTGTAGCGTTGTCGTATCTGCTTACGAGGTAAGGTGCTTCACCACATGCGATTTCTAAACGTCTGCTGAATATGTAGTCCTGCCACCTTTTCCCTAAGGTATCTGAAAATTCTATTTTTGAGGTGTTGGTTATCCAGTTATTTTCGGATTCAGTATTAAAGACACCTTTTCTACCAAACCACGCTTCATCAACGAGGTTATTTTGACTGTTACATAACCAAGAGGGAGTAAAGACCTCTGCTTTATCACGTACACGAAAGCGTTGCTCTTTTAGTGATTTGCTGACTCTGGGGCGTATTATTCTACCATATTTACGCGTTATACAATGCACTCTTATTTCTTCACCATATAGGAAGTCTTCCCCGTGATTAGCGTAATCGTGAGTAGCCCATTTAATATTTTTTCCAGTGGTGCGATCGAGTAACAATAAATCCAGCAGCTTGGCATCGCGCTGTAAAATGTCATTTTCTTTAATATCAACAGAGTTGTCACTAACCGTACCCATTACAGAGGCAGTATAGCTTAAAGGTTAGCAATTTTCAAGAAATATGTTTGCGTTATTGCTAAATCTCTTGTTTCGTGTATTATAAAATAATTTAATTACGGGTTGGATCGTTGAGTATGTCGAATTTTATTGCAGCTGGAATGATTGTGAAGCTGTGTTGATATTTAGCTTTGAGTCATTGCTATGTATGTTTTAGGGTGGACAATAAAAAACTCCCCCCGCTCGGGAGGCCGGGCGGGGGGAGGGAAGGAGGATGGGAATTAACGCTGCGGGGGCAGGTTAATTTTTGGCTCTGCCGATGGCGCGGATGAGCTCGCCGATGATGAGCACGGGGCAGGTGGCGGCGAGGAGGATGAGCCAGTCTGTAAGGGAGAGGTGGACGGTGCGGAAGACACCGCCGCCGAACTCTACGGCGAGAACCTGGCCGATGAGGATGATGCCCATGATGGCCAGGAAAGCCTTGTTTGCAAAGAGCCCTGTGATGAAGCTGTTGTTGGTGCCGTAAACGCGGGCGTTAAACAGGTTCCAGAACTGCAGGAGCACAAAGCCGGTAAAGAGCATGGTGAGGGAGTGCCCGTAGTCTGCGCTGCCTTCTGCGGGCATGAGCTGAACGTAGGTAATGAGGGCGGCGATGAAGGTGAGGCCGAACCCGAGAATCCACTTGCTCATACCGGGGGTGATGATAAAGGCGAGCTTGTTGCGCGGGGGCATGTTCATGACATCATCACTGGGGGGCTCTGTGGCGAGGGCCAGGGCGGCAAAGGTATCCATAATGAGGTTGACCCAGAGCATCTGCGTGACGGTGAGGGGGAGATTGCAACCGATGAAGGGCCCCAGGGCGGCAATGCCGCAGGCCGCGACGTTGACGGTGAGCTGGAAGACGATGAACTTCTGGATGTTGCGGTAGAGGGAGCGCCCCCATTTAATGGCGCGTGTGATGCTGGTGAAGGAGTCATCGAGCAGGATGATGTCGGAAGCCTCCTTGGCGACGGAGGTGCCGGTGATACCCATGGAGAGGCCTACATCTGCATGGTTGAGGGCGGGGGCATCGTTGGTGCCGTCTCCTGTTACGGCGACAACGTGGTGCTTGCTCTGCAAGGTGTTGACAAGGCGGAGCTTATCCATGGGTTTGGCGCGGGAGAGCACGCGCAAGTCGTTGACTTGGGCGGTGAGCTGCTCGTCTGTAAGGGCGCCGAACTCCTCGCCGGTGAGGACGGCGTTGGCGGGTATTTCACCCTCTGCGGGCAGCAGGCCGATTTCTCTGCCGATTTGGCAGGCGGTTTCTTTGTTGTCACCGGTTACAATTTTGATGCCGACACCGGCGCGCAGGCAGGTGGCCACGGCGGCAGGAACATCGCTGCGGACGGGGTCCTGGATGACGAAGCAACCCATCCACACGAGGTCTGAGCATGCGGCTTTGATGGCATCTGCCGTTTCTGCATGGCCCTCTTTGTAGGCCAAGCCGAGCACGCGCATGGCTTTGCGCTGGGCGGTGGTGATGGTGTTGAGCAGGTCTGCACGCATGGCATCGTTAAGCTCTGCCCCGTATGCGGTGCTGCACATGGAGAGCACAAACTCGGGCGCGCCTTTCACAAAGATGGCATCTTTGCCACCCAGAGCGGCAGAGGTGGCACAGGTGGCCATGAACTTGTTCATGGTGGTGAAGGGGAGCTGACCCACCATGTGGGTGTTTTTACGGATGGGCTCGTATTTGCAGCCGTTGTCGTTAAGGAACATGAGCATGGCACCCTCTGTCACGTTGCCCAGTACCTCACCGTTTTCATCGAGGTCTGCGGTGGAGTTGAGGGCAATGGCCTCTGCCAGTAAGGGGAAGATGGGGGCTTGGGCTTTTTGCTCGTTGACTTGGGGGAAGTGGCACTCACGCACGGTCATGCGGTTGGTGGTGAGGGTGCCGGTTTTATCTGAGCAAACAACGGTGGCAGCACCGATGGTTTCGCAGGCGTGCATTTTGCGCACCAGGTTGTTTTGTGCGGCCATTTTGCGCATGCTGTAAGCCAGGCTCAGGGTGACACTCATGGGCAGACCCTCGGGCACGGATACCACGATGAGGGTGATGGCAATCATGAAGTAGAGCAGAATGTTCTCTGCGGCTTGGGCGGTCATCCACGTGGCGGGGTCGTAGGTGATGTAGCCCAGTGAGCTGAGGCTGACAACCACGAGGCCGAAGATGATGCCACCGCCCAACAGGCACAGCAACCAAGGCATGGCACCGCCCTTGCTGACTAATGCCGGGGCTTTGAGATTGACTTTAAAGTAGCTCAACAGTGTTTGCAGGGTGGGGAACCACACACGCAGCATGGCTACGGCCACAGCGGCCAGCATGCCGAAGAAGAAGTACCATTGCCCGCAGCTCAGGGTGAAGATACCCAGCATGGTGTCTCTTACGATGAGGGAGCTGAACAGGAACAAGGCTAAGCTGAACCCGATGACGCTGATGCCCTGGCAAAGGCCATCCAGCTGCAGGGTGAGGGGGGATTTCTCGCCGTTATCTTCAGAGGCGGCTCGGGCTACCTTGCCGATCTCTGTGGCATCGCCCACCTTGGTAACGCAGTAAATGCCGGTGCCCTCGGATACGAGCGTGCTGCGCAGCAGCAGGTTGGTGGGGTAGGCGCCGGGCAGTGCCTCCTCCTCTGCAGCGGGAGTTTTGAGCACGGGCTCTGACTCACCGGTGAGGGAGGCTTGGTTGATTTTGAGTGCAACGGCTTCTACCACAACGCCGTCCGCCGGGATTTCTTCACCCGTGCCGAGGGTAACGATGTCTCCCACCACGAGCTCGCTCTTGGGTACTTGGCAGTGTTTGCCGTCTCTTACCACGCGCACGGGGGCAACATCGCTCACGCGGTTGAGGATGTCGAACTCCTTGCCGGCTTTGTACTCATTGATAAAGCCCACCACGGTGGCTAACAGTACGGCACCGATGATGCCTGCACTCTCAATCCAGCTGTGGCCGGGTACAAGCAATACGGGGATAAAGGAGATGATGGCCGCTACAATGAGGATGACAATGAGCGGGTCTGTAAACTTCTCCAGCAATTGAACCCACCACGGGTCGCGCTGGGGCGGGGTCATCATATTGCTGCCGTGCAGTTTGCGGCTTTCTTCCACTTGGGCGGAGGTGAGGCCGGTCTCGGGGTTGGTATATTTCATAAGCGGTTATGGTGGTATGTTGAAAGGGGTCAGATTTCATCTGCCAGCAGCCCTTGTAGCTGCTTGTGGGCGTAGTGGAGGCGGGAGCGCAGGGTGCCCTCCGAGATATTGAGGATTTTTGCGATTTCGGGGTAAGACATGCCGGCAATATCGCAGAGGGTGACTACCTCCTGATGGCTGGGGGAGAGCTGGCTGATGGCGCGGCGGAGCTTGCGGCGCAGGTCTTTAATGTAGGCACCGCGCACGGGGTCTGCCTCCTTAGAGGTGTCGGCCAGTTCATCATTTTTTTCATGCTGGTTGCCGTTTTCATCATCATCTATGCACTCGGTGCGCTCTCTTTTGCGCTTGCGTATAAAGTTGCGTGCATTGTTGGCGGCAATGGTGTAAAGCCAGGTGTAAAAGGCACTTTGACCGTTAAAATAACGCAGGGAGTGGTATGCCTTGAGAAAGGATTCCTGGGCAACGTCGTAGGCATCCGCCTCGGAGCCGAGCATTTGGTAGAGCATGACATGCAGCTTGCGGCTGTGGCGGCGAGTGAGTTCATCAAAGGCGCGAGTTTTCCCCTTGAGGGTAAGGGCAATGAGCTCCTCATCTTCAAGTTCACTATAACTTGCTGCGTCTTTTTCGGTGTTCATGGAATTTTGTAGGGGGGCGGGGAGTTGGGATTTTTCAATTTACAACCTGCGGTTCGCAATTTTTAATTTGAATTGTTGGGTTGCAGTTGTAAATTGGCTTTATATTGAGGTGATAAGCCCCGCCCGCAGATGTGGGCGGGGCTAAAAGGGGGTATTTATATATCAGAGTTTGTACTCGCGTTTGTCGCGGCGTTCAAACCAGTCAATAAAGGCCTTGTTTACAGTGGTGTAACCGCCGGGGGTGGGGTAGTCACCGCTGAAATACCAGTCACCACAAGCACCTTCTATGGCGTTGTGCAAGCCCTCCATGCTTTGGTATACAACCTGTATAATGCAGGGGCTGTTGTCCGGCGTGACCATGCGGGATACCTCGGCCGTGATTTCATCTGCCGTAAAGGGCTCGTAGATTTTCTTGACGGGGTTGGTGCGCTGTGCTGGCGGCAGGGTGAGCTGGTGCTTGCACTCCTCGTACACATCGATAATACGGGTGTACATGCCCTGCTTTTTAAGCAGGCTGATGGCGGCCTGGAAGGCAATGAACTTGCCCATCTCGCTCATGTCTATGCCGTAGCAGTCCGGGTAGCGAACTTGCGGGGCAGAGGAGGCTATCACAATCTTGCGGGCTTTGGAGCGTGCCAACAAGCGCAATAAGCTCATTTTGAGCGTAGTGCCGCGTACAATGGAGTCATCTATAGCGACAAGTACTTCATCCTCTCCCACGGCTCCGTAGGTAAGGTCATACACCATGGCGGCAAGTTGCTTGCGGCTGCTTTCCTCTGAGATGAAGGTGCGCAGTTTGATGTCTTTGTGGGCAATTTTTTCTGCACGGGGCCAGCGGCGGAGGATGAGCTCGTTGATGAGCTCCTCGCTCATGGTGCCCTCTTTGTAGGCTTTGATCATGGCCTCTGTCACCTTGTGGCGGCGGTAGGCGCGCAGCCCCTCTAACAGGCCGTAGTAAGATACCTCTGCCGTGTTGGGGATGAAGGTGATAGCCGCCTTGGAGAGATTGCCGTCCAAACTGGCTACTACTTGCTCTGTAAGGTTAGCACCCAAGGCTTTACGCTCTCGGTAGATGACGGGGTCGTTACCGCGGGAGGTGTAAACATCCTCAAAGCAGCAGGGCTTGAACTCACCCGGTGTGGTGTACTTGTCTATCTTGATTTGGCCGTCGCGCTTCACAACAATCATGTTGCCGGCGGGCAGCTCTTTTACCTCTTCCTCTTCCACCTCCATGACACTCATGAGCGGCACGCGCTCGCTGGCAATGGCCAAGTACTCGTCCGTCAGAATATAGTGGCAGTGGCGTATGCCGTTCGGGTCTCTCATGCAGAAGAAGTCTCCGTTGCCCACGGCCCCGGTGAGGCAATAGCCGCCGTCCCAGTCTCGGGAGGCTTTGCTGATGATGTCGAAGAGGTCGAGCTCTGCGGAGATGATATGCGGTATCTCTTGCCCGTCCACTTTTTTATCTCTCAGGCTGCGGTAAATGTCGGTATGGGCTTCATCCAGATAATAGCCCACTTCTTCCATGAGGGTTTGAATGGCGGTGCCGAACACGGGGTGTTGCCCACGGGAGATGAGTTTTTGATGCAGCTCCTCCAAGTTGGTAATACCCATATCCCCCTGTAACATGAGGGTACGGGTGGTCCAGTTGGTGCGGCGCATGTAGGGGTGGCAGCTGCCTTCATCATACTGCACGCCACTGGTGCCGTAAAGCAGGTGCCCCATGAGCACCTCGCCGCCGAAGTTGAAATGGCTCTTGTATGACTCGGAGTCAAGCCCTTTGATGAGCCCTTTATCGCGCAGCTCCTTAAGGTTGCGCTGTTGGTCTGAGAAAATGGAGGTAACGGCGTTGGCAGAGGCATTGCGGGAGCGGAAGATGTAGGGCTCACCCAACGGCATGTTGAGTTTGATACAGCCTATACCCGCGCCGTCTTGCCCACGGTTGTGCTGTTTCTCCATGAGCAGAAACAGCTTGTTGAAGGCCCACTCGGGCGAGCCGTACTTCTCAGCAAAGTATGAGAGCGGCTTGAGGAGTCTGATTGCTGCAGACATAATGTTGTGTGGGTTAGGTGGTTATTTGCGTACGCTTACCTTAATGCCTTTGCCCTCTCTCATGGTGCCTATCACCGTGCCGCCGGGGCCTGCCTTGCATGCGGTTTCCACTTGGTCCGGCTTGACGATGGCCACCCAGCCAATACCCATGTTGAAGGTGTGGAAGCGGTCCTCTGCATCCACAAACTCCAGTACTTTCTGCACGGGGGCGTTGTCCCAGTAGGGGATTTCGAGGTCGGCACCCTTGTCACCCAAGAATCTCTCCAGGTTCTCCGGCAGGCCTCCACCGGTAATGTGAGCGTATGCCTTGGGGGTGATGCCGAGCTTGCGCATGTCGTACACCACGTCATGGTACAGGCGGGTGGGGGCAAGCAGGGCGCGCAGCTCATCCTCGGTGAGCAGGTCGGGGTTTTGGGCAAGAATGCGGCGTACCAAGCTCCAGCCGTTGGCGTGGAAACCATCGCTGGGGTAGCCCACCAGTACATCACCTACCTCAACCTGAGAGGGATCTATCATTTGGCTCTTTTCAACACAACCGATGCTGAAACCGGCCATTTCTACAAGATTTTCGGGCACTACACCGGGCATTTCTGCGGTTTCGCCACCGGCGAGGATGCAGTTGCAGCTCTCCAGATAGTCGCACATGCCGGCTACCAGGCGCGTAATGCGGGGGCGCTCTGCCTCAAGGTTGGAGATACCCAGGTAGTCCAAGAACACCAGCGGGTCACCGCCGGTGGTGAGAATATCGTTCACGTTCATGGCTACCAAGTCTTTACCGGCTGTCTCCAGCATGTCCATCTCAAAGAGGACCTCGGTTTTGGTGCCAACGCCGTCTGTTCCTGTTACGATAACGGGTTCTTTATAGGAGGAGAGGTCGTAAGCGGCTGCAAACAAACCAAAGGCGTTGCAGAGCTGACGGTTTTTTTGCGTGCGCTTAACGTGCGCGCTGATGTCACTGACAAAAGACTGTGCCTCAATGGTGTCGACACCGGATTGCTTATATGTGAGATTACCGGACATAGTAAGAGTGAATACGTGGATTCACGCGCATTATACTCGCTTTTCCCTGTTTTGGCAAGCCGTAATTTTTTAGTGCCCTCTATTTGTTGCAGATGATGAGGCGCGTGTTTGTTTCAGTCTGCCCCGTTTTCGGCTGTTAATTGCTCGATTTCTTTTTTGAGGAGGGAGCCGATGCGGTGGCGTGCAAGGTATACTTGTGCCAGGCTTACACCCAGTTTGCGGCGCACCTCTGCCGTACTCATGCCGCGCAGTACACAGTAGTCAAAAATCTGAAATTGTTTGGGGTTTACCTGCATTTTAACACGCTCTGTGGCGGCTTTAATGAGGTTGCGCTGCCACTCGCGCTCCCATACGCGTTCAAAGCTTTCCGCATTCAGGTCGGGCAGGGCGGTAATATCCGGTACAGGGGAGGAGTCATCCCCACGGGGAGGGGCGGTTTCAAGGGGGCGTTTGGCCAAGCTGTCTTTGATACGCCAGCGTGTGATGTTCCATAACCATTTTTTGAAGGAGCCTTTTTGCGGGTCATACCCGCCGTTTCGGCTTTGCTTGGCAATGGTTAATACGGTTTCTTGCACGGTATCCCATGCTTCATCGTCTCTCAGCCCGGCTTGTTTGGCTACGGCAAATATCAAGCGCCAATAGGTGCGGTAAAATTCATCCCAGCTGCGCTGGTCTTGCCAGTCGTGTAGTCTGGCTATCAAACTACGCCTCGTGCGGTCGGCGTACTTTTCCAGCTCGCCGTCATCAGGGCTCTTCCATGGTAGTTCTTCTTGCACGTGCCTCAACTTCTACCATATTTATGTTGTTTTGGCAAGCTCAGATTTTGCAGCCCACGTGTTTTTATGGCACGGGCTGGCAAACAAAAAGCGCAAATACCGGGGGAGTCGGTATTTGCGCTGCTAATGTTAAAGCTTTATCAGTTGTGTGCAAGCTTGCGCATGCCGTAGTGCTTGCGGTAGGTGTCGTACATGCAGTCAATCACGGTAGGCAGCCCGAGCTTGAGCCTCGCCTCTGCTTTGTCTGCAATGGCGGGCAGGGCTTTTTCGTCCAGCTTGGGCATGCCGTCTATACTGTTGGCGGTAATGCGTATTTGGTCGTTAATCCAAGCGTGGTTGTAAACTGCTTTTTCTGCGGAGTTTTTGAGCTGGGCAAGGGCGGTCTCGGTGGAGCCGTTCTCGCTGCTCATGATGCAGATATCGTGGAATGTAACCGTTCGGGTGGCACTCAGGAACTTGCGCTCGCTGCGCTCATACACCACAGCCCCCACCACTGTGCCGTCTGAGCACATGGCGGCAAGGGCGTATACCCGGCCATTTATCTTTTTGCCCAGTTGGCGGCTCAGGCGGTCTCGCCCCATGCGGAACTCTGCCAGCTCTTGCGGTACGGAGTACAGCGTGGCCCCGCTAAGCTCTGTACCACCTTTGCCCGGCATGCGGGTGACGGTGTGCATGAGCATTTGTGCCAGTTCATTTGCCGTGGGGTTGCTGCGGCGCAACGGTGCCTCGTATGCAGATATGTAGTGCACGGTCATCTCCTCCCCTGCATCCACAATTTGCATGGTGCGTACGCACATGGTACCCTGTTGCTCTGCGCCGGTGTTCCACTTGACATCCCCGTTTCCTTTCCACCCTTTGGGCAGGGGGTAGGTAACAGCCGTCTTATTGCAGTGTGCGTCTTGCACAACTACCTTGTTTGCAGCGTGTAAACTGCCTGCGGCCATAAATCCGGCCGCTAACACAACACAGAGTTGGGTGTAGGCGTTTTTCATGTCTTTATTTTGTCTTAAAAGTTGTCATTTGTCAATACTAAAGTAAAGTTAATTTTTTGAGAATTGACAAAAAAGTGAAATTGTAGTATGGTGAGCGCGTTATGGCAGGTCTTATCATAGCGCCGAAGGCGCGCATATTCCATGGGCACGATTGGGTGTACGGCACAGAGGTGCGGACGGTATTCGGAAACCCGGCACCCGGGGATGTTGTGGCGCTGAAGGATCAGCGGGATCATTATTTGGGCTCGGCCATGTACAACCCGCATTCACAAATTGTGGCACGCCGTTTCTCCCGCCGCAAGCAAGATTTGGACCGCGATTTCTTTGCCCGCCGCATTTCACAAGCCATCATGCTCAGGGAGCGATTGCTGCCCGGGGAGGAGCTTACCCGCATAGTGTGGAGCGAGAGCGATGGCTTGCCCGGCCTCATTATAGACCGCTACAAAGATGTGCTGGTGGTGCAAACGCTCACCATGGCCATGTACCAGCGTTTGGGGTTGATACGTGACATTTTGGGGGATTTGCTTGAGCCCCGCGCTATCATTGTGCGCAATGACTCCCCCATGCTGATTGCCGAGGGTATAGAGCCTGCCACCTATGTGGCAGCCGGTGAAATGCCGGAGCCTTTTGAGGCCGTGGGGCGTGGTATTAAGTTTATGGTTGACCTGGCCACAGGGCAGAAAACCGGCTTGTATTTGGACCAAATGCAAAACTACCAAGAGGTAGCGCGCTTTGCTCGTGGTCGCCGCGTGTTGGACTGCTTCAGCAACCAAGGTGGCTTTGCCTTGGCCTGTGCTAAAGCCGGGGCTGCCAGTGTAACGGCGGTGGATATCTCTGAGGATGCCGCAGCTGCCGTGCGTCGCAATGCTGAGCTCAACGGTGTGCAGGTGGAGGCCATTGCAGAAAACGCTTTCGACTTTTTGAAGAGAGAGAGCGATGCCGTGCGCAACGGCGCAGACCCCAAATGGGACCTCATTATTCTGGACCCGCCCAGCTTTACCCGCAACAAGAAGAGCCTTAACGGAGCCATGCGCGGCTATAAGGAGATTCACCTGCGCGCCATGCAAATGCTGCCTGTAGGCGGTGTGCTCTCCACCTTCTGTTGCTCTCACCATGCCAGCACGGCCATGTTTAAGGAGGTTATTGCAGATGCCGCGGTGGATGGCCACTGTACGCTGCGCCTCATGGCAACGCATGGTCAAAGCGCAGACCACCCCGTTTTGCTCAATATACCCGAAACCGAGTACTTAAAGGGCTTTACCTTTGAGATGGTTCCCGGACGTTAAAAAAGTGTAGATACATGCGGATTCTCCGAACATTGCTGTGTTTGTTACCTGCCGTGGTGCAGGGGGCTCAAGAGGCTGCCACCCCGGTTGTGGTGGATGAGTCTCTGTTTGCAGATGATGATTTTGCAGAGGTAGTGGAGCTGCCCGGTACTGCCGCAGATACCCCGGTGGCAGAGCCAGCGCCGCAGCCAAGCTCTCCGCAGGTTCTGCAAACGGAGCCTGCCGTTACCCCGTCTGCCGAGGTGACGGAGGTGCCCGCTGTTGCCCCCAAAGAGATGACGCCCGAGGAGCTGGCCGCGCTGGAACCGCAAAAACCCGCACCCTCGCCGGATACTCTGGAGCCCCCCGTCGGCATGGCTTTGATAGAAACCTACTTGCCCCCCACTTACTCCAACCTGGCAAAACGCACGCCTACGGGAGATTGGGTGACCTGCCATTTTAAGCAGCCTTTGGTGCCGCGGGAGCAAACTCAGGTGGCTGTGCTGGGGTATCACGACTTCAGTAACACGAAATCCACCACCGAGATGCGTATGAAAACGGCAGAGTTCTGCCGCCAAATGCAGTTCATCAAGGACTCGAACATCTGTGTTATCTCCATGCAGGATTTCTTGGAGTGGCGTTTCGGCACCCGTTGCCTGCCGGAGCGTTGCGTGCTCATCACCATAGATGACGGTTGGAAGAGTGTGTACACGGATGCATACCCTGTTCTCAAGGCATACGGTTACCCCTTTACCCTTTTTGTGTATGTGCGCTACATCGGCGTGCAGGGTGCCTCCATGACGCAAGAGCAAATCAAGGAGATGATGCAGCATGGTGCCACCATCGGCAGCCACTCCTGGAACCACCTTTACCCCAGCAAATGGAAACGCTACAAGCAGAGCTCTGTGCAATATGCCACGCAATTGCAAAAGGAGTTTATTGACTCCCGCGCTAAATTGAAGGAGTGGTTCACCAATTGCAGTACCTATTGTTACCCGGGTGGCTACCATACGGCACCCATGCGCTCCACGCTCAAGATTGCCGATTACAAAGCCGCTTTCACCGTGATAGAAAAAAAGGTGAAGTGCGATGTTAAGCCCTACCAAATCAACCGCTACATGGTGTTTGGTGTGGATACCTCCATTTTCCGCAGGGCCGTCAATTTTGATGGTCAGGCAGGGGTAGACCCCACGATTACCGCCATCAACAATGCGGAGGCACCCGCCCGTTTGTTCTTCCCCACCGCCTTTACGGGGGTGGAGTCTCCCTTAGTGCAAACGGAGAAAACGGCCGCGCAAAAAGCTGCTGCCAAAGCTGAGGAAACTAAAGCCGCCGAGGAAACGGCTGCAGAGCAGGCTACTCCCACTGCAGAAACGCCTGCCACTACGGAGCCTGCCCCCGCCAATGAGGCAGAACCTCAACCGACTACGGAGACTCCTCAGCCCACAATAACGGAGCCTCAAGCAAATGCGCCTTCTTCTACCCCTGCCGCTGCACCTGCCAAAAAGAAAAAAGGCAAGGGCAAAAAACGCAGTTCTAAAAAGAAGTAAAGCGCGAGCAGTTAGCGAGCCGAATTTAAAAATTCGTCATTCGGGGACCTCGAATAACTCGCTAAATGGCAATTTGCAGGTGTGAGCATCTCAAGCCGTCGCAGTGGCCTTGCTTACTTCGTATTTTGTATTTCACATTTCGTACTTCCAAGCCCCCTTGTGGGGCGAAATAACATAGGCAGGCGGTCAAGCGTGCACGCAGTGCGCGCGC
>JAFQEF010000133.1 GCA_017399165.1 Akkermansia sp.
CCGCGGTTTTGCTGCCACCCCTCCTAAAGTCGGGGTTCTATTTGTATTTCGTTAGTCAGCAGGCGCTCACGCGCCTGCCTATTGGCTGCCGCCCCTGATGGGGCTCAAAAATTCGGCTCGCTACCGCTCGCGGGGGCTCCCCCACAACTACCAATTTGTAGGGGAGGGATGGCGAGCCGTAGGCGAGCGGAATCCTCAAGTCCCGCCCACCGGCGGGGCGCAAGACCATTAGCCCAAGGCAAGCCACGCAGTGGCGACCCGTCACGGCGTAGGCTGTTGGCCTCCTCACGGTGTTCGTCGGGCTCCAATTCGTTTTTGTTTAATACCCAGGCTTGCGCCGCTATCGCGGCTTACCTTGGGCTCTAAGTAAAATACCGCCCCGCAAAGCGGGGCTAGGGAAGTACGTGTGTGTTTGGGGGGGGGGACAGAAGTCCCCCCCCTCTACGATAGATAAAGGGCCTTTACTTTCGGCGGCGGCGGGCGGCCAGGGTAGCCAGAGCGAGTAGACTCAGCGTTGCCGTGGTCGGCTCGGGGACGTTGTACATTTGGATGTGCAAGCCCTGGGCCGTTTGGTGGTAAGAGACCACATCATACTCTGCTGCCAATAGGGAGGCTACGGAGGCAGAGTCCGACAGCGGGGTGGGGCCATCGGGGGAGAAGATGAGGGTATCTGACGGCCAGCCAAGACCGGAGTTTTCGCCTGCTCTGGATTTGAGCTCCAGGGTGAATCCCTTAAGGAAGATGGATACGTGAGTATCTGCGGGGTCTGCCTGGGCGGCATCCCACCCGAGGATGGCGTTATCCATAGTGAGGTTAAGGGAGGATTCAGCGGAGAGGGTCATACCACTGAGAATGTCTGTTTCGAAGCGCACCTGATTCAGGGAGGCGGAGCTTGCAGCCTCTACCAGACTGAAGGTGGAGTCAGACACCGTGGCATGATAGGTAACGGCATCGCCCGCAAGGTAAACATCTGTAGCGGATACGTTGCTGAGCGCCACCACGCTGTCGGCAACAGAGCTGAGCGTCACGTTGGTAAGCTGCACGTTGCTGACGGTGTTATCCCCGGTGGTAGTAAAGGCAAACTCTGCATCTTGAGCAGAGCCACCGGCAATGGAATTGCCGGTAACAACAATGCCGTTGCTCAGCACGGCGGGGCTGCCTGATTTGCGGGTGTTGATGTTGACATTGCCGGCAGAAGCCGCAGCGTTAAAGTTGGCTGTGGAGTTAGCGGCAAGCTCCAATTTAGAGACATCTACCGTATTGTTAAAGGTGGTGCCGGCGGCGGTATCTATTGCCAAGTTAAGGGTGCCCCCATCGGCGTGAGATACTGTGCTGTTTACGGTAACGGCAGCCGTATTGCTGATATTGGCATTGAGGGTGCCACCCTTTGTACGCAGATCTGCATTGAGCACGGTGGCTTGGTCGCTGAGGTTAAGGGTTTGCGTACCCTGTTGCACAATGAACTCCGGGGTTTCTGTACCGTCTGCCGCCCATTGGCTGATGTCACCTTTAAGGTGAATGGTCTCTGCGGCCGTTGTATTGAGAACAAAGTCACCCGTGCCGCTGATATCACCCAAGAAGTGAAGTTGTTGGCCACTGTAACCATTACTGAGTTTAAAAGCGGACATGTTGGAGGAATTGGTAAGAATCAAATCTTGCGCGATTTCCACATTAAGGTGTTTGTTATCCTCACTGGTATTATAAACATGGCCTTCAAACCCCTTGAAATGGATGCTCGATTGCGCATTGCCGTAGTCATCGAAATCTATACCCGAGAGGGAGGAATTTTTCTCATAGATTCCTTGCTCATTTTTTGTTAAACCATCCATGGCCACTAGGTTATTAACCTCTACTGTGCCGGTCCAATCATCGCTGAGCACGGCAAAGTTTCTTTGGTAATCACCCTGAAAGTACTTGGTCGGGTCCATGTAAATGGCGTTACCGTCGCTTAACACGTATGTACCGCTGCCCGTAAGCGTGACAGCAACAGAGCCGTTATAAGCGAGTTTTGATTGGGTCTCTGAGCTGAGCGCCCCGGTTAAAGACCAAGTGAGCTGAGAGTCTTGAATATATTGATGAGATTCCAGGTTGATGTTGAGGGAGATAGAGTCTCCCTCGTTGGCGGATTTCAACAAGATGTAGCCCCTATAGTCAAAAGAATTGATATATACCACACTGGTGACGGAATCTACGGATGATGAGTAGAAGTCATACTCACTTGTGGTAAAATAAACGCTGCTGGTGGTATAAGGGTTATCCGGCAGTTGTACGCCACCGGTTAAGGACTCAATGGTTAAATGGCTGTTGGCGTGGTTGATATCAACATGTAATGTTACAGGTTGTTTGGAGCCGGCACCGTGCTCGTACCAACCCAGGGATGTGTCACCCCCCAATACCAGAGAATCATTTGCCCCGGCATCTACAGCAAATAAAACTGTACCGCAACCTTTGGCCGTGAGATTATTGATATGAGCCCCGGCCGCATTTGACTCTATTTGCCCGCCTACCACAATTTGAGATTGCGGGTAGCCGTAGTGCACCTCGCTGAAGGAGGTAATATCTGCACCATCTGCCAAATGCAAAAACACACCGGGTTGACCCTGCGGGGCTGCACCTTTAATTTCATACGGCGCTAAATAAAGGCTGCCGGTGGCTTTGGTGGCAGAATCCACCCGAACCGTCAGCGTAGTTGCCAGACTATCTGCCTCAACGTTTGTGTAGCCGGGGGAACGCAAGAAGATTTTACCGCTGCCCTGCGTGGTTTCAAGAATATCCCCTGCGAGCATGGTGTCGGAGTCTCCCATGATGCAGAGCACACCGTTTTCTCCCACGTAAAAACCCTGGGCACCGTTTGCCCCCGCTGTTGCAGCCGGCCCGCTGTAGTCATGCTTGCCTACATGCACAACCTCCGAGAAGCGATACTCTGTGCCATTGCCTACAGAGTAGACGGATTCCGTGCGAGGCTGATTAGGGGGAACAGGGGCTTGAGTAGCCGTGGTGTTCATGACGTAGAACACGGAGTCATCCATAACAAATGCGCCGTCTTGTGTGGCAGATATAACCTTACCGTTAAGGGTGGTAACACCGTTTTCAACAGCAAATTCGCCATCCCCCGTTACCAAGCCGGAGAACACGCCTGCCCCCAAGCCATTGTCTGTTTTGGTGGCAACGGTTGCGGGGTCGAAGCTCATGTTTAAAAGGGTATCCGTCGTGATAGCCCCGGTTATTTTGAGTGATGAGCCGGCGGCAATGTTAATGGTATCAAAATCTTTTACCGTAACCAGAGACACGTGAGAATTGTCTACAACCAACGCGGTGCTACCTGCCACGGTTGCACCGCTTGCGCCCTCCACAGAGCCGGAGTAGCTTGCCGGGGCATCTTGTGTGCCGATGCCACTGAAAGTAAGGGTGGAATTACCGCCGATGCTGCCCCCTGTACCACCGGCGCTGAGAATACTGCCGTTGAGCGCAGCCAAGCCGCTATCACCAACAATGGTAACAGCGGTATTGCCGGTTATGCTACCGGTGATACCACCGCCATAAACCGCCCCCTTAATGCTGCCACCGCTGATGGTGAGGGCGGTGGAGCCTATGGTATCTGCGGTATCTGCGGTATGGAAACCGCCGAGAATGTTTTTATGGAAGGTGCCGGCTGCAATGGTGGCATTAAAAGCCCCGGTAATGGTACCTTTGTACGAGCCTGCTACAGAGGCTTGATAACCATTGCTGGTAAATGTGCCGTACTCTGCATTGGCTGCATTGAATATGAGGGTGACATCCCCATTGGCACTGCCGGCATTTACTATACCGAATACCGTTGTGCCACCACTCCCCTGCGCATTGGGAGCACCGCCGGTAAAGGCCCCGCTATACTCCATGGTAACATTGCCGGGGGCGGTGAGGGCATTATCATCATTGGCGCCTGTTACACCCACGGCTGCCGCCCAGCTGTTGCCGGTGGAGCCGGAGTCCACGGTAACGCTTACATCCCCTGTTACGGTGCTGCCGCTTGTTACACCAAATACGGCACCATCAGCGGTAACGGCTGCAGCTGTATTACCTGTGCCTACACATACCGCCAACAGAGCGGCTAAAAGAAGTTTCGGAAGATGCGGTTTCATATGATCGATTCTCGTGCCTGTGGTTTATATTTTGTCTTACGTTAATGATGCACGTGTGCGGTGCATGCCTCTAATCTACCCGTTACTTTCTCTTTTGTCTAGTATTTTTATGGGATTTGTAGGATTTATGACAAAATTCTGTTTTTTTCAGTAATATTGTATTAACATGAGCCGACATAATGCCACGTTGCAGGGTGGGGGAGAGGAGAAACGTGTCATGAACGATGTTGACAACTTGACGCACAAGGGGCATCGTGATACACTGTGAGCCGCTAATCATGGGTAAGACACTATATAAAAAGGTATGGGAGGCGCACACGGTAGGAACCCTGCCGGATGGGCGCACACAGCTCTTTATCGCCACGCATTTTGTGCACGAGGTAACATCCCCCCAGGCATTTGCCATGCTACGTGAGCTGAAGCTACCCGTACTGCACCCGGAGCGAACCTTTGCCACGGTGGACCACATTATCCCCACAGATAACCAGGCAGAGCCGCTGGCAGACCCGCGCGCGCAAACCATGCTTAATGCATTGAGAGAGAACACGGCAGCTGCGGGCATACGCATGTTTGACCTGCCCACGGGATATCAGGGTATTGTGCACTCCATAGGGCCGGAGCTGGGTATCACCCAGCCGGGCATGACCATAGTGTGCGGAGACTCCCACACGGCCACACACGGTGCCGTGGGCTCCATTGCCATGGGCATTGGCACCACACAGGTGAGAGATGTGCTGGCCACGCAAACACTGGCTATGCTGCCGCTCAAGGTACGCAATGTGAGGGTGGAGGGCACGCTGCGCCCCGGTGTAACCGCCAAGGATGTTGCCCTTTATATTATCGGTAAGCTGGGGGCAGACGGCGGCTTGGGCTACGCCTACGAGTTCGGGGGCTCCGCCATTGAGAACATGGAGATGGATGGCCGCTTTACCCTGTGCAATCTGGCCATTGAAGGGGCGGCACGCTGTGGCTATGTCAACCCGGATGAAAAGACTTTTGCCTACCTGAAAGGCCGCCCCTACGCCCCCAAAGGCGAGGCTTGGGAGGCCGCCGTGGAACGCTGGAAGAGCTTTGCCAGCGATGCCGATGCAGAGTATGATGATGTGGTTATCTTTAATGCAGAGGATATTGAACCCACTGTCACCTGGGGTATCTCCCCGGATATGAGCATAGGCATTAACGGCTGCATACCCGCCCCTGAAGATGCCGCCGATAACGAGACCCGCAAAGCCCGCATCACTGCGCTTGAGTACATGAAACTGCAAGCAGGCCAGCCCATTAAGGGATTGCCGGTGGATGTGGTATTTATAGGCTCTTGCACCAATGGGCGTATATCCGACTTCCGGGCCGTGGCCCCGCTGCTCAAGGGGCGCAAGGTGGCAGCCGGTATTACGGCACTGGCAGTTCCGGGCTCTCAAATGACGGCCATGCAGTGTGAGGCAGAAGGCATTGCGGATATTTTCCGCGAGGCGGGGTTTGAATGGCGTTTGGCGGGTTGCTCCATGTGTTTGGCCATGAACCCCGACAAACTGAAAGGCGACCAAATATGCGCCAGCACCAGCAACCGCAACTTCAAGGGTCGCCAAGGCAGCCCCACGGGACGCACCCTGCTCATGAGTCCCCTCATGGCAGCAGCAGCTGCTGTTACCGGCACGGTTGCAGACCCCCGAGAGGTGTTCGCCAGCACTAACCTGTAATCTGTTAACCCTAAAATTTTAATTACTTTCATGGCTCTTAACAAAATTATAACTGTACGTGGCAAGGCAGTACCCGTAGCGGGTGCAGATATGGACACGGACCGCATTATACCCGCCCGCTTTCTCAAATGTGTAACCTTTGATGAGCTGGCAGGCACCATGTTTTATGATGAGCGTTTTAATGCCGATGGCTCTTCAAAAGGGCACCCCATAGATGCCCCGCAACACGCAGGTGCCACCATCATTTTGGGTGGCGAAAACTTCGGCTGTGGTTCCTCCCGAGAGCACGCTCCGCAGGCCATTAAGCGCAGCGGCATTCAGGCGGTTGTGGCAGAGAGCTTTGCAGAAATATTTTTCGGCAACGCAAGCGGTATAGGCATGCCCTGTGTGTGCGCCACGCACACTGCCATGCAAACGGCCCTGCGCATCACCGCCGATGCCCCGCAAACGGAGTGGACGCTCGACCTGAAAAGCATGACCCTGAGTTGCCCCATGGCCACCCTGCCCGTTACCATGCCGGCAGAGCCGCGAGAAGCCCTCATGCAGGGGCGCTGGGATGCCGTGGTAGAGCTCATGAATGCCCCCGAGGCTGTGGAGTCGCTCTCTGCCAAGCTGCCCGCACCGGCCCTCAGCTGATACTGCCCCCCGACTTTTCCTGCACCATCTATGCTGGCACTGCTCACACCGCTGATTACAAAGGGCGTTATCGACAACACGGAGCGCGGGCGCATTAGCCTGCGACTGTGGTTTGTTGATGGGCAGGAGCCGCTGCATATACGGCTTAACGGCGACTGCCTGCGGGACATTGCCGGCTGCCGACTGGAGTTCAGCAACCCGGTGGCTACCACCACCACGGCGGTGCCCGAGCTTGTGCAAGAGCTGCGCCATACCCCCCACCGTTTCAATGCGGGGGATATCACCTTCTCCCGCCGCGTGCCGGATACCGATAACCGCGGCGCGCTCAGCAACATTCTTTACATTGAGTTCTTTGCAGATGATGTCAAACGCATTCTGCTGGAGTTCTCAAGCGTGCCGTATGAAATATCTTTGCCGCAATGGCAGCAAAGCCGTGAGGATGACAATGTGCAACAGTTGCTTAACATGGAGGCCCTGCGTGCCCATGTGCGCACCAATGTTCAATTGTACAAAGGGCCATCCGTAACCATGTTGCAAGACGACATGCCCCCCTGCCGCTGGGATTACATACTCAACCGCGCAGAGGCGTACATGGCCATTTATCCCAGTATACATGCCAAATACGGCCCGGAGCCCGGCGGTTATTTATCCGCCGCCTTTGTGATGGACCGCACGGACTTTCTCAACCGCATGGCAGCGGAGGATGAAGCCCACATGCCGCCGGCTGATGAAGAGATGGAGCGCGATTGGGAGGTAACGGATTTTCTGCCCAAGGAAGAGGCGGAGGCCGTATACCGCGCCATGCACCACGCGCTTTTTAAAGAAGCCTCCCAAATGACGGCCATGGTGCAAAGCATGGTTATCAACGGGGCGGAGAAGCTGAGAAGCTCTAAGGAAGCCATTGCGTATGTCAACACCTACTCCGGGGTGATTGCCCACATGCTGGCCACGCTGTTGCTGGCAGATGAAGACCACGATGCTGAACTTGCCGCACAACGTCTGCAAGTAATTATACGCCGCATGCGGATTTTGGATGCCATGGTACAGGCGCTTCCGCCGGTGTGCAGCACGCCGCTCCGCCGCGCCGGGGCAGCCCTGCTGAGCAATACGGAGCATCTGCTCTCTACACTTCACCCCTAATCCCCCCCTGTCTACCGTATGTACATGGCACACGAGCGGCGTCAATACATTCTCCGCCTGCTGGAGCAGCGCGGGCGTATTCGCTCCGCAGCCTTAGCCAGGGAGCTGGGGGTTACGGATGAAACCATACGCACGGATTTGGTTGCCCTGCAACAAAAGGGCTTGCTCAAACGCGTGCATGGCGGGGCAGAATACACGGTGCCCACCACTACCACGGCTGATGATATGCGGGCAGATGTGGCCATGGCGAACCTGCTGGCACAACAAATAACCGCCGGAGCCCTCATTTATACGGATGCCTGCCCGTTTGCCCGCGTGTTGGCTACCATATTGGCGGATAAACCCTGCACCTTTATTACCCCCTCCCCTCAATTAGCCATCCAACTGGCACCGGCAACCCTGCCTCACCAAGTTATTTGCACGGGGGGAAACTTAGATAAAGATACCCGCCTTTTCTGTGGCGAACAAGCAGAACAAGCACTGCTCTGCCGCCCCGTGCAACTTGCCGTGCTGCGCCCAGCAGCCCTCTCCCCCACCAAGGCCGCTTACCGCCACCCCGTGCAGGCACGCTGGGCTCAGCAGGCGGCCCAACATGCGGCAAGCACCTTCATTGTGGTGCCGCTTGCCGCACTTTCTGCACAAGCAGAACACGCGGTTGAACTGCCGGCATTTACGCTTATTACGGAGGACAACATCCCCCCCGCCTTTGCCGATACCCCCACACTCACCATCCCCTACATCTCTGCGGATATGCTTACCCCCGCAGATGATTTTGATTTTTAGCTCTCAAGTCCTTCTTTCCTCCCCCACACATCAACGCCGTCAGGCGTTCTTCATGGCGGGCACCGCCCGCTCTTCATAAGCCGCCGCAAGGTGGCTTCTTCACTACGGCGCAGCCGTTCTTCATTGCGAGCACAAGCGAGTATACAAATCGCGTTCCCTCGCCCCTCCCCAACAAAACAGCGCACCGGGCGGTGAGCCGAGTGCGCCATGAATGTTCTGCAATCCTCCGGATTACTTGCAGTTTACCACGGGGGGAACGGGATCTGCGGGAGGAGTGGTGGGCTGCTGCTGTTGCTGCTGCTGGCAGGATACGAGAGCAGCGGCCGTAAGGGCGAGAATAGCGATGGTCTTCATTACTGATACTGGTTTGGTTTAGATTTTTTGATCACCTCACCATGAGGCTCTCTTCATTTCTAAGAATACTTAATTTTTCTTAGAAATCAAGAAAAAAATTACACTTTTCTTGAAAAATATCATTTCTTATCAAAAAAAATGATAAATTTACCCTAAAAAGCAGGTAAAGAGCGTGCTAAGGCAACATTTTTTTATTAATTAGGTGAAATTTCGGCAGAGGCATCTTTACTGAGCGGTGCCCAGACATAACGCTTAAAGATAACCTTAATGGCGGCGGTGAGGGGCACGGCGATGAGAGCGCCGAAAACACCACCGAACACCAAGCTCCAGAACAGCACGGAGAACATGACCGTCATATCATGCATCTTCATGTTTTTGCCCACGATTTTAGGCTGCAACAGCCAGCCATCCAGCTGACTGACGGAAAGGAAGATAGCCGCCACAGCCACCACCATGCCGAAGTCATGCCAGGTAAACCATGCCACCAGCATGGCAGGCACACCGGTGGAGATCATGCCGATGTACGGGATAATACCCAGGATGGCCACGGCGGCAGCAATCGTCAACGCATAAGGCAGTCCCAAGCAAGAGAGTGCCACGCCCAGGATAAAGGCATCTATAAGGCTCACCAGCATTTGTCCGCGTACAAAGGCCACCACGTTTTGGTTAATCTCGCTCAAGGTGGCAACAATTTCATCTTTGAGGTAAGAATTGCGCAAGGGTAAAATCTTATCCCAATTTTTGGCGATGGGCTCGGTCTCCAACAAAAAGTAGAACAGGAACACCGGTATCACAACAATGCCGATAAACACATAGGTAAGCCCGAAGAGGAATCTACCGCCTGCGGTAAGCCACTCTACCCCCTTTTGCACCAAATAACCGGAGTGATGCGTGAAGATGACCTGCAATTTTGTTTCATAATCCGGCGCAGTGGCAGAGGGCGTTACGGTTTGCTCGGCTGTAACGGTTACGGAATCGGTGCGGGGGGCCTCTGCCACAGGGGTGTTCTCGGCGTTCTCCTTAACGGCTTTTTGGTAAAGCATATCCACAACATGTTGCACATAGCGATCCTCCTGCAACAATTTTTTAGTAGAAGTGATGATATTGGAGGCAATGTATTCTTTATTGTCATACAACTCATTAGACTGTTTCACCAAGGGCGGAACAATGCAGAGGAACAAGGATGTCATCAACCCGAAAGCCGCCAGCATGACCACCAGCACAGCCCAGATGCGCCGCACCACGTAACGCTGTAACCACTTTACCACAGGGTTCAATAAATACGCCAATATACCGGCTACCAACACGGGGAGCAACACGGCCTCCAGCGCCACAAATAATTGCACCAAACCATAAGCACTGGCACAGGCTAATACAACGATAAAGGCTAAACTAAGCAACGTCAAAGCGCTCCACATAACACGCTGTTGCAGGGGGGTGGGATACGGTTTCTCCTCTGTACTCATGCGCACCATTATACGCTTGAGTACCAACTTTGCAAGCAAATACTGACTCCCCGTAAAATCAAGCGACCGACTCAGGAGGAATCCGAGCCGGCCACTTACTTACAGTTGATAAAAAGTATTTTTTATTTTACCAGTGTTTTCCATTGCTGAATACGGGTAGGGGCACCCTGTGCAAGCACGTTGCCGGAGGCATCTACCACAATCACAAAGGGAATACCGCGTGCACGGGTAAAACCGGGCAGCTTAGCAAGGTTGGGGTCCTTAGCATGAACGGTAGGCATAGAGGTTTTGTATGATTGGATATAGGCCTTGCCCTCCTCGGGAGTTCTATCATAATTAACCAATATAACCTCTGCACGCCCATCTTGCTGCATCTCTTTATAGGCATCTACCACACCGGGCATCGCCATGCGGCAGGGTACACACCAAGAGGCGGATTGCAAGTAAAAATACACCTGTGCATTGGGGTTTACCTTGCCGTTAAGCAGTGTTACATTTTGCGCGGCTGCCGCCACGGCTGTAACCGGGGTTGCAGAAGCAGGTTGAGCAACATCTGCCATGGCAATCGTGGCAAATGCCACGCTGCACAGGCCCACCATTTTCATCAGTTTGCTTTTCATGATTTGCAAAAATTATTCTTTTTCGGGCTCCGGGGCTTCGTCCTCAGGCTCGGCAGAATCCAGCGTTTCTACAGCTTGTTTCCATTGCGCCAACACCTCCGACGGGAAACCGGAGGCAAGCACATTGCCCTGAGCGTCTACCATAATGGCATTGGGTATACCATTTGCCATCACAAAACCGGGCAATTTATCCACATTCTTGCCGGCAACCAAAATACCGGGGAACTTGGCTTTGTATTGCTTTAAGAACTTTTTAGCCCCGTCTTCCGTTTGGTCATGCCCCAGCAAAATAATCTCTGCGCGGCCATCCTTGTCCATCTCCTTGTAGGCGTTCACCACATCGGGCATTTCCTGATTACAGGGGCCGCACCAAGAGGCGGATTGCAAGTACACATAAACAAGAGCCTTTTTAGTGGGCTTGCCGTTAAATGTTTTCAGTTTACCCACAGCCTTACCCACGGGGGTGGCGGCTGCCTTCTTGTCGGATTTCTTCTTTTTGCTCTTCTTCTTTTTAGGGGCTTTCTTTTCACCGCCATCCATCGAGATGCCGGTACCGGAGCCGGAACCATCAGAAATACCGAATCCCTGAGCCGAAGCTGAGTACGAAGCCGCCACGCTAAGAGCGAGCACCATTGTCAAAATACGAAATATTTTCATGCTTGTGAGAAAAGTCTACACTATAAAGTACGCATTGAAAAGCATATTTTCTACCGAATACCACAAAACAAGCTTAATCTTGTGCTGCTTTGCGGGGAGCTTTTGTGCAGAAATACACATGAAACGACACCAATTGAGGCTCACCCTCGGCATCTTCGTACACGCCGGGGTAGTGGGTCATGATAACATAAAACGCACCATTGGGAGAGGCCTGCACAAAGCTGTAGCCGGTGTTAAATTGCGGGTAAACAGCATGCATGTAGGCGCGGATGAGTTGAGTCTGCACCTCATCGTCGGGCTCGGCATCCTCAGCAAGCTCTGTCAGCGGGCGGAGGATGATGGCATTATCCGAATTTTCACCGTTGCCACCGGCATATTCTGCGGCATGAGCCTGCATAAAGGCAGCGTGGCGCTCTGCGGCTTCTGCTCGCACTTTATCTGCGTGGGGTTTCATGGCGGGCTCTTCATCCATACCGGGCATGGAGGAGGTCATCATCATATACTCCGCCGTTTCTTCGTAAATGTAGCAGGGCAAATGAGCAGATTTGAGCAACAGGTAGTATTTAAGTGCATCATTATGCCACACAAGTTGCGTAAAATCCTCTCCCGTGCACAGGGTTCTGAGGGCAAGGTGAGCAGCGCGCCACTCCTTTAAATCTGCCTCCTGCGGTTTCCAAGTATTGGGTATGGCGGCCATGCTCGCATCATAAGCATCTATGGCTTTTTCAATGGCAGGCAAAGCGGGCTTTATATCTGACTCTTCTTTAAGGGTAAGCAACGTGGCATACAGGTGTTGCAAAGCCTGTGCGGCAGCCGCTATGTGAGCGAGCTCAGGCCCCTGCTCCGGCGTGGACTTAGCCAAAAAGATGGAGGTAGGACCATCCTCACCACCGATGATGACAGGGGCGGGCTCTTGCACCCACAACAAAACACTGTTTATCAAGGCCAATATAAAGGAAGAATTCATAGCACTCTTGTTATACTTGAAAACTGCCCCGCTAATCAAGAAAAAAACTTGAGAACACCAATTATTCTTTACAGTGAACCCGATATGTGTTAGCTTGTGAGCTGTAAGATTTCTCTCATGAAAGGTATCGTATTGGCAGGAGGCTCCGGCACGCGACTGTACCCCATTACAAAAGGGGTAAGCAAACAGTTGCTGCCCATCTATGATAAACCGATGGTGTATTACCCCATCTCTGTACTCATGTTGGCAGGGATTCAGGATATTTTGATTATCTCCACACCGGAGGACATGGGAGGGTTCCAACGCCTGTTGGGAGACGGCAGCGATTACGGCGTGCATTTTACCTATGCCGTGCAACCGCGCCCGGAGGGGCTGGCACAAGCCTTTATTATAGGCCGCGAGTTCATTGGAGATGATGATGTTTGTTTGGTACTGGGCGACAACATTTTTCATGGTCCGGGGCTTACCGGCATGTTGCGCAGAGCCGTTGCCACGGCAAAGAATGAGCGCAAGGCCACGGTGTTCGGCTACCAGGTGGAAGATGCCTCACGATACGGGGTTGCAGAGTTTGATGCCCAAGGCAACTGCATATCCTTGGAAGAAAAACCAGAGCACCCTAAATCTGACTACGCTGTTGTGGGGCTTTATTTTTACCCCAATGAGGTAGTAAACGTGGCAAAAACCATTACCCCCTCCGCCCGCGGCGAGCTGGAGATTACCAGCGTGAACCAAGAATTTTTGAACAGAAAGCAGCTCAAGGTACTCACCATGGGGCGCGGCTATGCTTGGTTGGATACCGGCACGCACGACTCCCTGAGCGAAGCCGCCACCTTTGTGGAGGTGCTGCAAAAACGACAGGGATTCCTGGTAGCGGCACTGGAGGAAATAGGCTACCGCAACGGCTGGCTGTGCAAGGAAAAGCTCCTGGAGGCTGCACAATCCATGGCCAATAACCCGTACGGCCAAAAATTAATGGCTCTCATCAAATGAAATTCTGCAAAAATATCCTCATTACCGGTGGCGCCGGGTTTATCGGCTCCCACGTTGTACGGCTCTTTGTCAACAAATACCCGGAGTACCGTATCGTAAACCTGGATGCCCTCACCTATGCGGGCAATCTTGCTAACCTGAAAGATATTGAAAACGCACCAAACTACGTTTTCGTTAAGGCAGATATTTGCGACTTTGACAAGATGTGCGCCGTGATGAAGGAATACGATATTGACGGCGTTATCCATTTAGCGGCAGAGAGCCATGTGGACCGATCCATTAAAGACCCGTTCACCTTTGCCCGCACCAATGTAATGGGCACGCTGAGCCTGTTGCAGGCCGCCCGCCAACACTGGGGCGGCCAATGGAGCGGCAAGCGCTTTTATCATATCTCTACAGATGAGGTGTACGGTGCTTTAGAACTGGATGCGCCGGAGGAGCCCGCCCCCTACGGCAGCTGCTTCTTTACGGAGTCCACCCCCTATACCCCGCACAGCCCGTACAGTGCCTCCAAAGCCTCCAGCGACCACTTTGTGCGCGCCTATCATGACACCTATGGCATGCCCACTCTGGTAACCAATTGCTCCAACAATTACGGGCCATACCAATTCCCGGAGAAGCTCATACCCCTCTTCATCAACAACATTCGCCACGGCAAGCCCCTGCCCGTTTACGGCAAAGGTGAAAACGTGAGAGACTGGCTCTACGTGGTAGATCACGCACGCGCCATTGATGTCATTTTCCACAACGGCCAAGTGGGGGATACCTACAACATAGGCGGCTTTAATGAGTGGAAAAACATTGACATTGTCAAAGTGCTCATCAAAACCGTGGATAAACTTTTGGGCAACCCTGTCGGCCACAGCGACCACCTTATCACCTATGTGACAGACCGCGCCGGGCACGATCTGCGCTACGCCATCGATTCCTCTAAGCTGCACCGCGAACTCGGCTGGGCCCCCTCCCTCCAGTTTGAGGAGGGCATTGAGCTCACCGTACGCTGGTACTTGGATAACCAAGACTGGCTGGACAACATTACCTCCGGCGAGTATGAAAAATACTACGAGGAGATGTACAGTAAGTCTTAACGATTTCTTTTACTATATGAAACACCTCTATATTTTCTTCGGCACCTTGGTTGTCTGCTTAACCGGTTGCGGAGGAGGAGGCGGCGGTGGCGCCACCAACGGCGATGAGGCGGCCGCCATTATACCGGCAGAATGCGCCGCCACTGAGATGACATTCAACTTGGGAGACTCGGATTTCTATGAGCTGCCGGTAGAAAAAATGAGCTTTACGGAGAGCACCCCCGGATTCCAAGCCGGCAAAGTTGATATTAAGTTCAGCCTCAAAAGATTCGGAATAGATGTTGTCAATGGTGTTGAATTATCCGGGGATTGGTACACCACGATTCAAGAAAACGGGGAGGCCCGCATTTCTGTTTCTCAAACACAAACAACTGTTGCGGGTGTGGAGGTTAAGTTTGAAGCCTATCATTTAGGGGTGCAGGTACTCAGCACAGAGTATACGCCCGACGGTTTACCGGCATCCCGAGAGGCCGTGTTTACCGATGGTATCATCCAAGTTTGGGTAGATGGTAAATTGTATAAGCTGGAGACGAAGGGCGAGAAAGCACACATTAAATATCTGAATTAACAGAGCTACCTGTCATCTTACATTCTGAAAACAAATTGACAGCACCGCCGCAGAATATATATTTCTGCGGCGTTTTATGGTAAATAAGCAATGAAAACTCACCCGAAGGCGGCCGAACTGGTCTTGCGCGTTGTACGAGGCAAGGGAAGAATCTTTACCGCGGGATTAAGGGTACCAGAGGAGTGTTTCATCCCCTCACAGGCATCGCACTCTACATCGGTGTGCCATTCTGCGCGCGTTGCACGGGCATATAGGAGGCAAAAAAGGGGGCTGCTCAGTAGGGGTAGATGTGGCTCATTTGCATGAGTAGTAAAAATAGAATCGGCCCGGTTGCTGAGTGGAAGCAACCGGGCCAGAGATTCAACAAATACCTAACGGTATCAGAGCACCTCGGGGGCGAGGGACACGATCTTCATGAAACCTTTTTCACGAAGCTCGCGAGCCACGGGCCCGAAGATACGGGTGCCCTTGGGGTTGTTATCCTTATCGATGACAACCACAGCGTTGGTGTCGAAGCGCAGCACGGAGCCGTCATCGCGACGAATCGGAGCAGCAGTGCGCACCACAACAGCCTTCACCACAGAACCCTTCTTAACGGAGGCGGTGGGGATAGACTCACGTATGTGGCAGGTGATGATGTCACCGATGTGGGCCTGATCGGTACCGGACTTGCCGATAACGCCGATCATCTTGGCAGTGCGGGCGCCGGTGTTATCGGCAACCTGTACGAGGGATTCCATCTGGAGCATGGTATGTAATGTCCTTTCCGTTTATGATTAGTGTTTGATGATTTCGACGAGCTCCCAGCACTTCATCTTGGAAAGCGGGCGGGTCTCACGAATACGCACGGTGTCACCCACGTTGGCAGTCTCGTTCTCGTCATGAGCATAGAACTTCTTGCTCTTCTTAACGATCTTCTTGAACTGGGGGTGGGGAACGCGGGCAACATACTCCACAACGATGGTCTTGTTCATCTTGGTGGAGACAACAACGCCTACGCGGGTCTTACGAAGGCCCTGGGGCTTGGTCGTAGTAGTTTCTTCGCTCATTTTTAAGTCCTTTGGGTTTCTTCGTTATTAGTTCTGCTCGGCATTGGCGCCCTCGCCCTGAACAGTCAGGGCGCAGGCAAGTTCCTTACGCACGATGCGGAGACGCTGGTTGTTCTCCAGCTGGCCGGTACCCTGCTGAAGGCGCAGGTTGAAGTATTCCTCGCGCAGGCCACGGATGTGGGCGGCGAGCTCCTTGGCGGTCATACCGCGGAAGTCTTTAGCTTTTTTAACAGGCATAATTTCTGTAATGTTGAGAGTTTTGCAGTTTAGGCCTGGGGTTCAACACCCTGGCGATAGACGAAACGCGTGCGGATACCCAGCTTGTTGGAGGCAAGGCGAAGAGCCTCACGAGCGGCGGACTCAGTCACACCACCTACCTCGAACATGATGTTACCGGGGCGGCATACAGCTACCCAACCTTCCACAGCACCTTTACCCTTACCCATACGGGTATCCGGCGGGCGCTTGGTGAAGGACTTCTGCGGGAAGATGCGGATGTACACGCGGCCACGACGGCGCAGGTAACGGTTGATGGCCACACGGCAGGCCTCGATTTGGTTGTTGGTAACCCAGCCGCGGGTAAGAACCTGCAGACCGAAGTCACCGAAGGCTACATAATCACCGCTTGTAGCATTGCCACCGCGATTACCGCGGTGCATCTTGCGGTGGTTGTCCTTCACTCTTTTAGGCATTAAAGGCATATTTTAATCTCCTGTAATCGTTAAAGGTTATTGGTAGAATTATGCATCGCGGCGATCACCACGGTCGCGACGGGGGCGGGACGGGCGGTTCGGGCGGCCGGAACCGGTGGAGCCGGCAGTCTCGGGGCGCTTGTTGATCCAGCACTTGATACCGATGATACCGTAGAGAGTGCGGGCCTCTGCGAAACCGTAGTCGATGGGGGCACGCAGTGTCTGCAGCGGTACTTTACCTTCACGATACTGCTCGGCACGGGCGATATCTGCACCACCCAAACGGCCTGCGCAGCGGATGCGGATACCCTCTGCACCGAAGTCCATGGCGACCTGAACGGCACGCTTCATGGCGCGGCGGAAGGATACGCGGCGCTCCAGCTGGGTAGCGATGTTCTCAGCAACAAGCTGAGCATCGAGCTCGGGCTGGCGGATCTCCATGATATCGAGCTTGACCTGAGCGCCGCCGCAAAGCTTGGAGAGGGCGGTGGTCATGTCCTCAATATTCTTACCCTTGGGCCCGATAACGAGACCGGGGCGAGCGGTGGCGATGGTCACGCGGACGCTGTTCCAAGCGCGCTCGATGGTAATGCGGGAGATAGCGGGTGTGGCACCCTTGAGGTCGCTGTTGAGTTTGGCGGTGAAGTCCTTGATGAACTTGCGGATCTTGAGGTCTTCGTGGAGCTTCGTGGCATAGTCCTTGCCCGTAGCATACCACTTAGAGCGCCAGTCTTTGTTAACGGCAAGACGGAAACCGATAGGATTTACTTTTTGACCCATAGTGTTATGTGTGCTTGTTAGTGGTTATGCCTCGATCGGGGCGAGGATTACGGTGATGTGGGAGGTGCGCTTGCGGATCATGTTAGCAGAACCGCGGGCGCGGGCCATTGTGCGGCGGAAAGTGGGGCCTTCATCGACCATCACGCTCTTGAGCATGAGCTCATCGGCGGAAAGGCCGTTGTTGTTCTCGGCATTGGCTACAGCTGCCTTCAGCGTCTTGTTGAGGAGATAGGCACCCTTCTTCGGAGTGTAGCTGAGCACGTCCGTTGCCTGGGATACGGTCATCCCCTGAACGGCGGCGGCTACGTCGCGCATCTTCTTCGCAGAGATGCGAGCGTTCTTGTATATTGATTTAACTTCCATGGTTATGGTATTTGTTGAAGATTTAATCGTTTGTAGTGACAGAGACACGGTCACCGACGTTGACGACGAGATTGTTGCTGACTTGTTTCTGAACGAGGAGTCCGGCTACTTTCTTACGAACGTCTGTCACAATCGCACGTGCGATGATTTGGTCACCGCGGGTGATTTGCATGGGCATGCCCACTTGAATCTCAGCGTCACGCCCGGCGTTGATTACGATGAGCCCGCTCTCTGAGTCGATGCTCAGAACCGTGGCCTCATGCATACTCCCGGAGTTGGGAGCCTGCTGAGCTTGGCGCAGCCCAAGGGCTACATCTAACTCACGCAGTGCTGCATCCAGGCCCCGGCGGGCGGCGGCGTCCTCTACCAATGCACCCCGAGAGTAGGTCTCGATGGCGGTGGCGAGGGTAAGAGCTGCTTGTCGGAGTGACTCAGTTTCTGCCGTGGCGGCATCCAGCTGAGCGATGGTCTCGATGAGCCTCTCTTCGCTGTCACCCAGGGCGGTACCACCTAAGGCCTCCAGTCTGGCGCGAACTTCGCGCATCTGTCGGCGTGCTTCATCGGCATCTGCCCTGGCGAGGGCGTAGGCTTCACGAAGCGTGGCAACCTGGCGTTCGAGTTGTGCGATTTTGTGCTCCGTCCCACTGCCGGCTTCTGTGGCACTCACTTGCGTTACGCTGCCAAGGGCAAGAGTAAGCAGGCATGTGCCGGTAAGAAGCCTGAGCATGTGGTCAAGTGCGGGTTAATATTACTTCTTGCCGATACCGCCGTGCGCTTTGAAGATGCGCGTGGGGGCGAATTCACCGAGCTTGTGGCCGACCATGTTCTCCGTTACATATACGGTGGTGAAACCTTTACCGTTGTGAACATCGAACGTGAGGCCGACGAAATCCGGAATGACCATGGAGGCGCGGCTCCAGGTTTTGATCGGCTTGCGGTCCCCGCTCTGAAGCTGGGCGTCAACCTTGTCGAGAAGAGGCTGGCTTACGAAGGGTCCTTTTTTGAGGGAACGTCCCATTGTTAGTGATAATGTTGAAGGTTATAAGTGATTACTTGTTCTTGCGACGCTGTACGATGAAGGTATCAGTCGGCTTACGCAGGCGGCGGGTCTTCTGGCCCTTAACATGACCCCAGGGGGACTTAAGGTGCTGACGACCACCACCGGACTTGGACTTACCTTCACCACCACCGTTGGGGTGGTCTACCGGGTTCATACACATACCACGCACGGTGGGGCGGATACCCATCCAACGGGTGCGGCCGGCTTTACCGGAGGACTCGTTCATGTGCTGGGTGTTGCCCACCTGGCCGATGGTGCAGTAGCACTCCACGCGGAACTTGCGGATCTCGCCGGAGGGCATCTTCACCAGGGCGTACTCGCCGTCACGGTTAGAGAGGATGGCCTGCTGGCCGGCGGAACGGGCAACCTTGCCGCCGCTGCCGGGGCGAACCTCAATGTTGTGAATGGCGGTACCCAAGGGTACGTTCTTAAGGGGCATGGCGTTGCCAACCTTCGGGGCAACGGTGTCGCCGGCCTGTACGGTCATACCAACGGTAAGACCCACGGGGGCGAGGATGTAGCTCTTGGTGCCGTCTTCGTACTGCACGAGGGCGATGCGGCAGGTGCGGTTCGGATCATACTCGATGCCGAGAACCTTGGCGGCGTCGCGACGGGTGCGGCGGAAGTCTACGAGGCGGTAGTGCTTCTTGTGACCACCACCGATGTGACGGGTGGTGATACGGCCATTGTTGTTACGGCCACCGCTCTTGCGCAGGGGCTGAAGGAGGGACTTCTCCGGTGTGCTCTTGGTAATCTCGTCGAAAGCGGGAAGAACCTTGTAGCGATTTGACGGAGTTGTAGGCTTGAATGACTTGAGGGACATGATAGCTTACTTCTATGGTCTTAGGGTTTCCGGATTACACGAGGTCGAGGGTTTCACCGGCAGCGAGGCGCACATAAGCCTTCTTCCAAGCGGGGGCGCAGCCGGCATCCTTGGTGCGGGTGCGGCGGGCCTTGCCGTCGTAGTTGGCAGTGCGAACGGAAGCTACTTTCTTGCCGAGGCATTTCTCAACGGCCTGCTTGATTTCAAGCTTGGTGGCCTTCACCGCCACTTCAAGCACAAGCTCACCTGTGACTTCATGCAGCACAGCGGCCTTTTCAGACACGCGGGGCTTCTTGATAACGTCGTAAATGTTGTTCATATTACTTGGTGCGGTTGGCGATGGTTTCAAGTGCAGATTCAACGATGACGACCTTGTTGGCGTGCAGGAGCTGCTCAACGTTTACCTCGGCAGCGCTCATGAGGAGCACCTCGGCAACGTTGCGGCCGGCGCGCTTGGTCATCTCGTCAAAGTTGTCGGAGATGATGAGTACCTTCTTGCCGGTGGCAATCTCAGCCACAGCGGCAACAAAGCTCTTGGTCTTACCATCCTCGATGCTGAAGGAGGGAACGGTGCAGACCTTACCGCCGGAGATGATGTCACCAAGCACGCGGCGCAGAGCCAGCTTGCGGGTGGACTTGTTCACCTTCTTGCTGTAATCGCAGGGACGGGGGCCGAACACAACACCACCACCCACAAAGATGGGGGACTGATGGTCGCCGTGACGGGCGTTACCCGTGCCCTTCTGACGGTAGATCTTACGGTTGTTACCGGCAACCTCACCACGGGTCTTGGTGTTGGCAGAACCGGTGCGGCGGTTAGCGCGGTAAGCAGTTACCAGGTCATGCACGGCCTGGCTGCCCTTCTCGGGCCCTACCGTCACGATGTTGGCGGCGGTAGCTGCTTCAATTGTGAATTCTGTAGCGGACATAGATAGGTTCTCCTAGTTCGTATATTATTTACCGTTCTTCTTCTTGGCGGGGCGAACTACAACGTAAGAGCCCTTAGCGCCCGGTACGGGACCGGATACCAAGATTACGTTGTCCTCAGGGCGTACCTGTACAACCTTGAGGTTCTGCACGGTCTTGCGCTCGTTACCCATGTGACCGGGCATCTTCTGGCCCTTCCATACACGGGAGGGAGTAGCACAAGCACCAACACCACCGGTACGACGGTGCATCATGGAGCCGTGGGTCATGGGGGAGCCGGAGAAGTTGTGACGACGCACAACGCCCTGGAAGCCCTTACCCTTGCTGGTACCGATGACGTCCACCCAAGCACCCTCCTCAAAGAGGCTGCAGCCGGGGTGAGCGGCACCTTCAGCGGGCAGCTCAGAGGCATCTACACGGAACTCCTTGAGGAGCTTGGCCGGGGCGATGCCGAGTTTTTTGAAGTGGCCTGCAACGGGCTTGGAGAGGCGGCTCTCCTTCTGCTCGTCGAAAGCGACCTGGACAGCGTTGTAGCCATCGCTCTCCACGGTCTTGATCTGGCCGTAAGTGTTGCCTGCCACGTCAATGACGGTGACGGGGATCATGGCGCCGGTCTCCTTATTGAAAACGCGGGTCATGCCAACTTTCTTACCAATGAGTCCTAAAGACATGTTATGTAAAAAATCTGTGTTAAGGTTCGTAATGAATGATCTGTCTCAACGGGGATTAGATCTTGATGGTAATGTCCACACCGGCAGGCAGGTTGAGCTTCTTGAGCTCTTCAACCGTGCGGCTGGTCGGCTCCACAATGTCAAGAAGACGCTTGTGGGTGCGGATTTCGAACTGGTCGGCAGATTTCTTATTAACATGGACCGAGCGGTTCACAGAGAACTTCTCGATACGAGTCGGCAAAGGAATCGGACCGGCAACTTTGGCGCCCGTGCGCTTAGCGGTCTCGACGATCTCGGAAGCGGAGCGGTCGATAGCGCGGCTGTCAAAAGCACGGAGACGGATGCGGATTTTGGGACTTTGCATGAACGTGCGGTTATGTTTAGGTTAGTAATTAGGTTGGTTTATTTGTTACCACCGCGAGCCTTGACGATTTCGGTGACAAGGTTCTGGGGTACTTGTTCGAAGTGGGAGGGTTCCATGGAGTAGGAGGCCAAGCCCTTGGAGAGGGTGCGGATATCGGTAGAGTAACCGAACATCTCTGCCAGCGGCACAGCGGCGGTAAGAACACACTCGTTGTTCTTGTGCTCCATGTTGTTGATTTGAGCGCGGCGGCGGTTGAGGTCGCCCATGATATCGCCCTGGTTCTCGGCGGGAGTCACAACTTCAACGGCCATGATGGGCTCAAGAAGCACGGGGGCACACTTGGCAAAGGCGTTCTTCATTGCGAAGATAGCAGCCATCTTGAAGGCGTTTTCGTTGGAGTCAACTTCGTGGTAGGAACCATCGATAACGTCTACCTCTACGTCCTCTACGGGGTAGCCGGCAACGGTACCGGAGTTCATAGCCTCATTCAAACCGGCGTACACGGCATTCATGTACTCCTTAGGAATGGCACCACCAACAATCTTGTTGGCAATCTTAAGGCCGGTACCACGCTCACCGGGGCGCATGGCGATAACCACGTCACCGTACTGACCACGACCACCGGACTGCTTAACGAGCTTGCCCTGTACGCGGTCTGCGGACTTGGTGATGGTTTCACGGTAGGCAATCTGGGGCTTACCGGTGTTGGCCTCTACCTTGAACTCGCGCTTGAGGCGGTCCACGATAATGTCGAGGTGAAGCTCACCCATACCGGCAATGATGGTCTGGCCGGTCTCCTCGTCGGTCTTAACGCGGAAGGTGGGGTCCTCTGCAGAGAGGCGCTGAAGAGCGTTGGACATCTTCTCCTGGTCGGCCTTGGTAAGGGGCTCTACAGCCATGGAGATAACGGTGTCGGGGAAGGTGGGGGGCTCGAGGGTGAAGTCGAAGTCATCGGAGGCAAGTGTGTCACCGGTGGTGGCATTCTTGAGGCCTACGATAGCAGCAATATCACCGGAGTATACCTCGTTCACGTCGGTGTGTACGTTGGCCTGAATCTGGAGCAGACGGCCTACGCGCTCACGCTTACGGGTACGGGGGTTGTACACGGTGTCGCCCTTGCGGATAACGCCGGTGTATACGCGAATGAAGACGAGGGAACCCACGAACTTGTCTGCCCAGAGCTTGAATGCAAGAGCAACGGGCTTGTCTTTGTCGGAGGGGATAATCTCCTGGGTGTCGAAGGTCTCGTAGCCATTCTCATCAAGCCCGGTGGGGATGGTGCCGGTAACAGTGGCAAGCTTGGCCTCAAGCGGGGAGGGCAAGTAGTCAACAACGGCGTCGAGCAAGCCCTGAACACCCTTGTTCTTGAATGCGGAGCCACCGGTTACGGGGATGAACTTGTTGGCGATGCAGGCGCGGCGGATTGCAGCCTTGAGGGTGGGGGCATCGATGGGCTCCTCCATGAGGAAGAGCTCGCCGAGCTCGTCGTCCACGTTAGCAACGGCTTCTTTAAGCTCCTCAAGAGCAGCCTCACCAATCTCCTTAAGCTCGCCCTCCAGGTCCCTCACCTCATAGGTGGAGCCCATGCGGTCGGAGTCTGCGTAGTAGATAGCCTTTTGGTTCACCACGTCGATCTGGCCGCAAAGCTGGTCCTCAGAGCCAATGGGGATGAGAACGGGAGCAGCGTTAGCACCGAGCTTGGTGCGGATATCGGAAAGAACGTTGTTGAAGTTGGCACCCGTGCGGTCCATCTTGTTGACGAAGCAAATGCGGGGCACCTCGTACTTGTTGGCTTGACGCCATACTGTCTGGGTCTGGGGCTGCACACCGGCAACACCGCAGAATACAACGATAGCACCGTCGAGCACACGCAGAGAGCGCTCCACCTCAGCGGTGAAGTCAACGTGCCCGGGGGTATCAATAACGTTGAGCTGGAAGTTCTCGTTCTCGAAAAGCTTGCAGCAGCCCTCGGCAGGCAACTGTTTCCAGTTTGTCGTAACGGCGGCGGAGGTAATGGTAATACCGCGTTCCTGCTCCTGTTCCATCCAGTCAGTCGTCGCAGAACCCTCGTGGGTCTCGCCGATCTTATGGATCATGCCTGTGTAGAAAAGGATGCGCTCGGAAAGCGTGGTTTTGCCACCGTCGATGTGAGCAGCGATACCGAAGTTGCGGTAGCGCTCGAGCGGGGCCTTGCGGTCTGGGCTGCTGTAACTAGCCATAATTCAGAAAAGTAATATGAATGTTGATGTTTTCAGAGATTACGAGAAAAACTCACGCGGAATTACCAGCGGAAGTGAGCGAAAGCACGGTTGGCCTGAGCCATCTTGTGCACGTCATCGCGCTTGCGAACGGCGGCACCTTGGTTGGCAGCGGCTTCTTTGATTTCATTGGCAAGAGCCTTGGCCATCGGGATACCCTTACGATTGCGGGCATAGTTGATGATCCAGCGCATTGCCAGAGCTTCGGAACGGTCGGGAGCAACCTCCAAGGGCACCTGGTAGGTAGCACCACCCACGCGGCGGCTCTTTACCTCCACACGGGGCTTGGCGTTCTCAATGGCACGGGTGAGCACCTCAAGGGGGCTTACGGTATCCGTACCCTCGTTAGCAAGGTCGATAGCCTTGTAAACGATACGCTCTGCAAGAGCGCGCTTGCCGGCAAGCATCACCTTACCGATAAGGCGGCCTACCAATACAGAGTCGTAACGAGAGTCACGACGCTCAATCTTCTTATAGACGCGTTTACGACGAGCCATAATAGTATGATATTAAAGGTTCAACAGTTTATTTCTTCTTAGCGGGAGCTGCGGCACCGGCCTTGGGGCGCTTGGCACCGTACTTAGAACGGCCACGGCGGCGCTTGTCAACGCCAAGGCAGTCCAAAGCACCACGAACGATGTGATAACGAACACCGGGCAAGTCCTTCACACGACCACCGCGTACAAGTACGATGGAGTGTTCCTGGAGGTTGTGGCCCTCACCGCCGATGTAGGCGATAACTTCTTCGCCATTGGTAAGGCGAACTTTAGCAACTTTACGAAGAGCGGAGTTCGGCTTCTTCGGCGTACGCGTCATCACCTGGAGGCAGACGCCACGACGCTGCGGGCAGCTATGAAGAGCGCGAGACTTCGACTTCTCTTCCGGTACGATACGTCCCTTACGGACGAGCTGATTGATGGTCGGCATGTTTCCTTCTTTGATTATTAATTAGTTTCAGGTGTTAGTCGGAGTTGGAAGAGCTTCTCATTACCGGAGAAGGATTCCGTTTATCCGGCGGTAACCCGATAGTACGAGCTCCTTTGTTTCTGTATTCCTACAGATAAGGAGGTGCACGAGTTTACTATATTTTAACGATTTTGCAAGCCTTTTCTTCAGTATTACGCAAATTTTTCTACTTTTCATGAACATTTTTCGGAGAATTTGCATAATTATATGCGCGCGCGCACGCGAGAGAGCATTTTTTTATTGAAATGACACAAAAATCCGTGTAAAGTGATGGGTGAAACAGAAAGGAGCCCCACACCATGAAGACCCCACATCTCCTCAAACTTTGTAAAGCCGGTAAAAGCCCGGAGGCCAAAAGCCTCATCGAAACCGGAGTAGATATCAACATGCGCACCCCCAAGGGAAAAACGGCCTTGATGTATGCCTGCCGCAGCGGTTGTGCAGAGCTTGCAGAGCATTTGGTGCGTAAGGGGGCAGAGCTTCACTGCGCCACAATCAAAGGCAAAACCGCCCTGCACTATGCAGCCGCCGGGGGTAATACGGATATTGTGGAGCTGCTTATTGCAGAGGGGTGCGAGACAGAGCCACGCACCCTCAACGGCAGAACACCCCTTATGCAAGCCTGCCGTAAAGGGTATGCCACCATTGTAGCGTTACTCTTGCGCTGCGGGGCAGACCTCCATGCAACGGATACCATGGGCATGGCTCCCCTGCACCACGCCGCAGCCAAAGGACGGTGGGATGTTGTAGAGCTGTTGTTGCGCCACGGAGCCAATATTCATGCGGCAGATGCCGCAGGGTATACTCCCCTGCTCCATGCCGTGGCAGAAGGGCGGCGCAGCGTGCTTGAGCTTTTGCTACTGCGCGGGGCGAGGGCAGAAGATACGGATTTACAGGGCAACACCGCCCTGCACTTAGCTTGCCTCAACGGCCGACGCAAGCAGGCAGAGTTCTTATTGATGCGGGGTGCAGACTCTACATGTACCAACAAACAAGGTAAAACCCCGCGAGATTTAGCCACCCAAAGTGGTAACCTTAAACTACTGCAAACGCTTAAAACTTTGCTGTGAGTTTTTGAGCTTGCCGACTACAGCTTGAATATGTAGATATGCGTCTCACGCGTGTCGCGATTAACGGCTGCCCTCAGGGTCGAGCCACAGGCTTCTTTTTGCCAAAAGAGCATGCCTGCTAAATCCGTCTTGCCATAGGCTGCGCAATACTTGTCAAAAACCGGGGCGAACTCGGATATTTTTAATGCATCCGCCGTACCGATGATGACTTGGTGCCAGCCTTTATCCTCGAAGCCTTGTACAGATTTTGATATGCCGTAAATATCATGCGTTTCGCCGGTGAGCACCCAGCCATCGGAATCCCATTTTCGGGAATCAAGCTCGGGGAGCTCCGCTTGAAGATACAAGTGTGAGCCCCATTCCATTATGGGAATGATGGACAGTATTATCAGAATGATTACGTACTTCTTCATTGTATCATCAATCGGCAAAAAGCCCACCGGGGATGGTGGGCTGATGAAATCTTATAAGCTGAGAACCGGCATCAGATATCCCAAGCATCGAGCCACTTGAAGGAAACGATGCGGAACTTGCGACCCAGCATCTGGTTGGTGGCGGTGAGCTTGTTCTTGGCAGGGGAGCCATCCGGCTCGTAGTCACAGTCGGCCGGCTCATTGGTGGGGTCCACATACTCAATGGTACGCTGCACAATAGCCTCACACCAAGCTTGAGCAAGCACGCCGCCGTCCTCATTACGCACACAGCCATAGGAGCGCACGGTGAAAGTGTCGTCTCTCACGGTCAGGATGTTGCCTAAGGAGAGCAAGATATCACTTTGAATCAGATATCCCGGAGCAGCGGTGTAAATGGAGCCCTCCTCCGCATCGGGGAACTTGTAGAAGTCTCCGCCGCTTTGCGGGTTGGTAGTTTCATCATCAAAGCCGTCATTAAGGGAGGCGTTGTCGATGGCAGCCTGCAAAGCACCCTTCAGGGCATGCTCTTTGTTCTTGCTGTCCAAGCGGCGGTTGATGAAGTCGGACATATTCAGGAAGGGGCCACGCTGCTTCACCTGCTCTACCATAGCCTCTGCCAGTTGGCGGATTTGGGAGGCATCGAGCTCACGGATATCGCCCCAAGCGGCCAAGCCACCGCTGCCACCACCACGAACATCGTTGGAGCCCATCATCATGCTGTAACCGCCGTTCGGGTCAATGGACTTATTGGAGGTGGACACCATGAAACGGGGGAACATGACGGTATCAGTATTATCCTCTGAGCTACCCTCTACGAGAGAGAGCTTACCGGAGGCATTGGTCACAAGCTGGCGGCGTGCCATCCCCTGCAAAGCTGCGGCCCATGCATCCACAGAGGTGGAGTTGACATTGAAGCCACCATCTATCATGAGGTACTGGGCAATGTACTTCCAGCCGTCCTTCTTCATGATCTTGCTGATGATATCCTCATTGTTATAGGGCTCACCGGTGCGCACGTAGCGAGATACCGGCAAGTGGGTGCGGGCTGCACTCTTGGAGTCGCCACGCTTGGCAGAGAAGAAATCGTTTGCCACCTTCTGAGCCTCCTTATCCGGCATGTCGGAGATAGAGGAGCAGAACCAGCGATCCCACATGGCATCATTAATAAGCAGGCCATGGTCATAGAAATCACTGAACACTTGGCCGTTGCCACCGGTGCCGGTGGGGATATTCGTTTTGTGGAAGGCGTACACACCATCGGCAGGCAAGCAGGGGTCTGCAAAAGCATTGCCGATACCCACACCGGGCACACCGCTTTGGTAGAGCATACGGCGCAGGGCAGGCAGAGACCCACCGCTAGAGGCAGCATACCAACCGGGCTGCAAACGCATACCGGAGAACCCGGCCAGGGAGAACGGAGGATGCACGGGCAGCTCCAACACGGAGGCAAAGGAAACCTGCTCACCACCGGAGTTAATACCCAGCACACCGTTGCGGCCAATGCTGTCCATGGGGCAAGCATTCATACCGGCACCAACATCAAGCACGGCGAGTTGGTAGGGGTGATACTGGCGCTGCTGATTATCGGGCTTAATAATCATGCCACCCCAGAATGCCGGGCTGGAGTGCTGCCAGGATTTGGTGCGGAAATCCTCACCCTCAAACACGCGAGCATCCAAATTAAGGTTAGCAGACTTGGGGGCAACACCTACAGCCGCAATGAAGTAAGGTACGGCACTGTCACGCTGGGAGCCATCAGCTCGCCACACGGCATCGTTGCGATTCTCATCACAAATAACGGTCTCGTCCTCCCCCATAATAGTGGGATCATACCAGCCCATCAGGAATCGCTGGGGGCTATGCCCTCGTTTACCGACGGCGGTATCCATGCTGCTATCCTGATAACGCCCGGCAAAACCGTTCATCACTGAGATAGCCTCTACCACCTGCGGGGCAAACCACACGCCGTCCGTTGTATAGGCACCGCCGGATGCATTGATGCCGAGTCTCAAGCGCAGTTTAAAGAGCCCGGCCTCCATATTAGTGGCAGATGCCACACCGGCAGCCGTACTTTGCAAGCCGGCGCCCATGGTATAGAAACGGGCATTATAACCGGCCACTGCACTGGGATTATACCCAAGTACCAAGGGGTTATCAAAAGCACCATTTCTGTTGGAGCGAGATGTACCGTGAGAGAAGAAGAGGATTTCACCCGGAGCAAACTCGATATCCTGCTTACCGCTATTAACACTGTTCAGGAAGTAGTTACCGTAGTCCATACCGAACCCGGTATCCGAGGTAGTTTGGTGCATGGCATAGGTTTGCCAAGTGTAATTCCACGTTCCGGATTGAGACACGGCATAGGTTTGCAACCAAATAGTCTTGTAGGGAATGGACTGCGCCCAGAGCTGCTCACCGCGAATCTTCATGGGCACATTGTAGGGGTTCCACCACAAGAACATGGGGGAGAAACACATACCCAAACGATGCACCTGCATTTTATCAGCCGTTTGCACAAGGGAGCCATCATTGTTCTTATGGTCTTCCTCCACAAGGCCGAAAGTACACATATAAGAGAGCAACACCGGCGTGCGCGAATAACCGGCGGCCTCATCTCCGTTGTGCATCAGTGAGCGGGCATCATAAATGGAGCACCCACCACCGGGGGAGTACTCCTCCAAGTTTTGCGGGGTACGGTTATCGCCTTGGTTAGGAATAGCTACACCACTTATGCGGGTGTAGGCGTTATCTGTGTCTCCCAACAAACGGGCGGTCACATTCTTGGCATCTTTTGCGCTGCCATCCGGCCAGCAGTTGTAGTAGGCAAACAAGTTCTGCCAAGAGCCAATGGGCAGGTTTTTCTCTGAGCCGGCAGCCAAGTCGCCATCATACTCCACCAAGGGGCAGTCGCGTCTTTCATCTGCCCGGAACTCGCGCTCTGCTTCAAAATTGCCCTCTTTACCGAGCAAGAGGCAGAGGTCTTGCTTGAGACCACCGCTACGCACGTTGACGGGCAAGGAATAAGAGCTTGTCGTTACGTCAAAGAAATAGGGCATGCCAAACTGCGTTACACCATCCACATGAGCCAAGCTGCGCATGGTGAGCAGTTTCTCGGGCTCTTCAATATCCCCGGCATTAAAGGAGCCGTCTTTGAAAATGGGAGCAGGCGTGTTCCAGGTTGCACGCAATACCTCCTTGGGGGAGGAGCCGATTTTGGGGTCTTTAATGGTTACTTTTGACTTCTGGTTTTCACCACCTACCCACCAGGCATAGCAAGCTTTGTTGCGGCCAACGGAGGGGGTGTAAACCAAGTCTGCAAACACGCAGTTTTCATCTCTTGTACCGGCGGTGCCCAAGGTGCCCTCACCTACCATGCACACGCGCTTACCGGGTTGAGAGGTACCCAAACGGGCAACATTGTCAAACTTTTTAAGCTCTGAGGGTTGGCGAGAGGAGATAAGCCACTGGCGGAACATGGAGGGACGCCCGGTTTGGTACGTCTCCTTTATTTTGGAGCCCTTGTGCTCCCCGTATTTGGCGGCGCCATAGATGGGGCCGGTCCAGCTATCCCACACACCCAGGATATATTGAGAGCCACGTTTATCTGAAATGCCGGAGTTAGCGGTAACACGGCAATCCGGCCCGAGAGCCACCTGCAACTCACCCAAGGCGGCATCCAACCCCACCAAGGCTTGCTGGCGGGCCTGAGCTTGCAGAATCGTTTGGGCAGAGATTCGGCTCTGCGAAGAGGCTGTGGCCATAATACCCACGGCAAGAAGCGCTAACAACATCATCAGCGTCAAAGAAGCAATCAAGGCAAATCCATGCTTCTTTCTCTTGACTAATTTCTTAGGCAAAGGTTTAAAATTTCTGAGCTTCATAAATAAAAATGCAAGTACCATATCAGTATACAGCAATCCCCCCCCACGTCAAGAAAAAAGCGCATTCTCCCCACGGAAAATGCGCTGAAAAGTGAGCAGATTGATGCCGATAGCAAAATATATCAGGAAATGTGGCGAACAAAGAGGAATTCTTTGATGCGCGCATTGGCAGAGGCTCGCAGCTCCGCCGGGGTATCATCCTCCAGCACGCGCCCGTGTTCCAGGAAGATGATACGGTCCGCCAGTTCACAAGCAAACCCCACATCGTGAGAGACCACAATCATCGTCATACCATCCTGCGCAAGGTCTTTCATGAGGGCTTGCACCTCCCCCACCATCTCGGGGTCCAGGGCAGAGGTAGGCTCATCAAAGAGGAGCACCTCGGGCTCCATCGCCAAAGCACGCACAATAGCCACGCGTTGTTTTTGCCCGCCGGATAACTGCATGGGGTATGCCTCCGCCTTATCTGCCAGGCCGATACGCTCCAGCAATTGCAGGGCACGCTCTTGCGCTTGAGGCAAGGTCAACAGGCCGGCTTTAACCGGGGCCAAGGTGATATTTTGCACGATATTGAGGTGGGGGAACAAATTAAAGTGCTGAAACACCATCCCCACACGAGAGCGGTATGCGTTGAGAGCTTTTTCCGTGCGTGGCACTGCTTGGCCGTGGAACAGCACCTGCCCGGCATCCGGCTGCTCCAAAAAGTTCATACAACGCAGCACGGTACTTTTACCGGCACCGGAGGGGCCCACCAAAAAGACAACTTCACCGGGTTTCACCGCCAAAGACACGCCGTCTATCACGCGCACCCCGGCAAATTCCTTCACCAAATCCTGCAATTCTAAAATCGGGTTATCGTTCATTTTTTTGCAAGTATTTTTCGAGTTTCTTCAATAAATGGCTGAGCACCACTACCATGGACAAATAAATGAGCGCTACGGCCAGCAACGGCAAGAAGGCATCATACGTTTGGCTCAGGATGATGTCTCCCCCCTTAGTCAAATCCTGCAAGGCGATGTAACCGCAAATACTGGTTTCTTTCAGCAGCACAATAAACTCATTACCCAAAGCCGGCAACACGTTTTTGAATGCCTGCGGCAAGATGATACTGCGCATGGTGTAGCCATAGCCCAGCCCCAAACTACGCCCGGCCTCCATCTGCCCCTTATCAACAGACATTATGCCGGAGCGTATAATCTCTGCCACATACGCCGCAGAGTTAAGCCCGAATGCCACAATAGCCACCAACACCTTATTGACCTCCACCGAGCCGAAAATCACAAAATAAATGATGAGCAACTGCACCACCACGGGCGTGCCTCTTATCACGGTAAGGTACAAACGGCACAAAGCATCCAATAACTTAAGGCGGCCCGTTTGATCTGCCGTGCTGCGTATCATGCCGATCATTCCGCCCAACAGAATACCGATAAGAGCTGCAGCGGCAGATATCTCCACCGTAACCAGCAAGCCGTTGGCCAGATACTTCCAGCGGTCATTTTTGATAAAATTGGTATGGAATGAAGCCCACATCCCCTGCTCTGCCGCAGGGGTAGCAGCAGCCGTTGACGGAGAATCCGCATGCATGCGGGCAATGCGGGCGAGTGTGCCGTCCTGCTCCATCTCCTCAAGTGTTTTATTGAGCATAGCCAGCAGCTCGGGGCGGTTTTTATTAACGGCTATGGCGTATTCCTCTTCCGTAAGCGGGGTGGGCAAAATTCTGAGCGCGGCATTGCGCGCCACGTGCTTTTCTGCCGGCAGATTATCCAAAACAACGGCATCCACCTTACCCGCCACCAACGCCGCCACGGCCAAAGCCCCGTTGGCAAAGCGCTCCGGCTCGCCCATGTTTTCCGCCACATACAAATCCCCCGTCGTGCCGGACTGCACCCCTATGCGCATGCCGGGTAACAGGGCGGCCTCCGTAATTGAGGAATCTGCCGGCACAATAATTACCTGTTGCGCGCGGGCGTAGGGGCGTGTAAAGTTCACCTGCTTCTCGCGGTCCGCAGACACCGTGATACCGGCAGCGGCAATATCCACCTTACCGGCTTGCACAGCGGCAATGACGGATTCAAACTTCATGTTCTCCACCCGTGCCCCCATGCCGTTGCGGCGGGCAAGCTCTGCCACCACATCTACATCCACCCCCACTATTTCCTCACCCTTAAAATACTCGTAGGGCGGAAAAGTGGCATCCGTAGCCATCACCAGCTCGGGCTCTCGCTCTTCTTTACAACCGCTCAAACAAAACAGCAGCGGCAGCAACACCAGCAATATGATACCCCATTTATTCTGCATTCGCATGCCCCGAGTTTAGCACATGCGCCCTCACTTTTCAAGACCGGATGGTGCCTCAAAAGCCCTTTATTCCTAAAAACCCTAACAACCGCCTCCCCTGTGCGCAGATGCATTACAACGCGCATTTTTTCGTTCCTGCTCCATTTTGAAGCAGGTTTCTTGTGTTTTCTGCTAAAAATTGCAGCAGGTTATAAAATTTCTTTTGCAATTTCAGAACAATTAATATAAAATACGCCCATGATGAACGAATCGCAACAAATCCTGCAAGGGGTTATACAAGACGCCATGCAAATCCTCCCCGAGACAGCCTCCCCGAGAGATTTACAGCCGGAGGTACTTCCCCGCAAAGTCAGCATCTGCATGGGGGTACGGCGTTGTGGCAAAAGCACCTTGCTGGAGGGGTATTTGTGTGAATTGATGAAAAAGGGGGTTCCAAGAGAAAACATCTTATGGCTCAATTTTATGGATGACCGTTTATCCGTTTTAATGAACGGAAATTGGAACAATTTATATGAGGCCTATTACGGTTTGTACCCGGAGAAAAGGCGGCAGGAAAAGGTATACATCATCTTTGATGAAATGCAGGGCTACCCGCAATGGGAGCTTTTCATTGAGAGAATGCGCAGAGAAGACAACTGCGATATATTCCTCACCGGCTCCTCTTCAAAACTATTATCAAAAGAAATCGGCACAAGCTTGCGTGGTCGCACGTTGTCGTGGGAGCTTTTTCCGTTTTCCTTCGGAGAAACCTTAGTACGCAAGGGAATTGAGCGCACGCCGACAGGCGACACAACACACCGTTTAATGGTAGAAAAAACTTGGAGAGAATACGTTGAACAAGGCGGGTTCCCGGAGGTCTTCGGTCTATCCCCTCAAACCCGGTTAAGACTACATCAAGAATACTTCTCTTCCATTTTATACCACGATGTCGTAGAGCGAAACCAAGTAAAACAGCCTCTGTTATTAAGGCAAGTAGCCAAAAGAGCACTTGCCCAAACAGGCTCGCTGTTTTCTGCCAGCAAAACGGCCAAAGACTTCGCCTCGATGGGCTTCAGGATAGGTCGCGACGAAATAAGTGAGTATATGCAATGGCTGGAAGATGCCTACTTTATCATCGCGGTTCCCCCGGGTTCCCCGTCCATGGGAATACAACAACGCCGCATGAAAAAAATATACTGCGTTGATCATGCTCTGGCTCAGTCATTGGGTGCCAGAATAACCCCGAATCGCGGTCAATTACTTGAAAACATGGTATGTGTTCAGTTACGGCGCCACTGTCAAACACTTTATTACTACAATACTCGGCAGGGTTATGAAGTGGACTTCCTGGCCATATTACCGGATAACAGCCTTATGCCGGTTCAAGTATGCGACAATACGGCAGACTCTACCACCCGTAACAGAGAGATTAGAGCACTCACTGCCACTATGGCAGAGATTGAAGTTTGCCGAGCCTGGATTATTACAGCAAACCATAAAGAAACTATTACCACGCCACAGGGCACCATCTTCTGCATTCCGGCACCGGAGTTCCTCATGGCAAAAGAATTACCGCAAGGTCAGTAAACTGCCTTGCTTATTGCGTTTCTGCTCCATTTTGAAGCAGGTTTTTACGTTTTCTGCCGTAAATCTCAGCAGAAAACGTAAAAAAAACTCAAGAAAGCTTGCTGACGGCGGTGCGCACCAAATAGTCCACCAAAGCAGGGGTGGCAACCAGCAAATCCTTGGCGGTTTGCGGCATCTCCAGCCCCAGCACCGCAGCGGCATTGATACCGGCGGGAGTCTTGAGGTTGGCCGCTACCAAGCCTTGAATGGCGTTAACAGCCGCCTTGTCCTCCAGCAATGTTTCCAATGCCTCGCTAAGCTCTGCCGGGCAACCGGCACGCAGGGCTCCCACTACTTTATTGCGAATGGCAACAGCTGCCAAATTCTGTAATAATCCCATATCTCTATTTATTTTACGCTTACATTAATATGACAAGTATCTGCCGGGGCTTTCCCTTTTTCCCACGGGCGGGCGTACACAAGCTTCACCTCCCCCTGCCCTGCTTGCACCGCAGTAACGGTTACCACCGTTTCACACGGGGTGCCCACCATACCTCGGGGGCTCTTGTTTTCCATCAGCTCCAATTCCACCTTCACGGCAGGCGTGGTCTCTGCCACGCTCCACATATACCCCGTGGTAGGATTACCGGGCAAGACAATTTCCACTTTCTGCCCCACAGTCAGCTCCATACGGTGAAAATCTGCCGCCACAGCCGGTGCTGCCAACACCGCCATGCCAACCAAGGCTGTCATGATGTTTTTGTTCAACATGGCCAACTTATAGCAACTTATTGCCATAGAGTCAAGCAAAGTTTTTGAGGATGTATAGAAACCACTGTGTCAGAAAAATCAAGGCTTTTATTCGGTAGAGCCCCCATCATCTTCTTCCATAGTCCGAAAAGGTGTATATCTTCGTATCGACTCCCAAAAAAAATAAAATTCATATACGGATGATTTTTAATTTAAGTATAAGAAATGAAACTATATGGGCCATAATTTACCAAACTTTAATATATTGATTATCGAGCGTTTCAATAAGCTCGTCATAACAAGACTCCGCTATTTCTTGCGAACTATTTTGTTTCATTATTTTATTGCTGCTTATAATAGATAATAGAAAGTTTCCGTCCATTGTACCGGGAATCTCAAATTTTATATACCAGCTATTTTTTTGTTCTCTCTTTATTTTATAAAACTCAAATAAGATTGGCGCAGAAACTTTTTCGGCAGAAAGATAACAATTTCCGTGTCTGAACTCTTCATAATTAGTGTCTACTCTTACCCCACAAAGATAAATAAAAATAATTACTATATCGTGCAATAAAACAAGCAAAGATACATATAGCAATGTTTTAACGATTCTGCTTAAACTAAATTTCATATAAGTATTGATCATCATGCTGAATTATTTTGCCTGTATCATTTCATATACCTGCTAATGTCATCAGTAAAGCCTATAGACTCAAGCTTATCTTGATATTTTAACACTAGGTATTTGCTGATAAAATGTCTATTATCCAGTTCAAACAATAAAATGATTCCATGCTCGTTTTGTACCTCTTTTTTGAAACCGGATAATTTCTTTACATCTTTTGGCTTCATTTTATACAAGGCACAAGGATGAATTTTCCATAATTCTTTTTGCTTACCTGTATACCGGTTCATTCTTAAAAAGGGACTAGCGTGATTAAAGCAATAATCACTACAAAAACAATTTAAAAATAATAGATCATTTCCTCTTAATTGATACGAAAATGGACTTATAAGTGCATTTGAGCGAGTCGAAAAATGATAATATAAGTCCAATACCTGCAATGTAATAGTTTCATCGATTTGACGTTCTTTTCGTATTTTTAAGTACTCATTTTCAAATACTTTCTTCAATGATTCCGCTTTATAAGGAGTGTTTAAATGATGTGTTATATGATAAAAAGGATACCACTTCGGCAATTCTTTGTTTATAAAGTGTGTATTGATAACATATTTAAGCGCATCATTATTATAGAAATTCATACTCTTCAGACGCCTATATTCAGCTGAAATTTTTGAATCTATTTCTGCACATCTGCCTTTAAACTCTGTTTCAATAAACAACAAAGCTATGCAATGTTCTGAAAATTCATCTTTATTCTTAATAATCTCATTATCCAGTTGGTAATAGTCTTGATGTATTTGTTGATTTAATTTCAATAATTCAATTACTCCTCGTTTTGCATCTTCGATGTTTGATATATCTGCTAATACAGTTAGTAATTTTTTTGAATAAATGTTTTCTACGTTTTTTAAATACAAAGAAAAAGACACTTCTGTCTTAAGTGGTTCAATTTGAAAATACTCATTATGTTTTTTGTAAAAGATAGACGGAAAAAATAAAAATATAGCAATAAAAACTATAATGATGCATATGCATTTTTTCATGAAATTTCAGATATTTTAGAATACAAAAAGCGTATCCACCGATATGTTATGATAGGTTATAAGGTTCGCTTATTTGTAAAATAACAAAGGAAGAATAAAGTGTCAAGAACCTTTTTTATTCCATTAAAAAAAGAAAAATAAGATTTCGGGCTTTTCAAAGGGATTGAATTGAGGTATAATGGCGCGCGTTATGTTACAAGCAGGTATCGTAGGGCTTCCGAATGTGGGTAAATCCACTCTTTTTAACGCTGTTACACGCTCTCGCAAGGCAGAGGCAGCCAATTATCCGTTTTGCACCATAGACCCCAATGTGGGGATGGTAGAGGTGCCGGATGATCGTTTGGCCGTGCTGGCAGAGATGCATAAGAGCCAAAAGATTGTGCCCGCCGCCATTGAGTTTGTAGACATTGCCGGCTTGGTGAAAGGTGCGGCAGAGGGCGCAGGCTTGGGCAACAAGTTCCTCTCCAACATTCGAGAGACAGATGCCATTGTGCAGGTTGTGCGCTGCTTTGAGAATGACGACATCATCCACGAGCTGGGCAGTGTAGACCCTGTGCGCGATATCGAGATTATCAACGCAGAGCTGATACTGGCAGATATTGCCGCCATGGAGAAGCGCAAGGAGAGCCGCATCAAAAAAGCCCGTGGCGGTGATAAAGAAGCCAAGGAGGAGCTTGCCCTCATTGAAAAACTGCTGCCGCATTTGGATGCCGGCAACCCGGCCATTACGCTGGATCTGAGTGATGATGAGCGCAAACTGTTGCGCAGCTTCTTCCTGCTGTCCGACAAAAAGAGCATTTTCGCCTGCAATGTGAGTGAGGATGAGCTGGCAGAGGCCGTTAAGGACCCGGACTCTCACCCCTATGTATCCGCCGTGCGCAAATATGTGGCAGAGCATCACCATGCAGAGGCCATTGTCATCTCCGCCCGCATTGAGGAGGAGCTCTCTGAGCTGCCGCAGGATGAAGCCCTGCTCTTCCTCAACGATTTAGGGGTGGAGGACTCCGGCGTGAGTGACCTTATACGCGCCGTGTACCACCTGTTGGGGTTGCGCACCTACCTGACCACGGGTGTAAAAGAGACCAAGGCCTGGACCATACCTGCCGGGGCAAAAGCTCCGCAAGCAGCGGGTGTTATCCACACCGACTTTGAGCGCGGTTTCATTGCCGCGCAGGTGGTAGCCTATGAGGACTTGGTAGCCTGTGGCTCCCTCTCCAAAGCCAAAGAGCAAGCAAAACTGCGCATAGAAGGCAAAGACTACGTGGTGCAGGATGGCGATGTAGTGGAGTTCCGTTTCAACGTATCCAAATAAAACAGCATGAACACCCCTGCGCCGGAGACCCTGTGCATTGTCATGCCCTGCTACAATGAGTCCGCAGGCATTCGGCAAACCGTACAGGCTGTGGAGGCTAAATTAGAAGCTCTGATAAAAGCCGGGCGTATTTCTGCAACAAGCTGCATGCTCTTTGCGGATGACGGCTCGCGTGATAACACCTGGGCTATCATTGAGGAGCTGCACGCGCAGCACCCCCGTGTCAAGGCCTCTGCCCTGGCCGGTAACAGAGGCAAGGAATACGCCCTGTTTGCCGGGTTGATGGAGGCAAAGGAACTTGCGGATATCGTCATCTGCATGGATGCTGATTTGCAGCACGACATCAATGCCATAGATGATTTCCTGGACAAGCGCGCAGAGGGATACGAGCTGCTCTACGGGCTCAAAAAAAGCCGTGGTAAAGAGCCGTTCATTCGCAAAATAACAGCCCAATTGTTTTACAAGGTTATGGGTATGCTGGGTTCGCCCGTACTCAAGGGGCATGCAGACTACAGCCTCATGACCAAGCAAGTGTTGCAGGCCCTCAGCGAATACGGGGAGAGCAACATGATGTTCCGTGCCCTGCTGCGCCACACAGGTTTCCGCCAAGCTCCCGTTTATTTTGATGTATTAGAGCGCGAACAAGGAGAAAGCAAAATGAGCATGCGGCGTTTGCTCGGGCTGAGCATCAATGCCATTACCTCATTCTCCGTGGCACCGCTGCGCCTCATTGCTTGCCTGGGCTTACTCATCTTTATCGTCAGCCTCTTCATGGTGGCATGGGTTGTCACGGATTACTTCCGCCTGGGCACCCCTAACGGGTGGGCCACGCTTACCTGTAGTTTGTGGTTTTTAGGCGGCTTAGGCATGATGAGCCTGGGCATTATGGGCGAGTACCTCGGCAAAATGTACATGGAGACCAAGAAACGCCCGCGTTATTTCATTAACAAACGCCTGCGCTGATTCAGTTAGAGGCTTGGGGCTCTCTTGTTGACAGATTAATTGGTAGTTGCGTGGCGAGCATCATACTCAAAAAGCCGTTCCCTTTGTTTGGGAACGGCTTTTTGATAATGTGTGCATCAAGCCTTTAGGCACGGCACTTACCTCTGCAACTACCCTCAGGTGGCAATGCTGAAGTGGCGCTGAATATCCGCAAAGATGCGATCACGAAGCGTACGTGCTTTCTCTATGTCCCGGGTACGCAGAGAGAAGCGCAGACGTTCGGCCGTAGCGTCAGGCTTGTGGACTGTGACGTGGCACCACCATACACCGCGGTTGTTCCACAGGTGGTGGTTGATATTGCCATCGTTAATACGAAGCGCGATTTTGGTTTGTTGTGATGTCATTTTCGTAAAAGGTCAGTGCAAGGGGATTGCAGTTATTGTACTCTTAGCGAACATGCGCGCGGTTCGTTTGGGAACAGCCCCGCGGCAGTCTCGTTTTTTTCTCGTAAGAGAGACAACACAAGGTGCCGCTACGTTCAAAAAAAAGTACAAAAAATTAGTAAAGGATACCAGCCTTCTTGAGGGTATTGTAAGCACCGTTCTTGGAGATGGTGCGCAGGGCCTTGCAAGAAAGCTTCATACGGATGTAGCCACCGCGGCCACCGTTGAGCTCGGGTACCCATACACGCTTCTCCTGAAGGTTGGGATAAACGGTACGGTTAACAACCTTAGTAACGTGACGACCGATACCGCCCTTCTTCTTGGCGAGACCGGAGCGATGAATGCGGCGGCCCTTGTGCGGCATAGCAAACGTGATATTGCAGATTCTGGACATAAGATTTTAGTGCGGTTAAAGATTAGCGGAGCACCATTATACTCATTTTTTCTCATACGTCAAGCAAAACATGTCATTTTCATCAAAAAACTTTTATCTGAGGGTAAAAAACTATCAAAAAAGCTCATTTTCAACGGTACGGGGGGCAAGTGTGTCTTAAACATAGTGCGTACGTACATAGAGCTTGAAAAATGGCCGTGTACGTGCTATTCTCCGGAACAGACAAACAATGATGAACACACAGGCATTCAATGAAGAAATAGCACGCAGCTCTGAGTGGGTGAGTGCTGTAAAAATGGAAATGGCCGGGGTGTTGGTTGGCCAGCAAAAGCTGGTGAACCGCCTCATCCTGAGTCTTCTTTGCAAAGGGCACGTATTGCTGGAGGGTGTACCGGGTTTGGCAAAAACCTTGTCGGTAAAAGCCCTGGCCGGCACCATGCATGCGGCGTTTTCACGCATACAGTTTACCCCGGATTTGCTGCCGGCAGACTTGCTGGGCACCATGATTTACAACCCGGAGACCCGCCAATTCTCTGCCAAAAAAGGCCCTGTATTTGCCAATTTGATTTTGGCGGACGAAATTAACCGCGCCCCCGCCAAGGTACAGAGTGCCTTGTTAGAGGCCATGCAAGAGCGCCAGGTCACCCTGGGAGAGACGAGCTACCCCCTGCCCTCCCCCTTCTTGGTACTGGCCACACAAAACCCCATTGAGCAAGAGGGCACCTACCAGCTCCCCGAGGCTCAGTTGGACCGCTTCCTCTTCAAGATTATAGTAGATTACCCCGAGCGTGATGAAGAGTTGCAGATACTGAGCATGATGAGCCGCACGGGGGCCACCCCGCAAACCAAGCCGGTGGTATCCGTACAAACCGTAGAGGCCTCTCGCGCGCTGATGGACCGCATCTTCATAGACCCGGCCATAGAAAGCTACATCGTGGATTTGGTGCGCGCCACGCGTAACCCCGGCAAGGTGGACCGCCACTTGGAGGGCATGGTACGCGCCGGTGCATCTCCGCGCGCTACCATCAGCATTGCATTGGCTGCCAAGGCATTGGCATTCACCAAGCAGCGTGGCTATGTCACCCCGCAGGATGTCAAAGACCTGGCACACGATATTTTGCGCCACCGCATTCTGCTCTCTTACGAGGCAGAGGCCGCTAACATTACCAGCGACAGCATCATCGACAGCATCCTCTCTAAGGTACCTGTACCGTGATGAACTCCTGAAACACACCCGCTATGGATAAGACGCAGGAAATCATGCAGAAAGTGCGCCGCATTGAGTTGACGGCGCGCAGGCTCACCACAGCCACGCTCTCCGGCCAATACCGCGCCAGTTTCCGTGGCCAGGGGTTGGAGTTTGATGACTTCCGCGAGTACCAACCCGGGGATGACCCTCGCTTTATCGACTGGAAAGTCACCGCCCGCACGGGCTCGCCGTATGTGAGGCGTTTTCATGAGGAGCGTGAGCAGGTGCTGCTGTTGGCGGTGGATACCAGTGCCTCCATGCGCTATGCAAGCAGCAAGAGCAATTACTCCAAACTGGAGTATGCCGCCCTTATCTCCGCCGTTTTAGCCTACAGTGCCGCACGCAACGGAGACAACGTGGGGCTGTTGCTGTATGGCTGCCACCCGCACTTTTACCTGCCCCCTGCCAAGGGAATGAAACAATGCCTGCGTATCATCCGAGAGATTATCTCCGTTGCAAACAGCGGGCAGGATGTCGGCATCGAAGAAGTGGCGGCAGAGATTCTGCGTACCCAGCGCAAGCGCACCATGTGCTTCCTCATCAGCGACTTCATGATGTCGGCAGATAAACAGGCCATCGGCAAGCTGAACTTCCGGCACGAGCTGATTCCCCTGCGCGTGGCAGATGCCATGGAGCTGGAGCTGCCGCAGGATGCCGGCACCGTGTGCATACAGGACCCCGAGAGCGGCACACCCTACCACGTCAACCTCAGCTCCCCGGCAGTCAGAAAAGCCTACACCCGCGCCATGCTGGCTCACAGAGCGGAGTGGGAGGGCATTTTCACCCAACTGGGAATCGACATGCGAGACCTGCGCACCGATGCAGACTTTGTACCCGCCCTGCGTGCCTTGTTCACCCGCCGAAGCAGCCACTTTGCCCGCTGATGCTCACCATGATTACACTTGCACAAACACCGCAACCCACACTTGAGCAACCGCTAGATTTGCTCAACAGCATCCCCGAGCTTGAGCAGGGCATACCGGCAGAGGCTCTGGAGCCTGCCACCCTATCCCCCTGGTTATTATGGGGCAGCATTGTGGGCGTTATCATTGTTGCGGGTATTTTAGTGTACCTGCTGCTCAAAAAACGCAAACACACACACCCTGCCCCCACGGCAGAGGAGGTTGCCCTGCAACGCCTGGAGGCATTGAAAACACAACAACCCAACCTGCGCACTTGCAGTTTAGAGCTCTCCATGATACTGCGAGAGTACTTAACCGGCAAGACGGAAGACCCCGCACTCTTTGAAACGCATGAGGAGTTCAGCCGCAGATTGGACGCCTTGTCTGCCATACCGCGGGAGTGCCAATACGCCACGCGCATGCTGTTGGAGAAGTTTGCAGAGCTCAAATACGCAGGCAGGCAAGATAATGCCCCGCAGATGGTAACAGAGCTCATTAGCGAAACACAGGATACTATTTTAAACATACAAGAAGCCCAGCAAAGAGCCGCAGAAGCCGCAAAAGAGCTGGAAAAAGTTAAAAAATTATCATGATGACAAGCACCGCCAGCATCGTGACACTTGCCGCAGCAGAGACCGAGCGGTTCAGCAGAGACTTCATGTTTGCCGAGCCCGCTTGGTTATGGGCTTTGGTACTCATACCGCTTTTGGTACTGCTGCGCCGCCGCATGGGCACGGCAGCCGCCATACAACACCCGGGTTTGCGAGTTATAGCAGAGCACTTGCCCAAGCCCGCCACACTGGCCGGATTTATCGGCCCGGTGACCACGCTTTCGGCTGTTGCCTGCATCATCGCCGCACTGGCACAGCCGCAATGGAAAGAAACCCACAAAGAGCCCATTGCCAGCGGTATAGATATCATGATTGCCTGCGACCTCTCCGGCTCTATGGCAGAAAAAGATATGCGCTTAAAGGGCCGCATTGTGGACCGCCTCACCAGTGCCCAACATGTCATCAATGAGTTTATTAACAACCGCCCCAACGACCGCATGGGGCTGGTGGCCTTTGCGGGCAAAGCCAAGCTGTGCAGCCCGCTTACCATGGACCACGACATTCTGCGCCATAAGATAGACTCCTTTTACCTGGCGGATGTCAACCCCTTCGGGCAAATGATACGCCCCGGCTATATCATTGAAGACGGCACCGCCATCGGCTCCGCCATCGCCTCTGCCGCCTCCCGACTCCATGACCGCAAGGAGACAAAATCCAAAATCCTCATCCTGGTGACAGACGGCATCAACAACCGTGGCGAAATCGGCCCCCTAGAGGCAGCGCAAAGCGCCGCGGAGCTGGGTATACGCATTTACACCATTGCCATAGGTAGTGATAAAAGGTTATCCGGCCGCTTGGTTCAGCACGACACTATAGATGAAAAGTCCCTCAAAGAGATAGCAGAGCTCACGGGGGGCAGGTATTACCGTGCAGGCAGCAGCCAAAGCCTGGCAGATGCCTTTGCCGTTATCGACAAATTGGAGAAAACGGACTCCGATCCCCGCACTTTCGTGGTGTATGATGAACTTTTCTATTGGCCCATGGGGGCCGCAGCTCTTTTGTTGCTTATTGCATTGGGTGCGCACATGGTGTTACCCAAACCTGCACCGTGATTTGTAACCTACACAGACAACATGAGTTTTCTATATCCATATGTACTGATAGCCTTGGCACTGCCCGTAATACTGGGCGTGGGGGCATACCTGCTGCATCTTCACCGCAAGGGGAACTGGGAGAAGCTGGTTTCCCCCGCTCACCGCAAAGAGCTGGTGCGCACAACCTCCCCGCTCCACTCCGTTATTCCGCTCATATTGGCTTTATCTGCATTGGCATGTTGCATTATCGCAGCGGCTCGCCCCTACAACGGCTATAAGAACACGGAGGCACTGGTAACGGGGCGCAACCTCATCATTGCGCTGGATATCTCCCGCTCCATGGAGACGCAGGATGTCTCCCCCTCCCGCCTGGAGGAAGCACGCACGGCAGCCCGTGTGCTCATTGATGCACTGCCTACGGACAAAATCGGCCTCATCCTCTTCTCCGGCGAGGCAGAGCTGCTTATCCCCCTTACCTACGACCACCTCACCCTGCAAGAAACCCTCAATCTGGTCAACCGCGACTGGGAGAGCTACGGGGGCTCCAACCTGGAGCACGTGCTCAAACTGGCTATGCAAAGCTTTGAGCGCGCCGCCGCTACCGGCACCAATGCCTTGGTGATTCTCAGTGATGGTGAAGACACCATGAACTTTTCCCCCGCCCTGCTGGAGGAAGCCCGCAAAAAGAACCTCATGGTTATCACCGTAGGTATCGGCACCACAGAGGGGGCAACCATACCCGACACCGAGCGTGAAAACGGCATGTGGCAAGATGCCGAGGGCAAGCATGTTATCAGTAAACTCCAACCGGAAACCCTCAGCATGCTGGCTCGAGAAACCGGCGGGGATTTCTTCATCATGAACAACTCTACTGATTTGACCGCCTTTGCGCAAACTGCCGCAGAAAAAATTGACCGCCATGAGGAAGCGCAATCTGCCGGCAAAGCCCCCAATGATATGTACGAGTATTTTGCCGTAGCCGCGCTGCTGTTGGCTGTGGCTGCCATATTGCTGGCAACCCGCTGGCGACGCATGCCCACAAACCTTACACGCAAAGCAGGCATACTCATATTAATGGCACTGGTGCCGGGGCAACTGCAAGCAGCCCCGCAAAAAGAAAGCCATAATGCCTACAAGCAAGCACTGAATTATCAAAAAGAAGGCAAAACAGAGGAATGTGCCGTAGAGCTCTCTAAAGCCCTGTTGGATGAAGATACCCACATGCAAGCTGCTGCCTTGCAACGTTTGGGTAATATCAAAATGGAACAACACTTCGATGAGCTCCGCAAATTATATACCCCCTCTGCTCAAGGGCAACCGGCTCAACCTACCATTCAGCAGCTCGAATCCATCGTAAAAAAATTACAGGCAGATTCCGTCTACTATCAGGATGCCCTTAAAGCACAAGCAGATTTCGCCCCGGCTAAAACAAATGCAGAGCGTGTCAACAAGCTCGTAGAGCTCATTAACAAAGAAATTGAGCGCCTCAAACAACAACAAAAAGAAAACGAACAGAAAAAGAAAGAGGAGCAGAAAAAACAAAACGAGCAACAAAAACAGAACGACCAGCAAAAGCAGGACGACCAACAAAAGCAAGACGACCAGCAAAAGCAGGACGACAAGCAGAAGCAAGACGACCAGCAAAAGCAAGACGACCAGCAAAAGCAAGACGACAAGCAAAAGCAGGACGACCAGCAGAAGCAGGACGACCAGCAAAAGCAAGACGACAAGCAGAAGCAAGACGACAAGCAAAAGCAGGACGACCAGCAGAAGCAGGACGACCAACAGAAGCAGGACGACCAACAGAAGCAGGACGACCAACAGAAGCAGGACGACCAACAGAAGCAGGACGACCGGCAAAAGCAAGACGACAAGCAAAAGCAGGACGACAAGCAGAAGCAGGACGACCGGCAAAAGCAGGACGACCAGCAACAATCTGAGCAGGAATCAGAATCCGATCAACAGGCCGACCGTCAACCCCAACAATCTGCTGCTGCACGCCGAGAACAACGCAAAAAACAACGTGCACGTGATATTCTGAACATGAAGCGAGACGAAGAAGACGAGGCCGCAGCCCGCAAATTGCGCCGCGAGTTCGAGTACCACACACAGCGCAAACGTCCTAACAAGGATTACTGATTTTCCCCACCCTGAACTATGAATTTCAATATGAAAAACCTCATCAGCCTTATCATCTGTCTGGCATGCGCCATCATATCTACCGCGCAGGCAGACATACAAGCCTCATGGTCCACAAACGCCGCACTGCCCGGGGAGAAGGTGGTTCTGCTGCTTCAAAATGAGCACAAAGACCTTGTAAGCCCCGTACGCATACGCCAGGTAACCCCCGGAAAAATTAAAAATGGGCATTTTATCCAAAATCGCAGCAGCCGCGACAACTATTACGAGGAGGCCCTGGCAGATGCCAACGGCAACACCTACGGACGCGTAGAGATATTCATGATTCTTGTAGAAGTGGGCGGCAGCGGTAAGGTGGAGTGTGAAAACATTGAGGTAACCTTATCCTCCGGTCAAAAAGAAAGCGTCAAAATACCCGAGCTAACTGTCTACACCACCGCCAAGGTAGAATGGCGCACTGTAGATGATAACAACGCCACAGACAACGGCAAGCCCCTTACCTTTGGTACTATGTGGTTAACAGAACCGCAAGAGTACTATGCAGGCCAACCCATACAGGCAAGCCTCAAACTCTTGTTGCCCCAAAGCTTTAACAGACTGGAGCAACAGCCCGGCATTGTTTCTCAAGGGGTCAAAGCGGACCCGTTCCGCACCCCCATCGCCGGGGCCCCCGGCGCCCTGATTCAGCACTGGTTTCCGCTGCGGGAACGCACCGTGCAGGCACGCGGGCAGCAATGGGTAGTGATGGATTTGGAGGTAAACCTCATCCCCCAAAACACAGCCGGCAATAAAGAGGGAGAGTACGATGTTTATGTAAGCGTGCCCTGCCTTTTCCAAATGAAGGAAACAATTGCAGAAAGAACCGGCAATTACACCTTCCACAGCACCACCTTCCGCCCCTTGCCGCTCACTCTCAAGCTGCCCAAATTGGCATTAAACACACCCCGTCCCTTGCCGCCCAACCCACCGGCAGACTTCTCGGATATGGTCGGCAGCTTCAGCATCTCCACCTCAACAGAGGCCAAAGACCTGGCCATGAATGAGATGATTGACGTGCAAATCACCGTAAAAGGCACCGGAAGCCTAGAGCAACTCACCTGCCCGCAACCACGCGAGGCAGAGAACTGGAAACTCATGCCCCCCACTCGCAAAATTGAATACTCCCCCACCGGCAAACCCCAAGCCGTCATCTTCTCTCAACTCATGCGCCCGGTGGTAGAGGTAGCCGGGGTGCCCTCCTTCTCCTTCAGCTATTTTGATGCCGAGGCAGAGGAATACAAAACGGCAGAGTCTCAACCCATAGGCCTGCCTTGGCGCGCAACGGAGGCCGCGGGGTCCGGGCAAGTCACCGCCGCCTCTGCCGCACCGCCTGCCGGCACCGTGCCCGTGGCAGAACTGGCGGATATTTACCATTTCCTGCCCAATGAGTCAGAGGGCGGCAACGCCGCCGCCACCACCCTGCCTAAGTGGCTGTGGTACATGCTCTACCTGCCCGGGGCCGGCATTCTCTTGTGGCTCATCGGCAAACGCGCATACAACGCTTGGGCTCAAAAAGCAGGCCGGCGCAACAGAGACAAAGTACTCAACCGCATTGCCGCAGAGCCGGATGCCGCAGCCTTCCTCAAAGGCATCGGTGCTTTCATCGAGAGCAACATCCCGAACGCAGCCAACACACCCGAGATTCAAGCCATTCTCAACAAGAGAGACGCAGAGGTGTTCCGCCCCGATGCCACCCCCCATGTCACCAAGGAGGAGAAATCCGCCATGCTGCGCAGCGTGCGCAAGGCACTCTCCTGCCTTGTGGCAGCCTTTGCCGTGTTGGGGGCCATTGCCCCGCTCTGCCCCGCCGCAGACAGCGCCATGAAACACTATGAGGCAGGGCAATACAGCAAAGCTCTTGAAGAATTGGAGGCAGAGCTGAAAGCCGAAACCGACACCCGAGACCGCGGCGAGCTCCTCTACAACATCGGCAACTGTAAATACCGCCTCAACGAGCCCGGTGAAGCAGCCCTGTACTACGCCCGCGCCCTGCAAGAGTCCCCGGGGCTGGCAGAGGCAGAGGCCAACCTGGCATTCATTCAGCGCAAAGAGGGAGCCATCCTCCCGCAACAAGACACGGCAGACAAAGTGTTCACCTTTTTGAGCTACCCCCAACTGTGGGTTGCCACCATCATCTGCACGGCAACCTTACTGCTCTGCATTGCCCTGAGCCTGCTGCTCAAAGACAAATTAAAACTCACGCTGCGCACCCTTATCGGCATCAGCCTTTTCCTGAGCCTGTTGTGCGGGGCAGACTACATCTACTACGCCACGCGCAGCGTGCCGGATCTCACCGCCACCCCACCCGCAGATTTAGCCTACATCACCAAAGCCACCTCTGCTCGCAGTGCCGCACTCGATACCGCCCAAAAAGTGGTAGAGCTCCCTGCCTCCACCCCTGTGCACCTGCTCGCAATACGCGGCAACCACCGCTATGTAGAAACCTTCTCCGGCGTACGCGGGTGGGTTCCGGCAGATTCCGTCACGGCATTAGACCCGCACGGCACCTCCGCAAAAGCCCCCGTCATCCTTAAATTCGAATGAGAAAGGCTCTACACTACACGCTGCTCACCATCAGCATCCTGCTGCTGAGCATTGCCCTGCTCTGGTGCTTAGGGCTGTGGGTATACCAACCCATCAGCCTTATCCCCGTTGCCCTGCTGCTTGCTGCATGGGGGGCTTGGTATGCCAAGCGTAAGCAATACCCCGGGCATACCTTACTGTGGTTGTGGGGGCTGGTGATGCTCAACATCGTCACCTTTAAGCTCATTCCCGGCCCGCAGCCCGAAAAATGGCAAACGCCTTGGGCAGTGGCACCCCAATTCTCCTTCAGTGAGGATGGCAACCTGCTCACCATTGTCAATATTCGAGACTTCGAATACCGCTCCGAGCATGACTACACCCCCCGCTACCGCACAGAGACTTACGACCTGCGCACCATCACCGGCGCAGACTTTGCAGCCTGCCATTGGGATGGAATGGAGTCCGTTTGCCACACCATGATGAGCTTCTCCTTTGCAGATGGCCGTCACCTGGTCGTCTCTGCAGAAACCCGCCTGCCCGAGGGCGAGGTGCAAACCGCCATCGGCGGCCTCTACAAACGCTACGGTATCCTCTACCTGTTCGGTACGGAGGAGGACATCTTCGGCCTGCGCACCAATTACCGCCACGAGGACCTCATGCTCATGCCGCTTAAAGCCTCCCCCGAGCACGCACGCACCATGCTGCTCAACTTTGTGGCCTTACAACAAGCCGCAGCAACCAACCACACAGCCTACAACACCGTAGCAGACAACTGCTCCACCGGCGTTATCAACACCTTCCGCACCATTGCACCCAACATGCCGTGGTACTACAACCTGCTCCCCGTTCACAATGGGGATATTGCCCGTGTGCTCTTTAAACACGGTGCCGTGCGCACCCTCCCCGGCGAATCCTTTGAGCAGTTCCGCAAACGCTGCTACCTGGGCTACGACCCCGCACCCAATACAGCCCCCGCTTACTCAAAAGCCCTGCGCGATAAAATAAAAGGGTAAGCTCCCCCTCCATCAACGCCGTCAGGCGTTCTTCATGGCGGGCAGCGCCCGCTCTTCATAAGCCACCGCAAGGTGGCTTCTTCACTACGGCGCAGCCGTTCTTCATTACGAGCGCAAGCGAGTATACAAACCACGGCATGGGATGATAACGGTGCTTCTGCAAATTGGTATTTGTGGGGGAGAACCCGCGAGCGTTAGGGGGCTTCGTCACCTGCGGTGTCTACGCCCACCCGGGGGCGAGCCGACTTTTTGAGCCCCGGTGAGGGGCGAAAAAAATATCGTACCCGCGGGCGAATGCCCGCCGAATTTGATAGCCCCCGCATGGGGGCGAAATAGCTTAGGCAGGGGCGTAAGCCCCTGCACGTGGAAATAATAACCCCGAGCCCGGAGCGACGGAGC
>JAFQEF010000134.1 GCA_017399165.1 Akkermansia sp.
CTCAAGTACATCCGCGACTCCCTGCGCGGCTCCGCCTCCTACATCCGCGCCCAAAACGGCGGCAAAACGGCCTTCATCTGTGCAGATGCCTCTCAAGCCGTCTGGGATAAAGCCGAAAAGTTTTTGGAGTGATATGTCAGCGTTTCAAAAAATGCTCGGCTTTGGCTCTTACTTTTTCAAGCCATGCCGCATCCTCCAGCAAGTTCTCCATCACTTGCTTGGAGATGTAGATTTTGTCCTTGTTAGCAAGGACGAGGCGAACGAGGTTTTCCAGTGGTGCCATTCTGTGCAGTACCGTACGCGCGTTGTGTCTGGGCCATATGCCACCGCTGCTGCCCAATACCCACAGTGCGGATTTTATGACACTAATCGTACTCTCGCGATTTTTCCAGTATTCGCGGCGGGCTTGTTCCGGGCTGGGGGCGGTGTCTCTCATAACATCATTAAGATAGCATAGATTTGAGATATTTTCAAGGATTATTTATTAAAAATTAACTTTAATAACATCTAGTAGAGAAGCGATAAAAGCGAAATTAACCACATGATACTTCCCGTTACAAATCTGCCCATTTGGTCCCGGAAGCAGCGCCGTAATGTTCATGCGCCCAAAGGCGGCGAGCCATTAAGCCGGGGGAAGCAAGCCCCAGCAGAAAACGCTTGCGCTGATTATCCCTAAACAGCTCAGGGAGCTCCCCGTGCGGTGGAATCGCAGGAGGAGGCGGGGCAACCGGCAACACCGGGTGCTTGCCTTTGCAAGCAGAGCAATGCCCGCATGGGGGCATGGTGCAGCCGGTAAAGTACGACTCCAACGCAGCGTTGATGCAAGGGGCTTGGCAAAGCATTTCTCTAAGAGTGTGAAAACGTGCTGAATCTGCCTCCCTGCGGCGGGCATAGGCGGCAGAGAGTTCCACCGCCAAGGCGCGGGCATCTGCAGGGGCGTATGAGCGCAAGTAAAGAGCCTGTTGCCGCAAGGTAAGCCGCCACTCACCGGAGGCCTCACACTCCCGCAGTTGGGCCATGGCGTCTGCATAGCTGCAATTCCAGGCAAGGGCGGCGTCTTCCACCTCTCCCTCGGGATGCTCTTTCAACCATGAGAGGCGTGCAGATTCAGCGGAATCTCTGCCATCAAGAATCGTCTGCAATGGAAAGAGAGGTTTCACCTTGTAAAACTTGTAGCCACGCTCTTCAATACGCACAGCACCCAATTTATCCAAATGCCACAGGGCACGCATGGGCACATCATCGGGCACATCGCAGGTGGTGCCAAGCTCCCACAGAGAAACGGCACGCGCCCCCTGCAGCATAAGCCAACGCACGGCACGTTGCACGCCCTCGGCATCCGGCTCTGCGGCGTAAATGCGGTTTTGCGCATCTATGCACCCGGCCTCATTCATCAGCACGAGAGAGCGGCAAGGCTTACCGTCTCTGCCACCACGGCCGGATTCTTGCAGGTAGGACTCGGGGGATGTAGGCTCATCATAATGAATAACAGAGCGAATATCGGGCTTATCAATACCCATACCAAAGGCTATGGTAGCCACCAGCACATCTCGCTCATTATGGAGGAAGGCATCTTGCAGGGACTCGCGGGTCTCCGTTTTCATACCGGCGTGGTAGCCCACGGCATTAAACCCATGCTGTTGCAGCAGGGCGGCCACCTCCTCCGTGCCCTTACGGGTGCGGGTGTATACCACAGCGGGGCGGTTCGCCGCGTTCTCCAGAAAACGGCAAACACAGGTCAGCTTATCCGCCGCACCCAGCACCTCGCGGATGATGTTGGGGCGATAGGGCGAGATACTGAATACATCTGCCGCGGCGACACCGAAATGTGTACACAGGTCTTGCTGCACGCGCAAGGTTGCCGTGGCGGTAATAGCCATGGCACTGCGAAAACGCATGCGGCGGAACAAATCCGGCAGTTTCAGGTAATCCGGGCGAAAACTGTGCCCCCATTCGGACACACAGTGAGCCTCATCCACCACAAACAACATGAGTGATGTTGCGGCCAACGCACGCTGTAAATCAACATTTTCCAAAGACTCGGGGGCAACAAACAACAGGCGGATTTTTTCGCTTGAAAGCGCAGCCAACAAAGCCGCCTTCTCCTCAGGGGCAAGGGTAGAATCAAAGCGCTCTGCCGCAATGCCTATTTTTTTGAGGCCTTGCACTTGGTCTCGCATCAGGGCAATAAGGGGAGACACCACAACAGATGTACCCCCCAGCAACACAGCCGCAGCTTGATAACACAGGCTTTTGCCATGCCCGGTCGGCAACACCCCCAACACATTGCGCCCGGCAAGGGCTGCAGCAATAAGCTCACGCTGCCCGGCACGCAGTTGAGATTTGCCGAACATTTGCAGGATTTGCTGCTCCTGAGCCTCACTGAAACACGCCTCTTTCATCTGCACGCATCATCATGCCTTACTCCCGCAGCAAAGTCAACCTTTTTGCTTGCAATTTACGGCATTTCAAGGTAGACTGGGCTCAGCATGAATATTCTTGTTACAGGCGGCACCGGCTTTGTGGGTGCGAATCTTTGCCACAGGCTCATTGCAGACGGCCACCGCGTCATCTGTTTGGATAACAATTACACCGGGTCTCTCGAAAATGTTGCGGATTTGATGGAGAACCCCGCTTTCTCATTCGTTGAGCATGATGTCATTGAGCCGTGGGATTGCGACACGCCCCTGCACCGCATCTACAACTTGGCTTGCCCCGCCTCCCCGCCTTTTTATCAAGGAAACCGCTCCATCTTCACCACCAAAACCTGCGTGTTAGGCATCCTCAACATGCTGGAGCTTGCTAAAAAACACGGCGCGCGCATTCTGCAAACATCTACCTCAGAGGTATACGGAGAACCACAAATGCACCCGCAGCCGGAACATTACCGCGGCAATGTCAACCCCATCGGCATACGCGCCTGTTACGACGAAGGAAAACGCTGCGCAGAAAGCCTCATGTTCGACTACCACCGCCACGAGGGGGTGGATATACGCGTGATACGCATTTTCAACACCTATGGCCCGCTCATGAACCCCGAGGACGGCCGCGTGGTGTCCAACTTTATTTGCCAGGCCTTGCGTGGGGAAGATATCACCATTTACGGAGAGGGGCACCAAACGCGTTCCTTCCAATATGTGGATGACCTGATTGAAGGTATGGTGCGCATGATGGAAAACGAGGCCGGATTTGTTGGCCCCGTCAACATCGGCAATCCCGGGGAGTTCACCATACGCCAACTGGCAGAGCTGGTATTGCAGAAAATACCGACCCAAAGCAAGCTGGTGCAACGCCCCCTGCCATCTGACGACCCCACCCAGCGCCGCCCCGACATTACCCTTGCCGGTAAAAAGCTCGGCTGGGCTCCCACCATTCCGCTCAGCGAGGGACTGGACAAAACAATCGCCTACTTCCGCACAAAACTCGGTCTATAATTTTTAACACAACACATACCATGAAATTCACAGAAAAACTCCAAGCTCGCATCAATGCCACCCGCTCCGCGCTCTGTGTGGGGCTGGACCCCCGCCCTCAATCAGAAAACCTTGCCGAGCTGGAGGCTTGGCTGCACCAAGTGGTAGAAGAAACCGCCCCCTACACCGCCGCCTACAAACCCAACATTGCCTATTTTGAGGCCATGGGGCTGCCGGGGCTTCAAATGCTGGAGAACCTGCTCAAGGACATGCCCAAGGACATACCCGTGATTTTGGATGCCAAGCGAGGCGACATCGGCGAAACGCAAAAATACTATGCACAGGCTTACTTTGAGCGCATGAATGTGGATGCCGTAACGCTCAACCCCTTTATGGGCTATGATATACTGGAGCCCTTCCTGGGGCATGAGGGCAAGGCCGTATACTTGCTGGCCGTTACCTCTAACGCAGGCTCTGCGGACATTGAGCGCCAAGTGCTGGCCAACGGGCGCAAAGTATACCAGCTGGTGGGTGACATGGTAGAGCGAGCCCGCACAGAAGGTGCCGCTACCGAGGTAGGCATGGTAATGGGGCTTACCAACGCCAGCTCAGAGCTGCTCAGCGAGCTGCCCGATGCCCCCCTGCTCATCCCCGGGCTCGGGGCCCAAGGCGGAGACCTGAGTGCCCTGACGGGTGGCACCCGTGTAGCCCCGCCCGTTATCAATGTATCCCGCGGCATTCTCTACCGCGACTTAGAGCTCACCATCGCACAGCGTGCAGAAAAATACGCCCTGCAAATTCGCAGCGCGCTCTCCCTGTAAAAGCTTATGAAACAATACCTTGAGCTGCTGGATGATGTGCTGACCAACGGCGTGGGCAGAAATGACCGCACCGGCACAGGCACCATCGGCGTGTTCGGGCGTCAAACCCGCTTCGATTTACGCCACGGCTTCCCCTGCCTTACCACAAAAAAACTGCACCTGCGCTCCATTATTCATGAGCTGCTGTGGTTTCTGAAAGGCAGCACCAATATCAAATACCTTCAAGATAACGGTGTTACCATTTGGGATGAATGGGCAGATGAAAACGGGGACCTCGGCCCCGTATACGGCAGCCAGTGGCGCAAATGGCCGGATGGCAACGGCGGCAGCATCGACCAAATTGCAAAACTCATTGACGGGCTGAAAAACAACCCGTGGAGCCGCCGCCACATTGTCTCCGCCTGGAATGTGGCAGAGGTAGACAATATGGCTCTGCCGCCCTGCCACTGCCTCTTCCAGTTCTGCGTTATTCCCGCGCAAAAGGAGGGGGAAAAACACGGGCTGAGCCTGCAACTCTACCAACGCAGCTGCGACCTCTTTCTCGGTGTGCCGTTCAACATTGCCAGCTATGCCTTGCTGCTGATGATGGCCGCGCAAGTTTGCGGTTATGAAGCGCGGGAGTTTGTACACACCTTTGGTGATTTACACTTATACAACAACCACTTGGAGCAAGCTCGCCTGCAGCTTGGCAGATCCCCGCGCCCGCTGCCGACCATGCGCCTTAACCCCGAGGTGACGGAGATTGATGGTTTCCGTTACGAGGACTTCACGCTGGAAAACTACGACCCCCACCCGCACATCAAAGCCCCCATCTCTGTATGACACTCACCTACACAGGCGTTGTAGCCATGGCGGCAGACCGTGCCATAGGCCTCAACAACACTATGCCTTGGCGCTTGCCGGATGACCTCAAGCTCTTTAAACGCCTTACCATGGGGCACCCCATCCTTATGGGGCGCAAAACATGGGAGTCTTTGGGGCGCCCCCTGCCCGGCAGACAAAACATTGTGCTCACCCGCTCCGCAAACTATCAGGCAGAAGGAGCCCTTGTGATTCATGACCTTGCAGAGCTCAATAACATTGAACTGATGCACCCGGAGGTAATGGTAATTGGTGGGGCCCAAATATACGAGCTGATGCTGCCGCTCATGCAAGGTATTTACGTGTCTGAGGTAGCCGGAGAATGGGAGGCAGACACTTGGTTCCCCGAGTTTAAAAATCAATTCCCCCATCGCAAAGAGTTGGAGCCGTTTGAGGGATTTGTCTCCACCCTCTATAGCCGAAGCTGATTCCTTTTACACAAAAAACGCCGCTGCATGTGGAATCTTTACCAAACATGCAGCGGCGGACTTGTTTCTGTAGGGGTGGGGTCAATATCTGTGTCGTCCATAACCATTAACGCTTACCTTTACCGAACTTTCTGCCACGGTCATCAAATCGGCACTTATCTATACGGTGACGAGCCATAGCCTTGCGGCGGTCCATCTTGTGCCCATGCTTCTTGACTACCTTTTGGTGCTTCTTGACATGTTTGCAGTTGTCATTTACCACAACCTGCACACCTGCGCCGCTCAAGTTAACCGCTACGCTTGCTGCATTTGCCTGAGCAGACATGACACCCAGTGCCAACACCGCCAACGCGGCCCATCTCTTTACATATTGTTTCATTTGTTTTAGTCTTTCTATCTGTTTGTTGTTTGCAGGGCTTGTTCTCGCCCCTTGCAGTTATGGACACCGCTATTTCGCATTTTGTTCAAATTTTATAACTTTTTATTTAATAAAACTAATAATTGCGTAATAATAAGTAAAAAAGCTTGCAGTCTCACCCCCTTTCGGCTACTATCAACACACGCACCGCATTGCTGCGTACACGGATGGGTGGCAGAGCGGTTTAATGCAGCGGTCTTGAAAACCGCCGAAGGTTAATCCCTTCCGTGAGTTCGAATCTCACCCCATCCGCTTAAAAAGCCCCGCGCATGCGGGGCTTTTGTTTTTTCTCTGTAAAAACTTGCAATCAGGGGAGAAAAGGAGTAGAATGGACGGCGCATGAATGCTACGCAGATTCACGAGGTACTCAATAAGTTTGAGGTTTCCCCATCCAAGTCACTGGGGCAAAACTTTCTTATAGATGAAAACATTGCCAAATGGATAGTCGCCCAGCTGGAGATTAGCCCCGAGGATTGCGTGGTGGAGGTAGGCCCGGGCACGGGAGCACTCACCGAGCACATGGCCCCGCTGTGCCGCAAGCTCATTTTGGTGGAGTTTGATGCCCGTTTGGCAGAGTACCAGCGCACCCGCTGGGCAGATACCCCCCATGTGGAGGTGCACCATGCAGACGGTGCCTCATGGGACCCACGCCGCTTGTTTGCCGAGCAACCCGTCAAGTTCATGGGCAATCTTCCGTATTCTGCGGGTGGTGCTATTTTAGCCAATTTTCTGACATCTCCCTGCGCCTGCAAGCGTGCCGTGGTGATGCTGCAAAAGGAGTTTATAGACCGCATATTGGCCAAGCCGGGGGATGATGCGTATGGCCTGCTCTCCCTGCGGATTCAGATGGATTGGGTACCCAAAGCGCTCAAAACGGTGCCACCGGAGGCGTTCTCCCCGCGCCCCAAGATTGACTCCACCGTCATGCTGCTCACCCCGCGCCCGGCCACGGAGCTTCCGCCGTATGACCACCGCTATATGGATGAGCTGATGCGCCGTTGTTTCTCCCAGCGCCGCAAACAAATGCGCAAGCAACTGCCGGATTTCCCCGAGTGGGAGGATGTAGCGCAAAACATTGGTGTGCCCTATACTGCCCGTGCAGAGGAATTGAGCTTGGCCCAATGGGTTGCACTCACCCGCGCTTACGATCCACACCCCCTGTGTGACGTGGCGCAAAAAGATGATGAGCTTTTTGATGTGGTTGATGAGCAAGACAATGTGCTGCGCCAAGCCACCAGAAAAGAAGTACACGATAACGGGTTGATACACCGCGCGGTACATATTCTAGTGTTCAACAAAAAAACACATGATTGCCTGCTGCAAAAGCGCTCCGCCTACAAGGACCGACACCCCGGCGTGTGGGATTCATCTGCCGCAGGCCATTTGGATGCGGGGGAGGATTATGAAACCGCTGCCGCCCGAGAGCTGAAAGAAGAGTTAGGCATTGAGGATGCCCGACTCATCAAGGTGTGTACCATACCGCCGAGCGAGGCCACCGGCATGGAGCACGTTACCCTTTATGCCGCCTTGCATGAGGGCAAAGTGCGTTTCCCCGCTGCTGAGATTGAGGGGGTTATCCCCTTCCCGCCTGCGCTTATCGATGCCTGGTTGCAGCGCCGCCCGCAAGATTTTGCGTCCTCCTTCGCCCTGTGCTGGAATGAAGTGCGGAAAATGATGTAAGAAAGGGACAAGGTACAATGGAGAAGGTGTTGATTTGAGTGCTGTTCACGCTCCTCGGCGTTGGGGAGAGGGTGAAGGTAAGCGTGAAATTTCTATTGGCTTTGCAAAGGGTCAATCAGAAAAATCTATTGCCATGCGGCGCGGTTAGGTGTACACTGGGGCGGAACCAAATGGAGCAAAAAGCGTACATAGCCATCGACCTGAAATCCTTTTATGCCTCTGTGGAGTGCATAGAGAGGGGGCTGGACCCGCTGAATACCAACTTGGTGGTTGCAGATGAGGGGAGAACGGACAAAACCATTTGTCTGGCCGTTACCCCGGCACTCAAATCATACGGCATACCCGGCAGACCCCGGCTATTTGAAGTACTCCAAAAGGTAAAGGAGGTAAATGCTGAGCGGGCCTACAACGCGCGGGGGCGCAAGCTTTGCGGAGGGTCTCACCTGCACTCAGAGCTGCAGCAAAACCCACAACTTGCGGTGGAGTTTTTGATTGCCCCACCCCGCATGGCACATTACATGGAGTACAGCACCCGCATTTTTAAGGTATACACCAAATATGTATCTGCGGAGCATATTGTGGTGTACTCTATAGATGAGGTGTTTATGGATGCCACACCCTACCTTGCCACCTACGGCTGCGCCGCCCATGAACTGGCAAAACGCATTGTGCAGGATGTGTTAAAAACCACCGGCATTACCGCCACCGCAGGCATTGGCACCAACCTGTATCTGGCTAAAGTTGCCATGGATATTGTAGCCAAGCACATAGAACTCGATGCCGATGGCGTGCGCATTGCCGAGCTGAACGAACTGAGCTACCGCCACAGGCTGTGGGCTCACCGCCCGCTGACGGATTTTTGGCGTCTGGGGAGGGGGTATGCTCGCAAGCTGGAGCACCACGGGCTCTACACCATGGGAGACATTGCCCGCAGATCCCTGCAAAATGAGGACTCCCTGTACCGCATGTTCGGTAAAAATGCAGAGCTGCTCATTGACCATGCTTGGGGGCATGAGCCCTGCACCATTGAGGCGATTAAAACCTACCACCCCGACAGCAAGAGCTTGGGCTCCGGGCAAGTGTTACACGAGCCCTACTCGCCACAGAAAGCCAAGTTGGTGCTGAGAGAAATGGCAGACCTGCTCACGCTGGATTTGGTAAAGAAAGGCTTAGTGACAGACCAAATTGTTATCACCGTGGGGTATGATATCGAGAACCTGACAGACCCCACCAGGCGCAAAAGGTACAAAGGCGGTGTCAAGACGGACTCCTACGGGCGCGCCGTGCCCGAACCTGCTCACGGCTCCATAAATTTAGGACGTTTCACGGCATCTACAAAGCTCATTTTGCAAGCCGTTACAAAGCTGGCAGATAAACTGCTGAACAATGACTTGCTGGTGCGCCGTTTGACGGTTGTTGCCAACCATGTTGTGCAGGAATCTGAGCTGCCGCACCAGCCTCAACAAAGCGAGCAGTTGGAGCTTTTCAGAGACTACGCGGCAGAGCAAGCCCACAAGGAGCAGGAAGAGATTCTGCTGCAAAAAGAGCGAAACATGCAGCAAGCCATGCTCCGCATACGCAATAAGTTCGGCAAGAACGCCATACTCAGAGGCATGAATCTGGAGGAGGGCGCCACGGCTCGAGACCGCAACTCACAAATAGGAGGCCACAAGGCATGAACCCCGACAGCACAGACCAATACGCAGATATTATTCACCTGCCCCGCCCCGTTTCTCATACGCACCCGCCCATGAGCATGGAGGACCGCGCCGCACAGTTCTCCCCCTTTGCCGCCCTCACCGGGCACGATGCCGCCATTGCTGAGGCTGCCAGACTCACCGATCAGCGCCCCATATTGGATGAATACACCAAATGGCACATCAGCGACACACTGCAACTGGCCGCAGAAAATCCGCAATTAACTTTGCACATCGTCTATTTTGTGCCGGATACCCGCAAAACCGGTGGCAGCTACGCAGAGGCTTGTGGCTGCGTCAAAAAATTGATACCACACCGTCAATTATTGATACTGAACAACGGGCAACAAATTTGCATTAACGATATTGTAGAGCTCACCTGCCACGGGTAAGTTCAGGCAATGAATATTCCGCAGCCCCGGCGGGAATCGAACCCACATTTGCCCTTTAGGAGAGGGCCGTTCTATCCATTGAACTACGGGGCCGTGAGGCGGGTGATATTAGACAGGAAAAGGCGGGGCTTTTCAAGTACTATGTGTGTCCTCATGCAACAAAGGCAGAGGAGAGTTGCTCCAATTGCTGAGGCGTGAGGTATTTTTTGAGGATGGGGAGCATGCGTGCCAGGTACTCCGGGCGAGACCAACCATGCAGAGGCTGGGGGGTGGGTTTCTCGAACGCCCAGGTGGGGATGGGCAGCACGAGATCCAGCACAGAGGGGGCTGTGGCAGCCATGCGCACCAAAAGTGCTGTTACGGAGTCTGCCAGCTGCGGGTGTGCCGAGAGCACGTTGAGTACCCACTGATAACTCAGGTGGTTACCCGGGGGTGTCAAGGCCACCAGCATGGGCTGCAGCTGCTCTGCCGGCAGGTTGCACAGCTTATCCAACAAGGGGAGAGCGCGCATATCGCTGAGCCCTAAGATGGCACTGAGGGCAGCGGGGTTGCATTGCGGCATGCGGATGATGAGGTTCACCAAGGTTTCCACCCCTTGTAATTTTTGGGTGGCAGAGGGCTGCGACAAGGTAACCAGTTGCATGGCGGCAGCACTGCTGATGAGAGCCTCGGGCTCGCAAACGGCAAAGGGAATGAAGGCACGCCAGCCCTCCCCCTTACGTTGAGTGATAAAACGCACCAGCTGCTTAAGCGCAGCACCGCGCCCCGCAGGAGAAACCTTGGTGCAGAACACCTCGTATGCTTTGATGTTGTCCGGCAGGCGGGCGGGATCATTACCGGTCATGAGACCACAGGCTATCATGGCCAAGGGCCATTGGTCCGCACCGATTTCATGAATACGGACGGGATCCACCACCATGGCAGCAAGGCGCTCCAGCTCGGAGAGCATGGAGAAATTATCCTGAAAAAGCCCCATAACAAGTAACGGTTAACAGTGCATCAGTTGGAAGCCGGCAGAGTGGATAAATCCGACGGCATGGAGGGCAGCATTTCCTCTACCGAGGTCGTGGGAACGGGCTTGGCAAAGATATCATCCGTGCCGTTGGCGGAGGCTTCCGCAGCGGGGGCATCAAGAGCGGGAGCCACAGGCACGGGAGCATCCACCCCGCTCTCCAACAGGTCTGAGCGCACGGCAATATCATTGTTTGCGCCGAGGGCAAAGAGGGGGCTATCCGGGCAAGCAGCACGGGCTTGGGTCAAATAACCGGCGGCTTGCTCTGTTTTACCTTGATTCCAAGCAATATCGCACAGGTTTACATAGGCGCGTGCCGTGTAAGCATTGCGGGGCATGGCGATAACGCGCTTCCAGTAAAGGGAGGCTTTATCGTCATCGCCGTCTTTAGTAAAGCGCATGGCCAAAGACACACAGGCACGCAGGCGCACCATGTCGTTCTCTGCCTTATCAGCCAATGCGACCAAGGCCGAGAAATCCGTATGGGCGGGATCCGTTATCTCTCTCATAGCTTTAAGGAGAGCGGCGGTCTCAGCGGAGGGGGTATCGGCATAGTCGGCCAACACGGTATCAAGAGCCTGAGGGTCATAATTTTGCGGGGAGAGCGTGGTATCCGTCACCGTGGCACCCACAGACTTTACAATCAAAGCCCCGGCATCGGCAATCTGCTGCTCACCATGGGCATACCAAGCAGTGGCGGCAGTGGCAACAATAGCCAAGCCAATGCCACCGTAAATGAGTTTCTTGTAATGCTTGTTCAGGAATACCTCATGCTTGGCGGGGCCGAGGTCAATCTCACCAATGGCCTTAATTTCTTCGGGAGAAAGAGGCATCTCCTCAGGGTTCTGTTTCGTGTTATTCGTTTCCATGGATTCAGGATTTATATAAGCTACTGAGCATGTGGATGCGGTCCACATCAAAATAATTATTGATACCGAGGTTGCGGTAAATCTCCAGCGTGGCGCGGGAGCGGTTAAGGGTATAGAAGTGGATGCCGTCTACATCTGCATCCAACAGCTCGGCGCACTGGTTGCTGGCATAGTTGATGCCGATGCGCTCTATGGCAGAGCGCTCGCCACCGGCACGTAGCATGGCTTTGAATAGTCTTGCGGGGAAATTAGTGCCGGCAGAAAGCTCTGCCATGCGGTTCATGCCGGAGATGGAGGTGATGGGCATGATGCCGGCAATGATGGGCACATCAATACCGACCAAGCGGCAGCGATCCCTGAAGTCGAAGAAGGCGTGGTTATCAAAGAATAGCTGCGTGCAAATGTAGTCTGCCCCTTCATCCACTTTGGCTTTCAGGTAATCCATCTCGCGGATGCGATTAGGGGTATCGGGGTGTCCCTCACAAAAGCCGGCAACACCAATGGTGAGGCGGTTCGGCAAGCGGTTGCGAGACTCCCAGTCGCGAATGAAGCGCACCAGCTCAGCCGCATGTCGGAAGGCATCTTTTGAGGGGTCGTAAGGCCGGTTACGGGGAGCATCCCCCCTTAATGCTAATACGGCTTGGGCACCGGCTTTGGCATAGCCCTCTAAAATCTGTTCAATTTCAGCCTCTGTATGCCCCACGCAGGTGAGGTGTGGCACGGTGGGGATACCGCGTGCCACCATATCTTGTACAACAGAGCGGGTCAGCTCTCTGGAGCCACCGCCTGCACCATAAGTAACGCTGACAAAGCTGGGGCGGAACTCCTGCAACTTGATGACGGTATCCATCAATGCCTCCGCTCCCTCCTGAGTTTTCGGCGGAAAAAACTCGAAGGAGAAGCTGGGGGTTCTGTCGAACAGTACGGAGGGGGAGTTTACAGACATATTCTTACTTGTAACCTATATAACAGCAACACCGCATTAAAGCCCGGCAGGGACGTCATCCATGCTCTTTTTGCGCAGCTCATCTGCGGTGTCAAAAGGGGTGAGAATCACCAAATCTCCCTTAGCGGGTTTGGGGCGCTCAATATCACCCTCTTGAGGGGTGGAGAAAGAATCCGTCTTAATATCAGCAATAAACTCGCCGGACTCCTCGTAGAAACGGGTTACAACGGCCTCGCAAATGATGTATTCATCCGCACCGCGGCGCAATGCCACCACCAAGCCCTCAGAGATTTGCTGGTCACCAAGCGGTTTGAAAGAGAAGAAGCCGGCATCCAAAGCCACCTCTGTCACCATGCCGAGGGCGGCAGCCTCTGCGGATTCGCGGGCGAGCTCCTCAGCCATGGCCTGCTCACTTTCGCGGCGTTGCTGCTCCTCTGCCTGGGCAATGGTGCGGTGCTCTTCATTGGCATGCACGCGGTCCTCTGCCTTGCGGGATTCAGCACGCAATTTTTCGAGCGCCGCGGCAGAGTCGGAGTCCTCTTGCACCTCGGAAGCCGTTTCAGCATTAGTCACTAAGGCATTTGTGGCTTTGGTGCGGTTATAATCCTCAAAGGCACGCTGCTGGTTGGGCAACATGGCAATCACAAAATAAAACAAGAGTGCTACCACCAACACCATTAAACTGAGAATTGCAATACGGAATCCGTTCATGCACGCGAGTATAGCATATTTTCATGAGCATTCAAGCACAGAATATGTCAGAATTTGCGCAATCTGCGTCAAACAGTCGGGATTTAGACTTGCAAGAAATATAAATTAGGCGTAAAATGCCCGCGTACATGCTGAATCTGCCGAATACCATCACACTAACAAGAATCGCGCTCGTCATTGTCTTCACCGTGGCGTTGAGCATAGACGGCGTTGCCCCCATGCTCAGCAGAGCCCCCATGGATGCCATACCGTACAGCGGCTGGTTTGTACCCTTGAATGCCGGGCTTTGCATTGCATTATGGGCCTTTGTGGTAGGGGCTATCAGCGACTTTTTGGATGGACACTTGGCGCGCAAGTACAATTTGGTTACCAACTTCGGCAAACTGATAGATCCGCTTGCGGATAAGATATTGGTATGCGCTGCATTTGTGTACCTTACCTATGTGGGGATGTGCCCGTTTTGGGCAACCATCATCATTGTGTTCCGTGAGTTTTTGGTAACCGGGCTGCGTCAACTTGCCGTAGAGCAAGGGAAAGTGATGGCAGCAGACCGCAGCGGCAAATGGAAGACCGCTGTACAGCTCACCTACTGCATATCCTGCTTGGTGCACCTGTGCTATGCCGGCAACCTGCCGGAGCCGTTGCATTCTCTCTCCGTTGGTGAGGGAGGCTATTGGCTGAGAGAAATCTCCCTGTGGCTCAGCATTGCACTCACCCTGTGGAGCGGGATAAACTACTGCGTGCAAAGCCGTCATTTTCTGAAAGGCTGATACGTTTTTAGCTCGCCAAAGGGCAATAAATGTGGTAGAGTTGAAAGAGTAACACCACATTTACACCACTTATGAAGTTTTTACGAACCGCAAGTGCCATAGCTGCCATAGGAGCCGCACTGCTCTGCAGCTGCCAGCAAAAAACGTATCCCGTCTTTTTCCTGGCGCAAGAAGGGCATGATGACCAGGATCCCTCCGCTTACACAAGTGCAAAACACATTGTTTATTATAACGGCAGGGCTTACACACGCAGCCCGGTGATGACGTTGAACCACTTCTCCAAATTCAAGTCCGAGCTGGACCCCACGGACGGCTCTTACGGAGTCACCCTGTATGCTAAGCCGGAGTGGAAAATGCACCTTTACACCCAAACGCTGCACAAGGATGGCCTCATTATGCTGCCTGTGGTCAATGGCTTAGCCATGGAGCCCATGCGCATCAGCCCGGTGAGTGACGGCATTCTTAAAATCTGGAACGGATTGAATGGCTATGACTTGTGGCGAATCTCCCGCACGGTTGAACCGATTAACCCGGAGATTGAGGAAAAGCGCTATCTGAAAGAGAATCCGCGCCCGATTCCCAAGATGCCGAAGGATGTACAACAGCGCAAAGACTTCACCGGACGCACCGTGGGTGAAATCTTCAACTAATACCGCGCATTAGCCCCCCCTCATGAGAGCCACGATACAAGCACTTTTGCTCGCGCCGGCAATGTGGCTGCAGCTTCACGCAGCGCAAGACTTGGTCTACAAATTGCCCACCGACAATGATGCGTTGTACCGTGGTGACAATGAGGGGTATTTTATGTATTGTGACCGTTGGTTTGAAGGCAAGCACCTGCAACCTTGGGAGGCAGGCAGCTATGGGTTCACCCGCAATGCCAAAAGGATTCACAACGGCAAAATTATATGCACCAAGCTGCATGAAGGCATAGATGTAAAGCCCATACGCAGAGATGCCGCCAACGAACCGTTGGATGAAGTGCGCCCCATTGCCCCCGGGGTGGTTGCCTACACCGCAACCTCCCCCGGTGCCAGTAATTACGGCAGATATGTGGTTATAGCACACGAGGTACCGGAGGGCACGGTGTACAGCCTGTACGCCCACCTGCGCAGCATCAACTGCGAGGTAGGGCAACGCGTGGGATATGAGGATGTCATCGGCGGGCTCGGCTACAGCGGGGTAGGCCTCAACAAGGTTCGTGCCCATTGTCATTTGGAGCTGTGCCTGATGGTGCACTCGGAGTTTCACAAATTCTGCCCCGCCAACAACAAACACGGCTTGTTCAACGGGCACAACCTCATCGGCATCAACGCGGCAGATATTTTGCTCAAAAGCCGTGGCAACACGCCGTTCTCACTGGCAGCATACATCAGCAACCTGCCGGAGCATTACCGCGTGCGCGTGCCACGCAAAGAAGACATGCCGGATTTTTTGAAACGCTACCCCTTTTTATACAAGGGCGATTGGGGAAAACAAAGTGCCGCTTTAGACATTGCATTTACGGCAGAGGGCGTGCCCATAGCCGTGTATGCATCGGATACGGCTGTGGCAGAGCCCACCGTCATTTCTTGCAAGCCCATGCCGGTGTTTCAACCGGATTGCACCGCCAACAGGCTGGCGGGTAAAAGCACCAACGCGCACCTGACGGCATCCGGCAAAACTTTTATCAACAGATTTATATGGCAAGAAGAGCCCCCTGCCCCCACCCCGCAGGCGGCTGAGCAACAATGATTCGATACGGATATGAACCACAAGTTTTACCTAATCCTCGGTGCTCTGGCAGCAGGCTCAACAAGCCATGCAGATGTTCCACAGGCAGAGCAGGCCATGCGCAACGGCAACGCAGCAGCTGCTTTGCAAGCCCTGCACGGTGTTACCCCCTGCCCTGAGCTCCACTACTGGAAAGGCCGCGCCTTGGCAGAGCTGCAACGCTATGAGGAAGCTGTTGAGGAGCTCTCTTGCGTGGATGAAACACATGCCCTGTACCCGTATGCCGCCCGCGCGTTGATGTATTGCGCACGCCGCACCCCGCATACCGAAGCCGTACTGACCAAGCTCTGCGCCTCTCAAGACCCGGCAATAGCCGCCTTAGCTAAAATCCTGCTTGCAGAGCATACCGTACAAAGCAACAAAGAGCTCAACCTTACAGACTACGCCTCAGCTGATACCGACATAAGCGGAGCGCTCCTTTTGCTGGAGGCAGAGCAGCTGCGCCGTGCGGGCAATTATGATGCTGCCATCAGTAAATGCCGAGAAGCAGAAGATAAAGCCCCGACCTTGCAGCGTGAGTATAGCCGTATTCTTCTAAGCGAAATCCATTACGACAAAGAAAAGGCAGAGGGTGACAACGAAGGCAAGGGAGAGGAAACGCTGCTCAAGTTCATATCCTCCCACCCGGATTCCGTGCTGTTGGAAGAAGCCTTCCGCAGACTAGATAAACGCGGGGCCTTCACCACCAGCAAATACGCCATCCGCAAGCTGGAGGAATGGTCAAGAGACACTACAGCCATTTACCGCGCATTACTGGCATCTGCCATCACCCAGCGAGAATCCCTTTACGTACTCAGCAATGAAGAGTTGGGGGAAATTGCCGTCAACCGTGCCACCGGCATTAACCCGGATTATATGCCCATTACCGTGCAGATTAACAATGAGCAGGCTCGCTACCTCATTCTCCACAATCAGAAGGAGGACGCCACGGCGTATTACGACAGAATCCCCGAAGATAAGCGAGACGCCTACACCCTCTTTTACAAAGCCCGCACCATGCCCGCAACGAATCCCATGGCCCTGGAGCTTTACCTGCAAAGCGCAGAAACAGCCCCACCCGCCTTGCAGGAAACAGCCTACGCCAACGCGCTTTATTGTGCGCATACGCTTGAAAATAATGAGGTAGTACAAGAGCTGCTCAACAAAGAATTACCCGTTCACTGCAAGCGTGTTCTCAAGTTGACGCATGCCGGGTTAAACCTGCGCAAGGCCCCTCAACAAAGCAGACAAGAGCTGGAGGAAGTGTTGCAAATGGAGCCCACCCCCACGCAACGCGTAGAAACCGTCTTGCAGCTCACCCAGTTAGATATTGATGAAAACGATGCAGCCTCTGCCCTTAAACGTTTGAGTGAATTCTCTGATAGCGAGCGCAAAAATTGGCCGAATGAACAGGTAATGCGTTACTACGGGCTCTACCTGCACGCCTTGGAATGTGAGCAGGAGGTAGGCCGCGCCACGGCCTCTCACAAGCCGTTCTTGCTGGCGGCGCTCAAGTCCACCAAGCGAGAGGATGTTCGCATTGCCATTACCCTTAAACTGGCAAAAATCTACTCCGAGGAAGGCAACCACAGGGATGCGCTCCTGCTACTGGAAGACTTGGCAGCCAATGCCAAGGATAAAGATATGAAAGCGCGCGCGCTTCTGCTTGCCGGGAGAGAATCCACCCAATGCATGACCCTGCCCTCCGTCACCAAAGGCGCCACGTTATTTGCCGCAGCAGCAGAGATTGACAGCCCGTACCGATACCGTGCAGCGATTCTGAACTCGGCTGTACTGTTCCGAATCAATGATGCCCAAGCGGCGGAGCAAAAGATTCTGCGCATTATTAAAGAGATTGAAACGGAGAGAAACGCCACCCCCGGTAGCACCCACTTGGCAGAGGAATACGCCTTTGCGCTCACCGTTAAGGCAGATATAGAGGCAGTACCCGGCACGCCCGAGGCGCTCAAACAAGCTATCTCCACCAACGAGCAGGTGTTTGCCATACCGGGCTTAACACAGGCTTGGCACAGCCGTGCTTACCTGCAACAGGCTACCCTTTGCAGCCGCGTGGGGTGGAATGAGCGCGCGTTGCTCGACTACAAAAACATTATCAACAGCCTGCCCGCCAGCGCCAAACAAGCCACCCCGGATAAGGCTTACATTTTATGTCTCTCGGGCACGGGGGCTATTGCCTGCCTACTCAAAATGGAAAAGTGGGAGGAAGCAGCAGACATGGCAGACTCCATCGCAGAGCATCCCATCGGCAAAATGTTTGAAGAACGCACCAAACACTTCAAGGAGTGGTCTCGCATGATACGCAAAACGCGTTTCCTGCCCATGAAAGAAAAAGAATAAAAGGCGGCACCAATCAACGGAGCTCACACCATACGGCACGGTGATCTGCCGCGAGGGAGGCAGCGGGGATATCCACCACACCGCTATCACAGCTGCGGCCACGCCTGCTACGCAACACGCTGTTAACGTAGATGCGGTCGAACACGCAATACTCTTGCGCAGCCTCGTAACAAATTGTCCAGCTTTGCCCGCGTGAGTCCACAGCCTTAACGGAGCTGAGGGCGGCATCCTCTGAAACACCTTGCGTTAAAATGCGTTGAGAAGCATCGGTGGGGCCATCATTCCAATCCCCATACACAAGAACCGGCATTTTGGGGTGTTTATGCATCTCTTTTTGCAAGTATAAAGCCAGCGTACGTGCCTCTGCACTACGGCGAGCCGTGGCTGCGGCAGGGTCATCTGCCACACGAGATTTAAGGTGAGCCCCCATTATGCGGTAAAAGCGGCAGCCCTCCACCTGCACCGTTACATCCAAAATACCGCGCAACATCTTTTGCCGCTTGTTACCCAACAAACTACAGTTAGCACGGGAGTGGTCTTGCACAATGGGGTATTGAGACAAAACGGCCAGCGCGCGGTCCTCGCCACTACGTAGCAGGATTTTGGAATAGGGGTAATCTAAGCCCCTGTTTTTGAGCCGTTGTTTCAAATCCGCCAGAGCATGGGGGCCACCTATTTCAATAAGCCCCACAACCTGCGGGGAGGCGGATGCTATGACCTCCGCCACCGCCTCGCGAGATTCCTCTTTTTTCATACTCAGCCTATAGCGGGAGCGTTGAGTATCCTCTTTTACAAAGTAGTTCTGTGCATTAAGCATCAAAAAACGCAGTGGTTCACACTTTGCAGCGGCGGGCATGGCTGCCAAGCGGGAGTTCACATCCGCATCGCTCATCTGAGCATTCGCGGCAGCATCTGACTCCCCGAAATCGTGCTCCGTGGGTGCAAGGTGCCACTGCTCGGCAATCTCGCCTATCAGCGCGGGTGCATCTTTGCCACTAAACCAGCCGGACAGCATGCCAACGCACGCTAATACCAGCAAAATCAGCAGTGTATCTGCACGCAAGGCTCGTCGCAGCCCTCTCTTTCCTCCTGCGGACATAACTTAACCGGCATCAAAACCTGCGTCCGCCGCGGTAGGCGCGGGCCAGTACCAACACGGTACGCGGCAACAGGTACAGAGAAAGCTTTTGTGTTTTGTCCGTAAAGTGTGTAATACTGTTATCCAACCGCCCGAAGCCACCGAAGCGCAGGTCATCGGAGTCCAGCACCACGCGCCACTCCCCGTGGGAGGGTGCGGGCAGCTCGTAATCCGGTATGGCCGCAGTACCGCTCCAGTTGAAGACAAACACTAAACCACCGCGCTCAAAGGCCATCACCTGGTTCTTTTCATCCATGTTAAGCGGGCGCGCGGGGGGCGCGGCCAAGATATCGCAATCCTGCGCTAACTTAACCATGGCACGGTCAAAAGCATTGAGATAACGGTAACGCAATAAATCATTGTCTACCAAGCTCCACTGGCGGCGGCAATACTTGTAGGAGTTGTTGTTACCCTCGCGGGGGAAGTCAATCCACTCCGGGTGCCCGAACTCATTGCCCATGAAATTAAGCCAGCCCTCACCACCGGCAGCCAAGGTGGCCAAGCGAATCATTTTGTGCAAAGCCATACCGCGGTCCACAATCAAACTGGGCGTTGTACAGCTCATGTGGGTGTACATCTCGGCATCCATCAGGCGGAAGGCAATGGTCTTATCCCCCACCAATGCCTGGTCATGGCTCTCTGCATAGGCAATGTTCGGCTCACCGTAGCGACGGTTAATAAGGGTGTACCAAATATCCCCCACGCTCCATTCTTCATCCTTCTTTTCCTTCAACAGCTTAATCCAATAATCCGGCAAGCCCATGGCCAAGCGGTGCGTAAAGCCGAACCCGCCTTCATCCACCGGGCGGCAGAGCCCCGGCATGCCGGACATATCCTCTGCAATGGCAAAAGCACCCGGGCGCACCTGCTGCACCAAGGTGGCAGCCAGCTGCAAATAGGTAACGGCATCTATATTGACCATGGTGTTGAAATAGCACCCCAAATCGGTAAAGGGCTCGTGCCCGTGGTGCAAATACAGCATACTGGTAACACCGTCAAAGCGGAAGCCATCGAAGCGGAACTCCTCCAGCCACCAGCGCAAGTTACTGAGCAAAAACTCAATCACCTCATGCCTGCCGTAGTCAAACAGGCAGCTATCCCAGTCCGGGTGGCGGCTGTCGCGCTCTCCGGCATTGAAATACTGCCCACCCGAGCCATCAAAGTTATTAAGCCCCTCTGCCTCATTCTTAACGGCATGAGAGTGCACCACATCCAACAGCACGGCAATACCCATACCATGCGCCGTATCAATCAGATACTTCAAATCCTCGGGCGTGCCGAAACGATTGCACGGGGCAAAGAAAGAGGACACATGGTAGCCGAACGAGCCGTAATACGGGTGCTCTTGCACAGCCATGAGCTGTACCACGTTATATCCCAAATCTTTTACACGGGGCAACACATTATCGGCAAACTCACGGTAGGAGTGTATGCGCTCCTCCTCCCCCGCCATCCCCACGTGGGTTTCATAAATAAAGGGTACCTTTACATTAGTCGGGTTCCAGCGGGTGTTTTTCCACTGATACGGCTCCTGCGGTGCCCATATAATGCCACTGTAATCAAAGGTGGCGGGGTCTTGCTCGGTAAAGCGAATCCAAGCAGGCATGCGGTCTTTAGCCACATTATCAGCCCCTACGACATGCACTTTCACATGCTGACCGTGAGCCAAAGCATCCGCAGGCAAGCGAATCTCCCACACGCCGTCTTTGCCGGTGGTAAGGGGGTGGCTGCTGCGGTTCCAGCCGTTAAAATCACCTATGAGGTAGAGCGCACGCGCCCCCGGTGCCCATTCCCTATACACCCACTCCCCGGTAGTGGTGTCTTTGTTGAACCCCATACGGCTGTAGCCGTCGGCACACTCTAATAATGAGCCATAACGGCGACATATACGCTGCAGCTGCCCGTCATACAAACGCATGCGAGCCTTGATTTCACGCTCATACGGTGCCAGCCAACCGTCTGCCAGCACCAACCCGGGAATAGGTGGTCTTCTCATCGCCACCTATTCTACACCTTTTTTCAGGCCATGCCAAGATAAATCGTTATAAAACTATCTCGCCACGCGCACGCAAATCTGCATTGATTGCTTCGAGTATATCCAGCTCGGGGCGGAAGTTGGCATCGTGGTGGGAGGAACGGATAAGCGGGCCACTGGCCACGTGACGGAACCCCTTGCCGAACGCCACCTGACGCAGCTCCTCAAATGTATCCGGGTGAATATAGTCAATCACCGGCAAATGTTTGGCGGACGGGCGCAGGTATTGCCCCATGGTCAACACGGTTACACCGTGCTCACGCAGGTCATCCATCGTGCGTTCAATTTCATCCCGCGTTTCTCCCAAGCCCAACATAATGCCGCTCTTGGTCACCACCATGCCGGGTGCAAGCTCCAATGCACGCTTAAGCACTGCAAGGGATTGACGGTACTTGGCACGGAAACGCACCAAGGGGGACAACCTCTCCACGGTCTCCAAGTTATGGTTAAAAATATGCGGGCGGGCATCCATCACGGCAGCAATGGATTCATCCTTGCCGTTAAAGTCGGATGTAAGCACCTCAATAATTGTCTGCGGGCTGGCCTTGCGAATCTCTCGAATAATGGCAGCCATATGGTTGGCGGCACCATCTTTCAAGTCATCTCGCGTTACCATGGTCACCACGGTATGGTTTAGCTTCATGCGGCTCACGGCATCCGCAATCTTAGCAGGTTCCTCGGGATCAAGCGGCTTGGGGCGAGCCGTACGCGTTGCACAGAAACCGCAGGCACGGGTGCAAACATCACCACATGCCATAAAAGTGGCCGTGCCATGGCTCCAGCACTCACCACGGTTGGGGCACATGGCCTCCTCACACACGGTAACAAGGGAGTTACCCTTTACGAGCTCATTTACATGCTTGAAAGCCTGCCCCTTGGGCAACTTTACTTTCAGCCAGGAAGGTTTGCGGGGGGACTCGTCTGCCATAACGGGCATGGGTTATGCATCAAAACACACTAAAATGCAAGCAAAATATGGCAATTTCAGCCCGTTTTCCGCATTATTTTCGGTTAGAAGGAGCATCCGGGTGCAGCTTGGCCCCTCGCTCTCGCAAAACTTCACCTATGGCAGCTGCCGCCGGAGTTTTGATTTTGCCGTAATGAATACGCAGCGAGTTTCCCTGCCTGTTCAGGGCATTTATATCGCTGCCTGCATCCAATAGCAAGGTCATGATTCTTGCGGCATCCTCCGGCGACATATCCCGGTGGGGGCTGATCATGAACGTATAATCACTAAAATAATGTTTTAATGTTGGGCTCGGCTTTACGGATGCCCCTCTCTTCAATGCCAATTCCACCAAATCCGGCTGCGGGCACCGCAGCAAAATGGCCCCCAAAACCGTTATCCCCTTCTCGCCTTCAAAACTATTGAGGTCTTCGCCGGACTCCAAAATGGCTCGTATCTTATCCTCCTCCATCACCAACGGTATCGGCGTCTTCTGCGTTGCAGTGGGCTCCTCTTGCCCAGAGCTACACAAAGCACCAAAAACACCCAATGTAAGCACTAAAATCGGAAACTTCATTTTCATGGGACTTCTAATTAGTGGTTAATTTTGTTCGTCAGACCAAGGTATAGCATTTTTTTGAAATCTAAACAAGCAATTTTTTCCGTTTTTGTCATTTAAAGACGGGACAAATTCTATATTACCCAATGAAGTACAGGCCTTAAAGTGGAAAGGTAGATACGAAACAGCAACAGGAACCACATTAGACTGATAATCCGCATTACGATTTATGAATGGCAGATAAAAAGGGATTTAGCAAAAAATCAGCAACATAAAATACCCCCTTCTTCCAACAGCAGCCTCATGTCGCGCGGCATGGGGCTGCTGACATTAATGGAGGTGCCGGCATAGGGGAAAGAGAGGGCGGAAGCATGGAGGGCATGACGCTCCAAAAAAAGACGGGAGGCAAGCTGCGGGGTCCAGCCATGTGCAATGAAGTCCAGGTAATTCTGCTCATCGCCTCCGTAAATTTTATCGCCAACAATGGGGTGCCCCAGGTAGGCCAGGTGAACACGGATTTGGTGCATGCGCCCCGTGTGGGGGGTGCAGCGAACAAGAGCCATGGCAGGCAGATGCTTACGGGCAGGCACACGGTGCAGCACCTCAAACTCCGTACGGCAGGGGCGGCCTTGGGGGTGGCAACATTGGCGCACGTGGATGTGGGTGGGTGCAACATCCTCCATCCGTAAAATAGGCTCTGCACAACAGGCGGTGCTCCACAGCGGGGTACCCTGCACCACGGCAAGGTATTCTTTATGCAAGAGGCGGTGTTGCATGGCTTTGCCCAGCTCCCGTGCGGCGGCGGCATTTTTGGCAATGAGGGTGATACCGCTGGTCTCGCGGTCCAGCCTGTTGACCAAGGACACCTGCCCGCCGCAAGCCAGCTCATACGCCAACAGTTCTTTTACGCCATGCCATAGGGTAGGCTCGTTTTTTTCTCCCGTGGGGTGGGTGAGCAAAGGGGCTGCTTTGTCCACAGCCAACACATCCGCATCTTCATACAACACGGTAAAGTCGGCATGCACGGCTATGGGCATGTCAAAGCTCATGAAAAGATGGTGGGGTCAATCTCTGCCCATTCCCCCGGGGCCAAATGCAAATCTGCCAATTTTAAGGGGCCTATGGCGGTGCGGGTAAGGCTAATGACAGGGGCACCCACAGCGGCCAACATGCGGCGCACTTGGTGGTAGCGCCCCTCGTGCAGGGTAAGCAGCCCGTGGCATGGGGCGGTGTTTTGCAGCTCCGCTGGCAAGCACGGGGTGGTCTCCCCCTCCAGCAAGAGCTCGCCGGAGGCAAAAAGAGCCACGGCAGACTCGGGGATGGGGGCAGAGGTTTCAAACTCATACACCTTGGGCACATGTTTTTTGGGGCTGGTGAGGGCGTGCACAAACGCGCCGTCATCCGTCAACAACAGTAAGCCGCTGGTTTCTTTATCCAATCGGCCTACGGTGCTCACACCATTACTGCGGTTAAGCCACTGCGGGGGCAGCAGGTCATACACCAACTCACCGGCCTCCTTATGGCTGCATGTGCAACCAAGCGGTTTGTGGAGGGCAACATATAAACCGTTAACAAACTCCACAGGTTCACCATCTATGAGCACCTCTGCCGGCTCTGCCTTGTCTGAGGCGGATTTGAGCGTTCTCCCCGGCACCGTAACACGCCCGCGCTTGACCCACAAGGCGGCTTCCCTGCGGGAGCAATAACCAAAACGGCTCAAAATGGCATCTATCCTCATCACGCAAGTTATTTTGCCACAATTTTTTTAAAAAACAAGGTTGAAATCACGCGGATTATGTGGTATATATAGTGAACGTACTGAGTTACGGCATATACGCATGCCGTAATCGCCGCATATTTTTCTTACACACACTTATGAGTATCAGCATTATAACAGACCGCCAGCTGGAGCCGGCAGAAGCCTCCCTTTGGGTTAAGGCTCAGCAAGCTGTGGCTGCAAAGAACTACAAATACGCCGTCAGCATTCTCAAGACGCTCATTAAACGCGCCCCGGGTTTCCTGGAGGGCCGCAAGGTACTGCGCGCTTGTGAGATTAAGAGCACCCCGGATGCCGGGCGCCGCTCCTCTCTCTTCGGTGGCATGCGCATCACCACCTCTCGCAAAGACCCTGCCACCGTTATTGTGAGCGTGGAGGACGAGTTGGAGAAGGATCCCTACTCTGTCACGGCTAACGAGGCGCTCTTCAATGCCGCCAATGACTTAGGCCTGCCCACACTGGCAGCCTTTGCCATGGAGACCATTTGCCAAGGGCAGCCTAACCCCAAAAAGCACCTTCACTTGCTGGCTAACCACTACATCAAGAACGAGATGTTTGCCGAGGCGGCAGATGCCTACCAGCGCATCCTCAAAATCGACCGCACGGATGCCATTGCCCAGCGTGGTGAAAAAGACTGCTCCGCCCGTGCTACCATGAAGAAGGGTAACTGGGAGGGCTCCGGCGACTTCCGCACCAAGATGAAGAATGCCACGGCTACCACCGACCTTGAAAGTGCAGATAAGATGGGTCTTACCCGTGCAGAAATGGAGCAACGCCTCGCCCAACTCTCTGAGCAATACGCCGTGGATAACACCAATTTGCAGGTTGTTAAAGACATTGCCTCCATCTACGAGCAGATGGAAGACTATGCCAACTCCTACTCTTTCTACGCTTACGCATTCCAGCTGAGCGGCGGTGCAGATGTTTCCATTAACGACAAAGCCTCTGAGATGCACGAGAAAGCCCTGCAAGCAGAGCTTGACTACTACGAGCAAGTGCTGGCAGCAGACCCCACCAACGAGGAGGCTCGTGCCGCATACGATGCCCGCAAGCAAGAGGTTGCCATGGCTGTGGTGGAAGATGCCAAGGCCCGCGTGGAAGCCAACCCTACGGATGCCCAGCTGCAGTTCAAGTATGGCCAGGCCCTGTTCGATGCCGGTATGCAGAGCGAGGCAATACCCGCCTTGCAGCGTGCCCGCACCAACCCCAACCTGCGCATCAAGGCCATGCTCATGCTCGGCAAGTGCTATGCAGCCAAGAACATGACGGATATGGCTATTCGCCAGTTGGAGGATGCCGACAAGGAGCTGGTGGCTATGGACGACACCAAGAAGGAGATTCTCTACATGATTGGCACCCTCTACGAGACCGCCGGCAACAAGGAGAAATCTTTGGAAAACTTCAAAGCCATTTACGAGGTGGACTACGGCTACAAGGATGTTGCCCACCGAGTAGAGTCCGCTTACTCGTAAAGAGTTTACTCTGCCCTCTTTTTTCAGCAAGCCACAGCACCACCGCTGTGGCTTGTTTGTTTTTAAAATAGGTATGAATCACCAGTGCCCCTACAAATTGGTAGTTGCGGGGGGGCGAATACTATCGGAGTGTTGGACTTTAGTCCAACATTTATTATAAAGGCATGCCTCCAATAAAAAGTGGGACTTAAGTCCCACCCTGCGATATAAACAAATTTCCATTTCACAAATTGTTCACACGCTCCGATACAACAACCGAATCAACGTAGACCGCCCTATTATTGAAGCAAGGCGGCTTGCAAATCAAAATAGCCTAAAAGCTTCAACAACCAAAAGCAAAGAGAAATTAACGCCAGAAGGTACCAGGTAATCACCCAAGCACGGCTTACGCCGCAGCGACGGGCGTTTTTCTGGTCCCGCTGCAACTTGCAAGCCTGTTGTTCTGCAACAACATCTACATTCTTGGGCAATTCTTCTCTCATGCGCGTGGGGCGTATTATAGCAGCATTCAGCACATTGGGCAATTCCTTTTTCAAACAGCCCTCATTATTTTATGGCAAAAATTTGGCGCAGTTACTATTTTACACGGACCACGGGGAGGCGTTGTAGGCGGCATCTATGGCAGAGGCCAGCAGCGTATGCACCTGCTGCGCATTTGCTATGCCAAGCAGGCCGATGGGGCTGCGCGTGCCATCTGCAGCAAGGTTATATTCAAACACAATGCTGCCGGAGCCATCCGCATGGAGGGTAAAATCCTGAATCATCCCCAGCATGAGGAACCACTCACGGGGGGAGGAAGACGCTGCGTTGAACAATAAAACACGTTTAGCGGTTATGGCAAAAAAATCTGCCACTGCTCCGGCGGTGACAGGCCGGGCTTTTTTGCCGAGCAAGCGAGCCCAGAATGAGCTTTTAGGCGCAGCAACGGGAGTGCCCGAGCCACAGGGCGCGGCATGTAATACGGTTTCGCCCTCTCGCAAGGCGGCGTTCAAGGTCTGTTGTTGTGTGGGGGACAATGCGGACATGGCTTAGTGTAGAAAAGCCCGCACCGAATCATGCGGCACGGGCTTTTGCAGGTAAAGATTAATAAGAGCAAAATCAGGCCTGTTCGGCAGCCTCGGCAGCGGCTTTTTCTGCCTCCAGTTTAAGGCGGAGCTTTTCAGGCAGCTTGACTTGAATGTGAACATCGCGCAGCTGATTGGGCTCTGCCGGGGCGGGAGACTCGCTCATGAGGTCTGCACCACGGTTGTTCTTGGGGAAGGCGATCACCTCGCGGATTGACTCGCACTTGCCGATAAGCATTACCACGCGGTCCAGACCAAGGGCAAGGCCACCGTGGGGAGGTGCGCCGAAGGAGAAGGCTGCCAGCAAATGGCCGAACTGCTCCTCAATGGTGACGTCATCCAAACCGAGCGCGCGGAAGGTGGCATCTTGCAGCTCTTTCTCGTGAATACGAATGGAGCCGCCGCCCAGTTCGTTACCGTTGAAGATAACATCGTATGCCTCTGCACAAATATCTGTGGAGATTTCACCCTTGAGCACTTTCTCCACGTCCTCCGGTACGGGGCGGGTAAAGGGGTGGTGAATAGCGCAGAAGCGCTGCTCCTCGGCATCCCACCCGAACAGCGGGAAGCGGTTCACCCAGAAGAGGTCAATCTCATCATTATCTTTAAGCAGCTCCATGAACTCACCGCAGGCCAAACGCACACGGCCGAGGATGGTGCAGCTTTGCTCCCACTCACCGGCGGCAAAGAAGATGCAGTCGCCGCTCTCAATGTTAAGGCGCTCTTTGAGGGCCTCTACCTCTGTGGCGGAAAGACGCTTGGTAATGGGGCTCTTCCACTCCTTGAGGTCATTGACATCTCGAACCTTGATGTAGGCCAAGCCCTTGGCTCCGGCCTCAATGGCGGTTTGGGTAAGGGAATCGATTTGACCGACGGAGGGATTGAAGCCCTTGGCGTTGATGGCTTTAACCACACCACCATTGGCAATGGCACCGGAGAACACACGGAAGTCGCTGTTGGCAAAGATGTCTGAGCACTCCGTAATCTTTATCTCAAAGCGGCGCTCAGGCTTGTCGGAGCCGTATTGGTCCATAGCATCCTTCCAAGTCATGCGGGGGAACGGTGTCACGATATCGCGCCCCACGGACTCCTTGAACACACGCTTGAGCATGTTCTCAATCCATGCGTAAATGTCCTCGGGGGTGATGAAGGATGCTTCAATATCAATCTGCGTGAACTCGGGCTGGCGGTCTGCACGCAAGTCCTCATCGCGGAAGCAACGAGCCACCTGGAAGTATTTCTCCATGCCGGCAACCATGAGCAGCTGCTTGTACTGCTGCGGGGCCTGTGGCAAGGCGTAGAAGGTACCGGGGGTCAGTCGGCTGGGCACCAAGAAGTCTCGTGCGCCCTCCGGGGTGCTCTTGGAGAGGATGGGGGTCTCAATCTCCAGGAATCCCTGCTCATCCAAATAGTCTCGCATGGTTTTGGTGATGCGGTGGCGCAGAATCATGTTGCGCTGCATCTCGGTGCGGCGCAGGTCCAGGAAACGGTACTTGAGGCGCAGGTCCTCATTAGCCACGTTGCGGTCCAACTGGAACGGCAGCACGGCAGCACGGTTGAGCACGGTCATGGCAGCAGCATCCACCTCAATCTCGCCGGTGGCAAGGTCGGGGTTAGTGGCATCCACCTCATCCGTCTTGAGGCGGGCAACCACGGTGCCGCACACTTGAATAACGGATTCAACACGAAGATTCTCAGCATTATCAGCAAGCTCAGCATTATTCTCAGGGTGGAAAACAACCTGAGTTTTTCCTGCGCGGTCACGGAGGTCGATAAAGATCACACCACCATGGTCGCGAACGGTATCCACCCAGCCGCAAAGCGTTACTTGCTTGCCGGCATCTGTAAGGCGGAGCTCATCACACGTATGGGTACGGTAACTGTTCATAATAGTATGCTTGCTGATAATTCATCGGTTCATGCTGCAACATTAGCACCATGAAGCGCGAAGATTCTACTCCCCCCACCCTGAAAGTCAAGCAAAATTTACAATTTTAGCGTGGCATAATATGTGCGCAGCATGAAAATATGAGAAGCGCATTTTCGAACTGCAAATAAAGCATCATTATGTTGCGCAAATTGGCGAACTTTTTTAATGAACAAAACGTGAAAAAAAATCGCCTCAAAAAGGAGGCTTTATACAGGGCAAGAAAAAGGCAACTCTGTTTATTGCCTATCAATGCTCAGGAGGCAGCCCAGAAGATACGTTCTCCCGAATTGCCAGCCATACGGATTCTCTGAAATACGGTGCGCTGATATTGTCAGAATAACAGGAAAGCAACTTGTTCGGGGAGATGCGAAGGACGATAATCTCCATATTCGGGAAAAGGGGCATCGTGATAGTGGCATAATAGGACACGGTCCTGTCGTCCAATCCCACGCTTTGAGGTAACGGCATCAAGAACGCATTGTAAATAGGGGGAACAATGCGACCCTTTGCCGGCTCTACAGAGTCGGGATTTAACAATGCTTGCTGATAAAGGAACTGCTTGGTCACAGACTCTATGCCGGGTAGGCCGGACGGCATCCCCGTGCCGGATTCCATCGGCAGGTAATACTTGGCATCTAATATGCAGGTGCCCTTTTCATCAGATATAATGATATCCGGTTCAAGGCTTTTGAGCGCAGATACCGTTCTGTCGGCGAAATGCCAATCGGGCGGTAAAATCGACCAAAGGCGAGAGTAATCATGCCCCAGTACACTACGGCACGCATCCTCCCACAATAGATTAAAGGACGAACACCCGAACGCGTATTCCGACACCTGAGCCGAATCTGCCCTCGATTGTTTGAACAAATACTCTCGTAATAAGGTTAAAATGTAGCGCCGACGAGAATCAAATTGAACATTCAACTCAGACTCCACCAAATATAGCATGTGTGTGGCATCGTACGAATCTTGAACCTCTTCATCATCAATCACCGGCAAATCCAGTAAATCAATTAATCCCAGGTCATGTAAGCAACGGTAACACTCCCCCGCAATACGCCGATGCAACAGCGTAATAGGGTGCTGAGGCTCAAACTCTGTTTTGCGAGTAACCACATCGGGATACACCGGCCCGCCCTCTTGCAGCACTGCGTTTGTTTTATGAATGGTGGCAGACCACAGGATTCTGCCACGTTCATTCAAGGTATCTGTTGTACGATTGTCTCGGTAGACACCATTTTCAACAAAATCGCTCAGCAGTGTAATCAGTAATGATAAATAGTTTGAGTCTGCAAAATCCTGCTGACTCTCAGGCAACTCGAATTGAGCAGAATGCTTGTAACGGCGTACAGCTTTCAATACTTGCGAAAAGATAACACGGCGAGCTGCCGGACAAGGTCTGTGAAAATCCCCTTGGTCCGGCACCTTCAACAATTCAGCATTGGCGTATTTAGGGAGAACGCAAACCATATAGCCGGCCCGGCAATACATACCGACAAAGAGAAACGAATAATCCGCCCCGGTAATATATGATTCCAACGGTTCTGCATCCTCCGTTCCCCCGATATTATCAAAGCCCCGGCGATTAATGATGTGCTTTGCTTGCAGGTCTGTAATCAACGAGGCTTTTTCAGATGACGGCACCCCAAACAGCTCACACAGGGTATCAGCAGAATACGCCACACGCTCTCTCACCCAAGAGAGAGAATGAGCCGTTATGGCTGTTGAGGTTGAACTCATTTATCCCTCGGTAATTTCGAGAAACAATTCTTCTATAATCTCCTCAATTTCGCAACTGCTGAATGCGCATAGCTCGGAATAACGAGCTTTTGATTTTTTGAATACAGCAGCTCTCTTGTGGCGGGCAGCATCCTCATATAAGTACATGAGTACTTTACTCTTTACGGCAGATAAGAAAGAATCCACGGTTTCCAACTCAACGGCAGAGAGGAAAAAGGGGCCCATTTGCTTATCCTCATTCACACCGGCATGCTGGAGCAGCTTGTTGACGTGGTTGCGCAGTTTATTCCAATCTGCAGCGCAATAGCCGACACTGAGCAGAGCATCCTTGGCATCATCTATACCGCAATACTCATAGTTCCATCGGCGTTTAAATGCCGTATCCATGGGGAATACGCCTTGATCCGCACTGTTCATGGATGCCCACAAATAAAGGTTATCGGGCAAGCGTAAGGGAGCATCCTCCGCCAGACCCAAATACTCAGCAAGATGGGGTGTGGGAGTGATAAAATAGAGGCTCTGCCCCTTTTTATCGCGATCCAACAGCTGGAAAATATCAGCAAATACCGAGGCTGCATTGGCGCGGTTAATTTCTTCAATCAACAAAAGATAAGGCGTTTCCGGGTGCAGCAGGGCCTTACGCAGCACTCTGGCAAACGGGCCGGGCACAAAGCTGTAGGTGATATGCTCCTGCGCCGTTCCACGCCCCTGAACCGTCGGCATGTATGAGCCGATGAAGTCAAATGAAGTATACTCGGGGTGAAAGGTAACGCGCTCCATGCGAGACTCCTCAAAATAGGCAACGGCATCCTCATTGAGCAAATAGCTCTTACCCGTGCCGGGTGCGCCGAACAGGATACGATTGTGCGGGCCTTGCCAACGCATTGCCGGCTGAGTCATGCGCTCCAATGCGGCATATTGCTCACGGGACAAATCAAACAAGCTACCTTGTATATGCTCAAAACGCTCTCGAAGAACGGCGTGAGCTTTCAAATCCGCAAGAGGAACGGGCGTTTCCAGATTGCACGTTTTTTTGAAACGAATACAGGTACCATCCTGTTCTGCAGAAACCTCTGCAAAAGCCACTAAGGAGCACGCCGGGGAAGACTCATAACAAGCAACTTTATCACCTATGCGAGCCGCCATAAAATTCTTAAAAATCTGTCGTTTTTTGCCCTCTTCATTAACAAGGCTATAAGAAACCTCCTCACCCTCGGCCAATGAGGCAAACGACCACTGTTTCGGATTCGCTACAAGTAACCAGCATCCGGAGGTGGGTTGTTGACGTTGCTCCCTGACGGTAGAGCCCACGTAATCCACAAAATCACATACCAACGCAGATAGTTCTTCATCTGACACATTGTCATGCCACTCACGGAGAAACTCCGTCTTGAGCTCCTGCATATAAGCATAAACACTTTCCAGGAAATTGGCTCGGCGCCCACTGAGAGCGGGGGCTCCCAAGGCAGCAACACACAGGTTTACATATTCATTTGTGAAGAAATAGTAGTGGTCGGCAGGGGATTTTAACCAACAATAAACGGAAGCCGGATGTATCTGCTGAAGGTGCCCATCAGACTCCTTAAGTTTACCCGCAAGGCGAATACGCTCCACTCGCTGCTCTGCCTTGTCCGCAAATTTGACATAACGGTTTTTAATATCACCGGGTTCAAACAAGGTGGCAAACATTTCATGTACCAAGGTAGCGCCCGTGCCTTTAACTTCACCCTCCAAGTCCTCAGACATGAGCCCCAGCATACCATAATTGTAGCCCCCGCGTTTACCTCCAAACACATAGGTATAATTATAAATACCGCTGAACACCTCCACTGCTATTTTCAGCGCATCGATGCATTGAAACAATCCGTTACGGTCGGAGGGATTGCGACTCCATTCATCCCACGCCAGGCGGAAAGCACCAGATGCTTGCAGTGTTACTTTGATGCGTTCTTGCCGAGAAGCCTCGTAAGCAGAACGATAATCTTTAAGGAGAGTACGTAATTTAGCGGGGTCTATCATAGTGTGTAGTGGTGGTGTATCATTTATCTGAGCATGTTAAGGGCGCGCTCTGTGCATGCAAGGGCGCGGTCTACTTCATCTGCCGTGTTGTAAAGAGCAAAAGAGTAACGAGTTGTTCCGGTAATGCCGAGGTATTGCATAAGGGGCTGACAGCAGTGGTGCCCGGTGCGCACGGCGATACCCATTTGATCCAACAGGGTGCCGAGGTCATAATGGTGAACCCCGGGTACAACAACTGAGATGAGAGCCCCGCGATTTTCTTTGGGGCCGAGGATATCTATACCGCCGATGGCTTGCAAGCCCTCATACATGCGGCGGGTGAGAGCCTGCTCGTGGGCATCTATGGCAGCAATCCCCTGCTCCATCACATAGCGCAAAGCCTCTGCCAGCACAATATTACCGCATATATTGGGAGTACCGGCCTCGTATTTAAAGGGCAAGTCATTGTAAGTGGTGCCGGAGAAGGATACCTCTTTAATCATCTCACCGCCACCTTGCCACGGCGGGAGCTGAGCGAGCAGTGCCTCCTTGCCCCACAAGATACCCGAGCCGGTGGGAGCATATACCTTGTGGCCTGAGAACACGTAAAAATCACACCCGAGGGCCTGCACATCTACCGCCATGTGGGCTGTGCTTTGTGCGCCATCCACCAATACCATTGTAGCGGGATTATTGCGCTTGGCTGCATCAATGATTTGAGGAACCGGGTTAATAACCCCCAAAGCATTAGAGATATAAGGCACTGCTACCAAGCGAGTGCGCGGTGAAAGCATACGCAGGTAAGCCTCCATATCAAACGTAAGTTCCGGTGTAAGCGGAATAGGTTTGAGGACTGATCCCGTGCGCTGGCAGAGCATTTGCCACGGCACAATGTTGGAGTGGTGCGCATCTGTCGTCACCAAAATTTCATCTCCCGCGCAAAAGAGGGAGGAAAGTGCCAACACCTGTGCTACCAGATTAATACCGGCGGTGGTACCTGCGGTGAAAACGATTTCCCGGGCAGATGCGGCATGTAAAAATTGGGCCACGGTAGCACGGGCCTGTTCATGAGACTCCGTTGCCATGCGGCTGAGGTAATGCGCACCTCGGTGAATATTTGAGTTAATTTTCTCGTAATACTCGAGCTCGCAGCGCAGAATCTCCTGAGGTTTCTGCGTGGTGGCGGCGTTATCGAGGTAAACGAGGGGGGACTTGCCGATGCGGGTGGCAAGAATGGGGTATGATGCAGAAGAATCCATTATTGTTCAAGCGTTTTGAGGTGCTCTGCCATGCGGTATGCCTCTTGGGGTACATACTCTTTCCAGCACTCGTCACCATCATTAATCATGTGCACAATATCGCGCGGGGTACGGAAGAGCAATTTTTGATTGAAATAAGGCACGGAGATGATATCACCGTTTTCAAGCAGGTGCTTGTAAAGGTGTTGGTATTTCTCCGGGGCAACATAGGTGCCGGCTGTTACAAACTCACCGGTTTTGCGGTTAATCCACGGGGTGACGTAGAATCTGGTCTTGTTGACAAAGCACAGCCCCGTGCTGGCCAGGATTCCACCGGGTATATCTGCCCATTTGTCTTTAAACAGCTCGTTGAGCAGGCCAATGGAAAGCGCAATGGCTACGGGCTCTTTGGTATATTGATTCAGCAAGGTGGAAATGCGGTGGAAGTGCGTGATATCCGTCACCATCACCGTCTTGCCCAAAGCCGCTAAGGCATCCACGCGGTCAATAAAGTCCAGCAAGTCTACCTCCTTACCACGCAAGAGGTTAGAGAGGGAGATCTCACAAATATCCACCACTTTTTCATGCTGCTCGGGCGGCAAACTTTCCGTAAACTTGGCACGCACACTGTCCATCATCTCCAGGTGAATCTTGCAGAGGGGCAAGAAACTGCCACGCATCAAGACAATGGGGCGTTTGTAAAGAAAATCCGCAGGCTGAGCCACGGAGCCATCCGGGCAGAAGAGGGTGGCCTCCGACAAGCCGTTTCTGACCAGCTCCAACGCTAACAAGCGGTTGTCAAACATGCCGAACCCGTGCCCGGAGAAACGCATGAAGTCCACCTCATACATGCTGCGGTCCAGGTTATCCGCCACGCTGTTGACAAACTCATCCATGTGGTCGCGGTTGTAGTAAAGGGCATGCAGCAAGTTTACACCCAATATGCCCAGCACGCGCATCTGGATATCGTGATCCGGCACCAAAAGGCGCACATGCATTACAAAATCGCTGGGCGGTGCCTCCGGGCGCAGCTGAAAACGCACCCCAATCCACGCAGACCACGGGCCGTTATCCCGATACCCCTTGCATTTAACCGTATTACAAAAGGCAAAGAAGCAGGTGTCTGCCCCGCGTTTTTCACCCAAGCGGTTCATGAGCTGGGTGTACTCATAGTCCATCATCTGCTCCAGGCGTTCCTGTGACACATAGCGACGCACGGGTCCATACAGTGTATCGCTCACGGTCATATCATAGGCAGAAATTGTTTTGGCAACCGTGCCGGCTGCGCCGGAGGAGCGGAAAAACCAGTTGGCGGTTTCCTGCCCGGCACCAATCTCTGCAAAGGTGCCGTAGATGCGTTTATCCATATTGATACGAAACGCTTTTTCTTGAGTAGCAGCGAGTGTAAGAGTTTCTGCGGACATAATGGTAAAATTCGGTATTTAAATTTCGAGTGGTAAGATAGGCGGCACACGCAGCGGGCGTGGGGGGGTGAGCGGAATGAGGACATCTCGTTTCTCTGCCTCCGATTCTTCCGTGGCTTTTTCAACGCTCAGGGTATCTTCCTCCACCGCCTGCTCCTGCACCTGAGCAATATCCTCCTCGTTTTTATAACGGGGGTTAAGCGTAGTCTGGCAACCATACGGGTCATCACCGCTCAAGGCGGGGGCTTTCGGCAAAATCGGCATGACCGGCAAAACCCGGGTAGAAGAAGTGTGGCCGGAGCCATACTCAATGAAGTCCCCCAACGTGGGGCTTCCCACACCGTGTACAGAGCATGTGGACAGAGAGGTATCACCCTTGGGGAAATACTCGCGGTAGGTCAGCATATCGTAACTGGAGTTGCAACCGCGAATGGTGCTCTTATAACAATGGTCCGTAGCGCGCATGCCGGATGCCCGACAAATCTCCACAGCCTCGGTATCCGGCGGGGGCATAATCTCCTCATTGGGGTAACGGCCATCTGCCGCGTGAAAGACTGAGCCCATGATGGGGGAGCAAATATCCGACGCAAACGCCGTGGGGTAAATAGCCGTATGCTCATTGAGGAAACCCACCCAAACACCACAGGTGATAGAGGAGTCGTAAGCAAAAAGTGTGGTATCCGCAAAGTCGTAATTGGTGCCGGTTTTAACCGCGCCTTTAAAGGAGTCCGGCATGAAGGTGCGCACGCGTACGGCAGAACCACTGCTCATGGCATCCTTCAGAATGGAGTGGATGCGGAACGCCGAGCAAGGGGTTGCCCCGGCGAGCATCTCGCCCTTAAGGTTATCTTTACGCTCCCACAAAATAGTGCCGTTGCTGTCGGTTATCTTGGTGATGATATAAGGTGCAATGGCACGGCGCCCGCAGTTGGGGAACACGGTATATGCCATTACCATTTGTTTGAGAGACATGGGCTCCGTACCCAAGTAAACACGCGGATAATACTGCGGGCAGGCCTCTGTGCTGCCGGGGTTTCGCATGGGTGGGGTTATACCCACCTTTATCAAAGTATTGATAAAAGGCTTACACCCCACGTTGGGGTTGGAGCTCAGGGCAATCCCCAAGCGGGCAGCAGATGAAATTTTGGATTCCGCCAAGGCTTGACGGATGGTTACGGAATCGCGATAACGGCCTTTTGCCGTTTCAAGCCCCCATTCTCCCAAGATACCCTCTGTACCGCCAATACCCGCCAAGCGGTTATCCAAGGCGTCATCCACCAATCTGGAGCACGGGGTATAGCCGTTATCAAAAGCGCACATGTACAGGAACGGTAATAGGGATGTACCCATGGGGCGCCGCCCGGATTCAATAAAGTCATAATTGGCACGCTCGAAACTGCGCCCCGCCACATACACCAAGGTTGCACCGGTTTTGTTCTCCACCGCGTAGACGGCACCATCCAAATAGTTATGCACCGCGGGCTGATCCGCAGGCACGGGGTCAGAAAAGCGCTTGTGGGAGTAGTCGCTGCGGGATTCAATCTCTTTAAGCTTAGTTTCAAGGGATGCCATAGCGGCATCCTGCATATCCTTATCTATGGTGGTATAGATTTTGATACCGGCGCTCTTGATAATCTCTTCACCACGGGCGGGGTCTTTAAAAATACTGATAGCCTGCTGTTGAATCAGCGAATGCAGGTGAGAGGTCTGGCGGCGGATGGGCTGAGAGTTGAGCACCAACTCCGTACGCTTAAGGCGCTCCGCCTCCTCCAAGGTAAGATAATCGGAGCGCTGCATGCGGTCTATCACATCATTGCGCCACTTTTTGTTCAGCGCATGATTGCGAATGGGGTTGTAGTTCTCGGGGTTTTTGATAAGGGCGGCAATACTGGCGGCCTCCCTCACCGTTAAATCTGCAGGTTCTTTACCGAAATACCCCAGCGAGGCAGAGCGTATGCCATAATAACCGCAACCAAAGTAGATGCGGTTGAGGTAAAACTCCATAATTTGGCGCTTGGAGTATTTCTCCTCAATGCGCATGGCCAAGAAGATTTCCACCATTTTACGCTCGTAGCGACTGCCACCCATGGCCTGCACACGGCGCTCCAAATCATACGCATTACGGGCAAGCTGCTGGGTGATGGTAGAGGCGCCTTGGTTAGCTGCACCACCGGCAGCCAAAGCCTCTTTAGCGGCACGCAGAATACCCACGGGGTCGTAGCCCTTATGGGTCCAGAATGTTTTATCCTCTTGTGCTACAAGAGCATCAATCATACTGGGGGCTATCTTATCATAAGTAACATAGCTGCGATTTTCATCATATATACGCCCTATCTCTTTGCCGTTACGGTCGTATATAATGCAAGGATGGTCCAAGTTATTGATGTCCTCCAAATTAAACTTCTCTGCCCATTTTTCATATTTTGCAGTAAAAATCTTGAATCCGGCATAAGCACAAACAGCCCCCGCGGCAGTAAGAATAAGCATGATAATGGTGGTGCGTATCAAAAAACGCTTCCACCAACTGCCCTTACGCACGGGGTTAGCCTTACGGTCGTCGCAGATTTTTCTGCGACGCGCCTCAGCCGCTTTACGGCGGGTTTGGTATTCATCAAGATTGTCCATCTTTTCGCCACAATGATAGCAGAAAACGGAGGCGTTTTCAAGGTGCAAATGCGTTTGCGCCGCTATCTGTACCGATTAATGGGGTAACTTTTTGCTCTCGGGCTTGCAATAGCACATAAAACAGATGAAACAAAGCAAAGAAACCGCCACAGATACATAGGTGGAGATGCCCACGGGCAGCGCAATCAGGCAATCCGGCGAGCAAAGGAGGAAGCATATACACACGTTCGTCATAAAGAACGCAGGCAGGCTGACCACCCAATGAAAACGCCCCTTGCTACGGAGCAGCACCGCCAGCGCCCACAGGGTGAAACATGACAACGCTTGGTTAGCCCAGCCGAAGTAGCGCCAAATGATACTAAAATCCAGATTAGCGATAATGATTACCAACAAAAACAGAGGCAATGCCAATATAAGACGATTGCGGACGGAGGATTGACTGAGGTGCAGAACATCTGCCAGCATCAAACGGCAACAACGCATAGCGGTATCTCCACTGGTAATAGGCAGCACCACCACACCCAATACGGCAATCACCGCCCCCACCGGACCAAGTAACAAGGAACAGGCCTTGTTAACAGCTACGGCCGGGGTAATGGAATCCAGCCCGATGACATCCCGCAAAGACATGCCGACCACCGCCCAGATGAGAGACACCAAGCCCTCCGTAATCATGGCACCGTAGAATACAGGGCGCATGTTTTTTGCGCTCCCCAGGCAACGTACCATCATGGGACTTTGCGTGGCATGAAACCCGGAGATAGCCCCGCATGCAATTGTTACAAAAAGCATAGGCCAAGCAGAAAGCCCCTTGGGGTGCACGTTGGTCAGAAAATCTGTATTTGGTAATATCTCATACCCACTGCAAGGCAATGCCACGGCCAAGCCAATAGCCATAAAAAGGAACAAAAAGCCGAACAACGGGTAAATTTTACCAATGATAACATTGATAGGCAATACCGTAGCCAAAAAGTAATATAACATGATAATGGCACACCACCATACCACGGAGACAGACTCTACCATACCGTGCAACATACCTGCCGGCCCGGAGGTAAACACCACACCCACCAGCAGCATGAGCAAAATACAAAGACCACGCATAATCAGCAAAGCAGTTTTGCCCAACTGTTGCCCGATAAACTCCGGCAGGTTTTCTCCATTGCGCTCGGCAGATGCCATGGCTGCCATAAAATCATGCACAGCCCCGGCCAATATGCAACCCAGCACAATCCATAACAAACACACCGGGCCGAATAAACAGCCGGCCAACGCCCCGAACACCGGCCCCAGCCCCGCTATATTCAATAGCTGAATCATGAACACCCGCCAAGTAGGCATGCACACGTAGTCCACACCATCCGCCAATTTATCACACGGCATCTCCATGTTGCGGTTCAGCCCGTATATTTTCTCCGCCAAACGGCCATACACCATATAACCGCCTACCAGCAATAATGCACACAGTATAAATATCAACAATCCGGTCATAACTCTGTCACAAAAAGGGAGCAACAGTTTAGCCTGTTGCCCCCGTATATTCAAGCCTTTTTCGTGACACTACCGCCTCAAAAGGTACACATTATCATTTTTTCGTGCTCCCCATAGGGCCGTCGGTCTGCTTAGTGTCGGCACCGGGCTTTTTGCTGCTGCCCATGGGGGTCCACCCTTCATCATCGCTTGAACCGGTAGGCGCACTGCCGCCGCTTTCTTTTTTAGCTTTTTCCTCAGCTTGACGCTGCGCCAATGTTTTATAAGGTTTATCAAGAGAGGGGTCCTCCTCTTTGGGCACTACCCAAAGCTCTATGGCTCCCTCTGCATAAGCGCCGTATATTGAGGTGGGGTCAATGTTGCGCATCTCGGTATAAATGGCACGCAAGCGGTTGGCGGAGCCGCCATTGCGGCGGACATGCCCCGCATAAGCCGCCATAATTTCCTGGCGCTGGCGGCGGCTGTAATAGCCGGAGGCTATGAGCTGGCGCACATAGTTGTTGGCTTCTTCATGAGACATGGGTTGCAAGGCCTCTACAACGGTAATGGGGTCAAATGGAGTACCCCCACTTACAGACCCCGGCAAAATTGCCTGCTCATCAGCAGCTTGAGATAACAACGACAAACGCTTGCTGCCGGATGCTCTGACGGCTTTCTTAAGTAAATCCTCCTGAGCATCGAACGCCACCAATAATTTTTCCAGCGCAGCAGCTGCGGTCTCAGGGTTTTTCATTTCCTCTGCACTTTGCACAACACCACGTAATGAACCGGAGCCGTCAAGCACGGCTAAACAGGGATAACTCCATATCCCCCCCGGTAAAGAATGCTTACCCATTACCTTCTGCCACTCCTTTTTTTCTTTTTCGTTGGGCATTTGATAGACGGGAACCTCCAAGAAGACGGAGAAACGCACCGCATTGGCGATACCGCGTTTACGGATAAATGTTTCATACGCCGCCTCACTTACCTTATCATAATTGGCTCCATAGCAAAAAAGCACAATAGGCTTACGCCCCCCGGCTTTACGCAGAGCATCATCAAAAGAACGAGCCGTTGCTGCATATGCCGGCAACACGGCTGTTAATACACTTAATAAAAGGAAAAGATATTTCATAACATGTTGTATGTTTTATTTTTTAGCACCTCTTGCAGGTCGACCGTATACATAAAAGCCGATAACGGTAGACTCCCACTTGTCTCCATCCCTCAAAAGGCGAACAAATCCGGTTGTTAATTTTTCTTTACGCACATCTACACGCACCATGTTACCGGCTATAACCGGCACGGCATCCGTAGATTCCCAGTTCTGACCATCAGAAGAAATCTCCAGCTTAAAGTCTCGGTCATTCTTTACATTTTCATTAAACACACAAACAACCCCATTAAGCAGGCTGGGAGACTCCAGCTCTACCGTCATACCGGCACTACCCTCAAACTTAGCGGGGATATTACCACCATGTTTCTGTAATACCGCCCAATGCATACAGCACTGAGACATCTGCCCGGGATCTATGGTTGTAGCCGTACGAATGAGGCCTTTAGCAGAAACCACACGCCCCGGGAATGAACGGAAGCGCATTTTTTGTTTGGGGAAGTTTTTGCGGCACTTGCGGTATGCCAACTTACCGATAGCTTGGAACGTGAGTTTATCCCCATTTGTAGCGGCGGCATAAATGGCTTCGCTCAGGGCAGCCCAAGTGGTGTCGGCACTCTTCTTATCGGCCTTGGCACGCCCCATGGCACGCACAATCATATCACTGAATGATTTATGCAGTTTTGCCGCATCCTTATCAGATTTAGGCAGCTTGCTGATATAATCCAAGCCCCAAGTGAGCACAGCCCCTGCATAGTCCGGCTTACCCATCAATGTTTTAAGGGCTTCTTTCATGTAGGCAAGCTTTTCTTTAGTGTTGGTGCATCCCTCTATCTGCGCCGTCAGCAGGGGGGCTATATCCCAACGATTTGTGCCAAAAGTTGCACATTGTTTAAAGAACGCTGCATACATTTTGTTACGTACATTCTTCTCGGGAATCATGGGCAGCAGATTCGGGTACACATAGTTACATAAATAGGTTGCTGCGGCATTATGGAACTTAACGGCCATATTGGCAACCACTTTATCATGCAACTCTTTCCAACGCTCTTTGTTGTCTGCTGCTTTCTGCTTAAGATACCCGGCATATGAGCGGTATGCCTGCCAATTCAGCGGGTGCGCAGCTAACGCTGCATCATAGCAATTGAAGGCTGATTTCATCATTTTACGGGAGGCAAACAACTCTGCAGCTGCCAATAATTGGTCTGAAATGAGTTGATGATGCTTGTCAGAATAAAAATCCTGCGTCAAAATCAGGAAATCCCAATCATACAAGCCATAGAAAGTCTTGTGCATGGAGTGTTGCCAGTAGATGGAATAGCTCTTCTGCCAATCATTACCGATGCGTACGGTGTATGCGCAGTGACCGGGCTCGCCCATGGTCATGGCCGGTATACCGGCAGCCAAAGCACCGTATGCTCCATAGTGAGAGCAAGCACCGCACACGCCACCAATTTCTCTGTGAGCCCAAGCAGTTGTATTGTTGGTGTGCTTAAGAATGGGCCCCAGATAATCCCCGGAGAACACGGAGTCACCAGCCACATTGCGCAAGCGATACACCAACTGGTTGCACGCACCCAAATAACCTTCTGCCGGCAAACGCACATTGTCTCTCTGCCAAGTGAGAGAGCGCACACTACCCCACCCCTCGGGCTCCTTGCACCCGGTTACTATACGGGTATCCCAATACCCTAAGGTACTGAATATATAATTGAGCTTACCTTCTTCAAAACTCTTATGGTAGTATTCAAAGCGTGCCATCATTTCCTGCTCGGACCACCCCTCGCGCGCAAACTCCAGTGCCGTGGTCGTTGCAATACGGCGGGTATGCGGGGATGCCATTTGCTCTACGTATTTCTCATAAATGGCAGACAAGTAGAGCAAGGCTTTACCCAACTTATCTGTCGGGCCGGAGTACAATAACCCCTGCATCCAATCCAAGTCTGAGGTAAGAGCAACCAACATGGGGAGCCCCATCTTTGTCTCCGCCACCTTAGCCAAGCCCTCATAACCTACCTTGCGAATCAGGGTAAGGCGGGCTAAATCCAATTGTTTCTCGGGGGATTCCAAGGCCGTCCAAAGCTTTTTCTGGCGGGCGAGGTCCGGCACGGTTTTGGTGAGCAGGTCACGGTAAATGACATCCGGGCGTTTCCACTGCTCCGCTGTAAACTTCTTGTCGGAGTAACCCACACCATCCTTGCGTTTTTTATCCGCACGCACGTACTTGTCCGCCAAATTATCGGCCATGCGTTTGTATGCACGGTTGCGTGCTTTGTTACAAGCAACGGGCACCACCTCTTCCTTAGGATCCACCTCAACATTGGCCTCTCGTATAGTTTTGAGTGCGGGAGGATCCTTTTTTTGCGGTACAAATGAGTCATTGTCTCGAGCCACAGTCCAATCCTCACCGTTGTCATCATCCGCGTCAGAATCGTCATCAAAGTCCTCAAAATCATCATCTGAGCCGAGGCCATCCTCATCATCCAATTCTGCAACAGATACGTTATCACGCACCTCACCGGTATGTACCACCACCGGGGTCTGTTCATCCGCATCTGTCAGAATATCCATTTCGTCTTGCCCTACCTGCTCCACCGGCGTTTCTACCGATGCAGGCACGGAATCCACCGCGACAGCGGCGGGGCGTATCATATTATAACAGGGCCTCAGCAAATAGCCGAGCATCATGGAGGCAAATACGCCAACTAAAAGTTTTACAAGATTCTGACTCATAGCGAATTAAAACGTAGTCTATGCTTGTTAAAATGATATTATTTTCCTCTTCCTTTGATAGCGTCTATCGTATTGGAGGCTTTACGGGTAATAGCTTTATCGCCATGCTCCACATACGGCTCAAGGGCCGGCAAAGATTTGCTCGTTCCATACGATTGCAAATAGTTCATGATGTGGGTCAAATCCTTGACACTCACGTCTCTCTTGGTCAGCTGATCAATCATGTACGGCTCCATGTGCTCCACAAGCACACCAGCCACATCATTCCACGCCGCCGGGTTAGATTGCCATAACTTAAGCACGGGGTTTTTCATTTTATCCGGGGCCTCTTGAGCCAAACGAATGGAAACTCGTTGAGAAACGCCACGTCGGGCACGAATGTTATTTTGAAAATACTTCCAAAGAATATCCGCAACATGGGGCATTCCCTGTGGGGCATACACCACCAAAGCCTCCACCAGTGCATTATAGGTGTCCGCCTCAGACTCCCAAGGTTGTTGCAAAGTTTCCACGATACGAACCGCAATGTCATTTCTCAAACGGTTCACATTACCATCCGCCAAGCGAGTAGCAGCAGCGCGTACAATTTCAGCATCCAAACTACGCAGGGCTCTCATATTCAGCTCCGCAAAAGACGGATGCAGGGGGTCTAACATGATAGTAGCATCGTAGCCGTCACCAATTTTAACCTTATCGGGTTCAAGCAACAGCTCATAGATACCTTCCGCAGGTTCGCTGTAATATACTCGCCCGTAGCGATTCAAAATAGAGGTAATATTTTTTCTTTCATCCGGCACATTGACCAAGGTGAAGATAACACCGCTGCCGTCTGCACTATTGTTAATCTCAACCTTAGCCCCACGCATTAAGCGAGAGAGTGAAGCGCGGATAAGATTACGCGTAGGCTGCTCCATCCTGCCAAAAGCAATTATCCCCTCTGCTACATCCTCACTCACTAAATCGCAACGCACAAAGACAGAATAGTGAACACCGCGAGAGCGAGACTCCTTCAACTCATTAAAGTAGGCTAAATCGGCATCGGTAAGGTGGCGCCCGTTCATCAACGCTGCATCATCCACAGTATTCTCCTCTGTTGTCTCCGGCACATAATCAGTAACCTGGGGCACCTTAAAATGCCACATGGAGGGCATTGTAGCACCCATGGTCAACATAACCACCCAGAAAGACGCCACAACAATCTTATGACGCGTAAAGGACGGCAGTAACAACAGGCTTGATATCAATGCCGTACCCAATGAAATGCAAAGTTGATACTCGTATTCCAGCTGATTGAGGAAGGTCATCTCATCCCCATCAGAAATCAGGAACAACAGCACACAAATCATGAACAAGATAACACCGAGCCCGCATCTGAGCATACCGATTAAATTATACGCCGTTGCAGAACGAAAATTCTTGCTTAATCTGGTGGCACGAGCTTGCTGCCTGCGCATGGCGGCACTGTTCTCTTTTATAAACTCCTCCCGACCGAAATCTGTAGCGGCCACACCGGAGCCGAACTCATCATTTAAACAGGTTGGACACACATCCTGGCTTTCTGTTGAAGCCCGGAACATTTTATGGCATCTCGTACATTCTTTTTCCACGTGCAATTATATAGCACAAATAGAGTTCATAATCAAGAACGGAATCATTCATTCCCGCGTTTTTTATCATTATTTTGCAATCAGGATGGCATCAAATATCTTACCACCCAAAAACAGAAAAAGCACGGGGCAAAAACCTCATGCTTTTTCATTGAAATCGGAACGTGATATCAGAACATCGACGGCACCACCGTAGCACCGGAGTCTATAACCGGCAGCGTTATATGTTGCGACGCTTTCTTAGGAGCTTGGGTGTTGATGATAGGGGCAAAACCGTGGTTCATATTCTCAAGTGAGGAGTATGAATGATTAGCCCCAAACACCGGATTCACTTGAGCCGGCACAATACACGTAGCAGACTCCAGCTCCAGAGACGAACTCACAATAACATCTCGTGGGTCAACTATCGGCGCCGTTCGGGAAACAACTCTTGCAGAGCCGATAGCGGGCGCTACACGTTGCTGCTCTGCGGCATCGTCACCAGGCCAGGAGAGGAACCCAACAGCCAGCACCCCCACACCCAAAGTAGTAGCACCGCAGGCCCATTTCAATTTACCGATACCTGTTAAGCGCAACAAAATATGCTCCCAAAGCACCTTACGGGCAGGACGCGTTACAGCGTATGTAGCAACTCTCTCCTTAAAATCGTGAACAAATCTATCCTCAAAATTAGCCTCGGGATGCGGCTCCATTCTCAATTCAACCAACAGGTTGATAATGTCATCCTCGGTAAGATTTGTGCCACTTGTTTTTTTGTTACTCATACTGCGCCATTTAAAAACTACATTAGAATAGACATCCCCGAACTGTTTTTTGTTCAAAAAATTCTAATTTTTTTCTAATTTTTCGTCAAAATGCATACGAGGGGTCAACAAATCTGCGGAATTTTCATGCACCCAAGCATCTATCAGCTGCTCAGCCCGCTCAATTTCCCCACGGCGAGCGTGGTGAGAATTTTCGGCAATGCGTTGCAGGGTATCCGTATCATACAAGTAAATATCCGGCAACAGGCCACAGGCGGGGTCAATGTTTCTGGGTACGGATAAGTCAATCAGGAACAAGGGGCGGCCCTTTCTTGCATCCTGCGCCTGTTGAAGCACAGATGGCACCACCACATACACCGGGGAGGCTGTCGAAACAATAACTATATCAATTTGCTCCAAATAGGGCACCCACTCGGTAAAGCGAATCACTTTGCCGCCTACCTTTTGTGCCAAATCTACCGCGCGTTCGTATGAGCGATTAGCCACAAAAATCCCCTCCGCACCGCGGGAACACAAGCTTTGAGCCGTACTGCGCGCAATGTCTCCCGCGCCCACAATAAGCACCTGCGCGCCACTCAAGCCACCCAGGGAGTCCCCCGCCAACTGCACGGCTGCAGCACCAATGGAGGTAGGGCCGCTGGTAATGCGGGTTTCCGTTCTCACTTTTTTGCCAATGGTAAAGATACGCTGGAATGTGCGGTTAGCATAAAACGCCGTAGAGGCGGCAGCCTGAGCCTCTCTGTATGCATCCTTTAACTGGCCGAAAATCTCCGTCTCACCAATCACCATAGAGTCCATGCCGGCAGCAACTCGTGCCAAATGGCGCAGGGCTGCCTCCCCCTCATGGCAATAAAAACAGGCAGATAATTGTTTCTTCTCGGTTTCTTCTACTACCGTGCCGAGAAAATAGCCCATAATATCCGCATACGCGGCCCGGGCATCGTGCGTCCAATAATAGAGCTCTGTACGGTTGCAGGTGGAGAGAAGTACGCACTCCTGCACGGCAGCCAAGGCGGCAATCTCCGCATTACTTTGCTGCATGTGCCGTTTGGCTACGGCAAATTTCTCTCTTATTGCCAAGGGAGACGTGCGGTGGTTTAACCCCAGGCAATACATTTGCATCGCTGTACCACGTTGTATCACTTACGGAAATAATCTGCTATAGCTTGCACCAAACTCGGTATATTGTGCGTGGTGCTTACGATATGGGGCTCCAGCCCGAACTCGCGCAGCGTGGCCGTTGTAACCGGGCCAATGGAAGCAATCTTGCAATTTTGCGGAATCGGGATTTGCATGGCCATAAAGTTTTTCACCGTACTGGAGCTGGTAAAGGTAATCACATCCGCCCCTTCATCCGTCAAGCGGGCACAGGCACCGGTGGGGTCCTCTGTCTCGGGCACGGTGTTATAGGCTATACATTCATCCACAATGGCCTGGCGTTTCATCAGCTCCTTGTAAACAACATCTCTGCCCTTTTCACTGTGTACCCAAAGCATGGTAACATTGGCAACACCGCCAAACTCATCGCCCTTGCGGTCAAACTCTGCCACCAGCTCCTCGGCCACGGCCTTTTGGGGCATGATATCTACCATCAGGCCGTGCTTTTTAAGCTCTGCAGCGGTGCCGGGGCCCACAGCGGCAATGCGGGCACCGCCAATCTCGCGTATATCCTCATACACGGCATAGAAAGCTTCAAAAAACTTGCGTACGCCGTTGGGGCTGGAGAACACCAACCAGTCATAACGCGGACAATCCACCACAGCGGCGGCAAAATCTTTTCTGTCGGTAGGTGGCACAATGCGGATGGTGGGCAGCTCCATAACATCTGCCCCCAACGCTGCCAGCTCGGCGGACAATTCGCCGGCTTGCTCACGCGTGCGAGTCACTACTACACGCTTGCCGAAAAGCGGCAAGCGGGAGTACCAATCAAGCGTATCTGCATAGGCTACAACATCCCCGATAACCACAACGGCAGGCGCACCAAGCCCGGCAGCCTCCACGGCATCCGCCAAACCGGCAACGCTAGATGTTACACTGCGCTGGCGAGCCGTAGCAGCCCATTGAATAGCGGCGGCAGGCACATCGCCCCCCTGCCCGGCTGCCATCAAGGCCTCCAAAGTTCTGCGCAAACGGCTCATGCCCATGAGCATTATTTTGGTGCCCTTAGCGGCGGCAATACCGGCAATATCCAAGGTAGATTCCGTCTTATTGGCATCCTCATGGGCGGTAAAAACGGTAAACTGCGTGCAACAGGCGCGGTGGGTCACTGGTATACCGGCATACGCCGGGCCGGCAATAGCAGAGCTGATACCCGGCACCACTTCAAACGGCACCCCGGCAGCATGCAAGGCCTCTGCCTCCTCTGCACCGCGGCCAAACACATACGGGTCCCCGCCCTTTAAACGCACCACGCATTGATGCTCTGTGGCGGCTTGCACCAACAGATCATTGATTTTTTGTTGTGGCATGGCGTGCTGATTAGCACGCTTACCCACATAAATCTTTTTACAAGCGGCAGTAGCCCAGGCAAGCATGGCCGGGTTAGCCAAGGCATCATAGACCAAGCAATCTGCCTGCTCTATCAGCATACGCCCCTTGAGTGTCATCAAGGCAGGGTCTCCCGGCCCCGCCCCTACTAAATAAACCTTACCAACGTTGGATTTTTTCATGATTCAGGCAGATCAATCATTACAAGGAGGCTGTCCCGCTAATTGTAGCAGCACCTGCGGCACCGGGCGCAAGTGTAGGCACGGCAGGAGTTGTCGGCTCTGCTGCCGGGGCTGCAGGCTGTTGGGCAGCTTGGCGGCCCATTTCTATTAACTGAGACACCGTCACCAACTTATACCCACGGGCTTGCAAACCGGTTACAATCCCCTCCACCGCAGCTAAGGTAGAAGAGTGAATATCATGCAACAAAATAATAGAGCCGGGCTTTGCCCCCCCCACGGCACGCTGCACCACAACCCCTACACCGGGGTGACGCCAATCCTGCGTATCTATGTTCCACAAAATACTGCGCATGCCGTAGTTATTAAACATGTTGCTGACAATGTTAGCATTGGTTGCACCATACGGCGGGCGCATCACCTTGGCTTTACGCCCCGTGGCAGACTCAATCACAGCGGCGGTGCGAGAAATCTCGGAGCGGATGGTCTCCGCAGAGGCAGAGGTCATTTTGATATGAGAATAGGTGTGGTTACCAATCTCATGCCCCTCCGCAACGGCACGCGCCAAGATAGACGGGTTGCGGGATGCATTGTCACCCAACACAAAGAACGTGGCACTGGCACCATGGCGCTTCAAAATATCCAACACCTGCGGGGTTAAGGATGAGCTGGGGCCGTCATCAAACGTAATAGCAACATACTTACCGGGCACACTGACAGAGGATACGCGCATACCCGGCATAGACGGTTTAAACGGCTTATCCGGGCCAACAGGTTTCACTTGGGGCTCGGTTTGGCCGGGTGTTGTGGGTTGCTCCTCAGGAGTCAACGGCACATCGGGGGTAACATCCTTTTGCTGCTGCTGTGTAGAACAGGCAGCCAGCACCAAGCTTATCAAAACCGGGATAAAACGTTTCATCGTCATAAAAAGGTTATCTCGGCATATTCTACCCCTTTATTCCCACTTTGGCAACCGCTTTTGCCGTCATAGAAAAAGTAGAGGGGTGGTTATTGAGCCGAGCTCTTGGCTCCACGTTGAATCAGCGCCCGAATGATAGCCACACGGCGTTTTGTTTTGCGCTGTTGCGCCAATTGCAACGCAGTTTCACCCTTGGGGGTACGCACCTGCACATCTGCCCCGGCGCGTATCAAGCATAAAATGGCGGCATCGTCCTCACGTTCATCGGCCAGCATGGACAACAAAGCCGTCATGCCGGATGCGGTGGATATCACATTGAGCGGCACCCCGGCCCCCACCAAAGCCTGCACCGTGGCAGGCGTGTGCAAAATATCAAAAAGAGCCGTCTCGCCCTTAACGTTAACAGCAGCAGGATCTGCCCCGGCCTCACACAACAACTTAACCACTGCCGCAGACCTTGCCCCATGCAATGCCGTATTACCCGCAGCGTCTGCCGCCTTTACATCTGCCCCCTTCTCTAAATAAAAGCGCACCAACGCCTCATTATTTCTGGCAACAGCACGCATCAACGGCGTCACACCGCGGGCAGAGGCTCCGTTTACATCCGCCCCCAGCTCCACCAAACGCGTGGCAGTAGCAACATCTCTCACCACCAACAAGGGGGAATCCGCAGGAGCATCCGGCGTTACACTGGCACCCTCTTTAAGCAACAGTTCCACACCCGCTTTGTTATTGGTGCTCAATGCACGGTTCAACGGGGTTGTGCCCGTATCATCCGCAAGGTTTACATCTGCATCCGCCTTAATCAAAGATTGCACCACCGCTGCAGATTGCGTTCGCGTAAGCGGCACGGCGTTAATGGAATACCCCTTACCGTCGGGATTTGCCCCCGCTTGAATCAGCGTATCCACCAATGTCACATTCCCCTTCTCCGCCGCATCTATCAACAGCGTTGCGCCACTGGGCAAACGCTTGGCATTCACATCTTCCACTTTGTCTATCAGCCCCATAGAACGCAAACTACGCACCGCTGCTGCATCCTCGGATATAAATTGACGCTGCAACACACAAGAGCTGAGCATCAATACACTCAGCACTGCGGAAAAGATGATGTGATTACCTACAAACTTCATAACTACGCCCGCAGTTTAGCAAGCTACACCTCGCCTTGCAAGCCAAAACTTTTTTTATACCTCATTTTGCTTGATACACAGCTTATTGCCCTGCTATTTTTTGCTTCGATTACAAAAAATCTTACATTTTTCATAAAAAAGGGCTTGACTCCTTCTTCCAAACGTGTATAATGTCCCCGTCCTCGCCGCCAAGGCGAAACACTTACCACATAAAACAACGCGGATGTAGCTCAGTGGTAGAGCGCAACCTTGCCAAGGTTGATGTCGTGGGTTCGAATCCCATCATCCGCTCTCCATCATCCATGCGGATGTAGCTCAGTGGTAGAGCGCAACCTTGCCAAGGTTGATGTCGTGGGTTCGAATCCCATCATCCGCTCTCAAAACAAAAACGGTGCATCGTCAGATGTGCCGTTTTTGTTTTGCATACTTTGGTA
>JAFQEF010000014.1 GCA_017399165.1 Akkermansia sp.
AAGAACGCCTGACGGCGTTGATGGTTCGCCCCATGCGGGGCGAAGTGAGATTGCGGCATGCGCCGCAGTGAGATTTGAGCGGAAGCTCAAGTGAGATTGTTGCGCCGAGGCGCAACAGTGAGATTGAGCCTGCTGCGCAGGCTCAGTGGAAGTGGGGAGGATTATTTACTGCGCGTCGCTATGCTCCTTGCATGATAGCTCACCTACGGCTCGCATGATAGTTTTACATGATAGCGAGGCATGATAGTTCGCATTCGCTCACATGAAAGGCTCATCCCCGACAAATACTAATATATCAGTCAACATGAGCGAAGACCTCTCAATGTACCCACGCGTAGGGGCTTACTGTTTATCCTCCTTATCGCTCTTAACCAAACGAGCGCAGCAGATGATGAAGAGCCCCCAAGCGATACCGCAAGAGAGAACCATGGTGATAATGCCGGCAAGTGTCATGATGTTTTAATCTGGTTTATGGGTTTTATGGAAACTGGGGGAGGTGCGGATAACAAAGGCCATGAACAGGGCTACCATCATAATCCACACCAAGGGGAAGACGGCACCGGGTTTCATGGCGATGAGGTTGGCAATGTGTTGATTGGACTCAACAAAGAGTGTCTTGTACGCCCAAGATACAAAGATGATGAGCATGAATGAGGGGGTAACCCAAGTGATAATAAACGCAATCGGGCGCGGTATCAGCATACTTGAGCCGTGCCGCAGCTCTGCCAAGCCTTTATGTGGCCCCCATACCACACAGAAGAGGTACAGGTAGAGCCCGGTGGTGAGGTATAGGCTGAGGTTGCCGAACCAAAAATCCATGGTATCCATGGCCAGCAGGCCCTGCGTAAACCAGGTAACCAATAGTGTACCGCACACCAAAATAAAGCCCAGCAGAGTAATGCTCTGCACGCGTTTAAGCCCCCAAAACTCCTCCAAAAAGGCAATACCGGGCTGCAGCATGGAGATGGCACTGGTAATGGCGGCAATGAACAGCAGAAAGAAGAACAGCGTGCCGAAAAATTGTCCGCCGGGCATGCTGTTAAACACTTGGGGTAGTGTATTGAACCCCAGCCCGAACACGTTGGTAGTGGCTGCGGCGGCTACCCCTAAAAAGCCCACGGCTGCGGGTATGATCATGAGCCCTGCTAAACCGATTTCGGTGGCAGCATTGGCCATATTGGCGGTGAGGGAGCCCAGTGCCACATCTTTATGACGGCGCACGTAGCTGGCATAGGTACAAACGGTGCCAAAGCCCACGGAGAGCGAAAAGAAGACCTGCCCGGCGGCTGCCAACCACAAATCGGGGTTGAGCAAACCCTGCCAAAGGCTGATGTGTTTTTCCTCTATCTGCACGCCCGGGTTGGCAGCTTGCAGGGCAGCAATTTGCTGCGTTTTTTGCTCCGGCGTGGCATCGGCAGGCACCATATCAAGCGTTTTATGGGTGGCAGCATCCACCAACATCACCTTATCGGGGTTCCACATGTAGCCCAAGCCCTCATTAATGTTACGGTGGGGGTAGGCGGGGTCGGGGGTGCCCATGGTCAACACTCTCACCAAAATGATGATGCAGGTAAGCAAGAGCACCGGCATGCTCCATTTACAAAACCACTCTATGCCCTTGCTGACCCCGCGGTAAATAAGGTAAAAATTGAGTATTAATACTATACCGAAAAAGACTAGGGTGTTTTGTTGCCCATTAAATACGCTGCCATTGCCGGCAATGCCTACATAGTCGTTAAAAAATTGACCGTATTGAGCCGCGTTGCTGAAACTGAGCTCTCCCGTAGCGGTGTACCAAGCATAGCCCAGGGTCCAGGCCTCCAGGTAGATGTAATACATGCACAGTGCCAAGGGTGCCAACACACCGGCTATGCCCAGATACTTCCAAGCGCGAGAGCCGGAGAGGCGGTAGAAGATGGCAGCCGTGCTGTGCCCGCCCAGTGAGCCGCCACGGCGGCCAATGCTCCACTCTACCCAGCTAATGGGAATGCCCAGTAGCAAGAAGCCGATAAAGTACGCAATCATGAAGGCACCGCCCCCGAACTGTGCTGCCAGACCGGGAAAGCGTAAAAAGTTACCGAACCCAACGGCACTGCCGGCCACGGCCAGCATGACGCCGAGGTTACTATTCCAGCTCTCAGATTTTTTTTGTTCTGCCACGGTATGTTTATGAGAAAGGTTCGCGGTCGTATTTCGTTTCCAGATTTTCGCCATGCTTAAAGCGGCGAGAGGTGCGGACTATAAAACAGAAGAAAAGTGTAACTAATACCACCCATACCAGTGGGAAGATGGCCCCTGCCTTGCCCTCTATTAAATTGGTTATGTGCTTGCTCTGTTTAATGAAGAGGTTTTGGTATAACCACGAGCCGAAGATGGTAACCATAATGCAGGGTGTTACCCAGTTGATAAGGAAGGCAATGTTGCGGCCGATGGGTATGGCTGCCCCGCTGCGCAGCTCTGCCAAGCCGGCAGGGGTGCCCCACACGTTGCGGAACATAAAGAGGAAGAACGCTGAGCTGATATAAAGGCTCATGGTGCCCACCCAAAAGTCCAGCGTATCCAACGCCAACAGGCCGTTGCCCGTATACCAAATGACAATCAACGTGCCCACCACCAGCATGAGTGCCACCAAGCATACGCTCTGCACGCGCCGCAGGCTCCAAAACTCCTCCACAAATGCCACCGCCGGCTGCAGAATGGAGATAGCACTCGTAATGGCCCCGATGGACAATAAGACAAAGAACAAAGTGCCAAAGAAGGCGCCACCCGGCATGCTGTTGAATACTTGGGGTAACACGTTGAAACCCAAACCGAATGTGCCTGCACCTGCCGCTGCTGCCACCCCCAGCAGGGATACCGCTGCGGGTATAATCATCATGCCTGCCAGGCCTACCTCTGCCACCTCGTTAGCAGAGTTGGCGGTAAGGGAGCCCAGCGCAATATCATTGCCTCGCTTCACATAACTGGCATAGGTACAAACAATACCGTAGCCAATGGAAAGGGAGTAGAATATCTGCCCGGCGGCAGCAATCCACAGCTCGGGGTTGCACAAGCCCTCCCACAGGGAGATTTCGCGGCGTTGAATATCTGCCTTGGGGTGTTGCTGCTGCAAGCGGGTTATCTGTGCCGTTTGCTCGGCTTCTGTTGCGCCGGCGGGCACCATATCAAGCACTTGCGGTTGCCCGGTGTTGGCGTTAATGTTCGTGGTATCTACCAGCACCACTTTATCGGGGTTCCACATGTAGCCCAAGCCTTGGTTGACGTTGCGGTTGGGGTATGTTTCATCGGGGGTGCCCATGGTCAATACCCTCACCAGCACAATGATGGCCGTGAGCAGCAATATAGGCATGCTCACCTTGCTGAACCACTCTATACCCTTGCTGACACCCCTGTACAGCAGGTAAAAATTGGCCAGCAGTGCAATGATAAAGAAGATAAGCAAGGTGCTTTCTCCACTGAAAAATACGGCACCATCTTCTTTAGCCCCGGTAAAGTTGCCGAAAAACTCGCCGTACTCTGCCGAGCTGTTGAAGTTCAAATCACCCACGGCCGTGTGCCAGGCATAGCCCAGGGTCCAGCCCTCCAGGGCGATGTAATACATGGCAATGCACAGCGGTATCACCACACCCGCCAAGCCCAGATACTTCCAATACCGCGAGCGGGAGATCAAATAAAAGATGGATGCCGCGCTGTGCCCGTTTAATCTGCCGCCTTTGCGGCCTATGCTCCATTCTACCCAGCTGAGGGGGATACCCATCAGCAAAAAGGCACAAAAATAGGCTATCATGAAGGCGCCGCCCCCATATTGAGCCGCCAACCCGGGGAAACGCAAGAAATTACCAAAGCCTATGGCACTGCCCGCCACGGCCAGCACCACGCCTAAATTACTGCTCCAATTCTCTGTTTTTACTTTATTGCTCACGGTCAAGAGCGCGCATTATACGCTCCAACCTTTGAGCTGTCAAGTTTTAAGTTTTTTTCGCGCTTCAAGAACCGCAAAATCATGCTAAAAAGGCAAGCTCCCGTGGGGGGGGGAGCTTGCCGATAGAATCAAATGCGTGATGGGCGATGATCAGATCTGGCCGAAGAGGGTCTTGCCCTTGGACAGAAGGTCATCGGCAGCAACCTGAAGGCGCTCGCAGATACCCTGCTCACCCTTCTTGAGGTAGGAGCGGGGGTCGTATACCTTCTTGTTACCCACCTCACCGTCAATCTTAAGCATGCCGTCGATGTTCTGGCACATGTGCATGACGATGGGCTTGGAGAAGGCGTACTGGGTGTCGGTGTCGATGTTCATCTTAACAACACCGTAGGAGATAGCCTCGCGGATGTCGCAGAGGTCGGAACCGGAGCCGCCGTGGAATACGAGGCGCATATCCTGACCGTGCTTCTCCTTAACAACGGCCTGACCGTCGCGAAGGATGGTGGGCATGAGCTTCACGGCACCCGGCTTGTACACGCCGTGTACGTTGCCGAAGGTAGCGGCAAGCATGAACTCGCCTACGCCGTTAAGAGTCTCGTAGGTTTGAAGCATATCCTCGGGGGAGGTGTAAAGCTTCTCCTTGGGAGCACCGGAGGTGTCAACGCCGTCTTCCTCACCACCTACAACACCGATCTCGATCTCGAGAACGATACCCAGCTCTGCACACTCGGCAAGCAGCTGCTTGGAGAGCTCCAAGTTCTGAGCCATGGGCAGGGCGGAGGCGTCGAGCATGTGGGAGTTGAACAGGGGGCCTTTGCCCTCGGCGATGCGCTTCTTGCTCTCGGCAAGCAGGGGGCGCAGGAAGCTGTCAACCTTGTCGGCCTGGCAGTGGTCGGTGTGCAGAGCAACGAATACGTTGTACTCCTCTGCAAGGCGATGCACGGCCTCAGCCAATACGATGGCGCCGATGGCAGAGCTCTTCACGGCAGTGCCGGAAGCGAACTGGCCACCGCCCAGAGAAATCTGGATGATGCCGTCGGACTTAGCCTCGGCGAAAGCCTTGAGGGCGCCGTTGATGACCTCGATGGTGGTCACGTTGATGGCCGGGTAGGCATAGCCTTGCTCCTTGGCCGTATCAAGCATCTTGATGTACTGTTCTTGTGTAGGTACAGGCATGGTACTTATTTTGTTTTATCGGTTAATAACGCGTACACGGGGTACGTATTGCACGCGCGTATTATAGCTTGTTATCACACGTTCTGCAAGTAAAAAGTGATACAGTGGTTTAAATTCGGATTTTCGCTGAATATCGAGGGGGCGGATGCTATGTGCACCATCAACGTTTACCGGGGGCAGGCAGGTTAAGACGCCCGGGGAGCCCCAAACGCATACGGAGGGGGATACGGTAGTGCTCGGCATCTGCTGCCACAGTGAGTTGAATGCGGGCCGGCGGTGTTGCAGAAATGAGCCGGAAACAGTAGGTGCCGTGTTTGGCGTCCGAATCAACCACGTATTCACCATCTTTGAACGGTGTGCCGTCTTCTCGGAGGGGGGTGACCTCTTGCACGGGGCTCAAGTTGTCTTGCGGGGCTGTGATTTCAACTCGGTATGAAGGGGTAGGAATAAACTGCTCGTTCAGGTAGAGGTGGCCGGTGTCGGCGGAGCAACGTATTTGCATGCCATTTTGGGTGAAGGTGCAGCCCTTTTCCCAGTCCGGCTGCAGAGGGGGCAGTAGGGTTGTTTTCTCCCACCGGTAAAGATATACCGTGCCACTGAGATTAATGCCGATACCCTGCGGATATTGTTTGGCATAGATAGTTAATTCATTATCGTAAACATCGTCGCTCTCAAATAAGGGTTGCAAGTCGTTGCCGCGAGAATCCGTCAGTTGTAAGTCTTCTATATAAATCTCTTGCCTGGTTTTTCTTGAAACATCAACACCTTGCACGCTTAAACCGATGCAGAGCGGACTGGAGATGAAGATTGATTCATCTCGCAGGGCCTGTGGCGTCGGATAGGAAACACGGAGGGATTCAAACTCGATTTCCGGGGCGGGTGCAGCCATAAGTTGCAGGCTGAGCAGAGAAAGAAGTATGGCTTTTTTCATGCAGATAAAGTGTGGGTTAGGGTTGAACGGACTCGGCCTTGTTAAGGGAAACATTGAAGTGGAAAGGTACACGGACTGTTTCGCCTTTAGGCCAATACTTTACCTCCAGTGTGCAAGTATTGACGGGCTCTTCTGTCGCGAGCGTGTTTTCCATCTTATCCGAGCCATGGCTGAGGGAAACCAGGTGGCAGTTGATTTCCTCTGCTACATCAGCAGCACTGCTGCCTTTTTTCCACCAGCGCAACTGTTGAATGCGAGATGTTGAATCTGACTTGGCAGCAATGCGGATGGAGTTGTACAAGCGGGCACCCTCCTGACGCGGAAGACGTTCTTCCCCTCTGATATAGAGCTCTTGTTCACCCACACGGTGCGTGGCGGGGGCATCCAACTGCAAGGGTATATAGACGGTAGCAAGATTTTGTGCAGGCACGGACTCCATTACAAGGGTTCCGCTAACGCTGATGCGGGCGCCCCGAATACGATCCTTAATAAACAATCGGATACCGAGTGAATGGTCGGGGACGAGCTCGTATATATGGGCATCTAAATACTGATCAAGAAAGGCGGTGAGCACATTACCCTTGGAGTCGCTGATAACTAAATCCTCTACCTCGCATAAATAAAGCTTGTTATTAGAGACCGAGCCGACCCGCAATTCAAGCACGGAGTCCTCAGCCCAAACGTCGATACGACTGACATAGGGAATGATATCTTGCTGTGCATTTTCCTGCGCAGGGCAGATGAGCGGCAAGCATGACAAAACGGTGGTTGTAAAGGGGTGCAGCCTCATGAGTGATAAAAAGGGTTACTTCAACCTCGCCAGTATAACATAAGGGTTGTTGAATGCAATAAAAAAAACTGTTGGATAACCTACGAACGCAAACACAGCCGATTTACTCCGGCAACGCGAGCCGTCGGACTCTTTTTACTTATAAAAGTCTGCTCGGTATACAGTTCGCCCCACAAATTACCATTTATCCGGTTCTCAGAGCAAACTGGCGCAACCACATGCATGTGAGGTAAATCCTCGCAAAAATATTTGAGAGAGGTTATAGCAGCCGGGCATTCCTGAATTTCATCCAATATCAGTAATGTTTCCTCATTATCAAGCCTACAATTGGTATGAAGTTCTATACTTGTCAGCAGTCTCTGCATATCGTAATCCTGCTCAAAGGATTCCTTCATGCGGGGGGCTCGGTCAAAACGTATGTAGGCAATCTTTTCGTAAAATGTTTTACCAAACTCAAGCAATAACCACATTTTTCACGGGAGAAATGTGTATACCTCACACATTTTTCACGGGAGAATTGTGTTCAGCCAACACATTTTTCACGGCAAGTTTGCAATTTGGGGACTCTAAAAACTCGGTTTAATCCATTTATTTTGAATTTTGCGAGCGTAAGCGAGCCAAACTATTGAGCCCCGTTGAGGGGCGCCATAAAATAGCCCGGGCGTGGAGCCGCGCCAGCGGCGGAACCCCGGGAAATATGCAAAAATAAATACGAACCCCGCAGGGGTGGCATAATGTTGTGCATTGAATTTAGACGTTATATGTATTTTGCCCCATATTTAAGCCACGCATTATGTCACCCCTCAACCGGGGTTCCAGTTTGTTTGTCCGTTTCCCCGGGGTTCCGCCGCTGACGCGGCTCCACCGCCGGGCTACCATATATCGCCCCCGCCGGGGCTCTGATTTCGGCGGGCATTCGTCCGCAGGGTATCCCCTACAAATTGACTTTGGCGAGTTTTTCGAGGTCCCAAATTTGACATTTTATTGAGTGCGGGCTCAGCTGTGATGAAGCCGGCGGGAGAAGAAGAATCGGGCAGATGTTTTAAACCTCTTTGCGCCCCTCGAGTGCGCGCATGAGGGTGATGGCATCTGCATGGCCTAGGCCGGCACCGGCGGGCAGGCCTTGGGCAATGCGGGTAACGCGGCAGTCGAGGCGGCTGAGCTTGTCTGCCAAATACAGGGCGGTGGCCTCGCCATCTACATCGCTACCCACGGCCAGTATCACCTCGCAACCGGGGTGGGCTGCCACGCGCTCCAGCAGACGGTCTATGCTCAAATCCTCGGGCATGATACCATCGAGAGCTGAGATTTTGCCGCCCAAGCAGTGGTAGAGCCCGCGGAAGGAGCCGCTGCGCTCAATGGGCAGAACATCGGTGGGTTGCTCCACCACGCAATAGAGGGCGGCATCTCTCAGCGGGTCCTGACACGCGGTGCAAAGCTCGCCATTGACAGAGAAGAACCCGCACTGCGGGCAGTTGCCCACGGTATCTGCGGCATTTTGCAGGGCTGTGGCCAAGGCGCGGGCATCGCTACGCCCGTGCTGCAAAAACCAGAGGGCAAAACGCTCTGCCCCGCGCGTACCGATACCCGGCATGCGTTTCAGGCGGGCAATGAGCTCCAGCACGGGCGGTGGGTAATCTTGAGCTTTCATGCGCGTTTTTTACCGAAAAAAGGTATACAAATAACTAAAAACCACGTAACAAGAACACAGCAAAGCAGCGCAGAGGTATGCAACACGCTATCCCACAGCACGCACAGCAAACCGGGAAACGCCAATGTGAGCAAGGCGGCAGCGGTGAGCTCTGTACGGTGGCGCAGGCTGTTTTGGTGCATCATCACAGCAGCCCAGTACAATGTAAGGGGTATGCAGCAAGCAAAGGTAAGCACAGGGCTCAGTATGCTGCCCGCAGCTGCACCGTTGGCAGATAAATGGAAAGGCACACCCTGCAACAGCCCTGTGTGCCATTGGTCCACCGCCGCCAAGGCGCCACAAGCCATCAAAAGAGCAAGGCAAAATAAAACACTGATACTCAGCACCACCCAACGCAGCCACAGCATATCCCCCTGATCCAGCGGGTGCTGTTGCCTTGTGGTGCGGCAATAGCCGATAATGCGTTTAAAGATGGCTTTTGCTTTCATGCTAAAGGGGCTCGGGGCAGGTTTGTAACAGGAACAGGAGCGCGCGGCGGTGGGTTTATTGCCCGTCCGCCGCGCGGTGTTAAAGGTTCGCTATTCTTCCTTTATGGGGAAAATTACTCAGCAAAACGCTTCACGATGAGCGAGGCGTTGTGGCCGCCGAAGCCGAAGGAATTGCTCAGTGCAACATCCACCTTCATGGAGCGGCCCACGTTGGGGCATACATCCAAGTCGCACTCGGGGTCTTGGTGGAATACGTTGATGGTGGGGGGAACAAAGTTATCCTGAATAGCCATCACGCAGGCCAGCAGCTCAATACCACCGGCAGCACCCAGCAAGTGACCGGTCATGGACTTGGTGGAGCTTACCACCAAACCGTTGGTGGAGTAATCGCCGAAGGTACGCTTAATGGCCTTGGTCTCGCAAATGTCACCCAGCGGGGTGGAGGTGCCGTGCGTGTTGATGTAGTCTACCTCCTCAGGCTTGAGCCCGGCGTGCTCCAAAGCCATCTGCATGCAGCGGCTGGCGCCCTCTCCATCGGGCATGGGGGAGGTAAGGTGGTAGGCGTCTGCGCTCAAGCCATAGCCCACAAGCTCTGCCAGGATGCGGGCACCACGGGCTTGAGCGTGCTCCAGGGTCTCCAGCACCATGACACCGGCACCTTCACTCATGACAAAGCCATCACGGTCAACATCGTACGGGCGAGAGGCGGTGGCAGGGTCATCATTGCGGGTGGAAAGTGCCTTCATGTTGGCAAAGCCGGCAATACCAATGGGCAGTACGGAGGCCTCTGCGCCACCGCAAATCATCACATCCGCATCACCGAACTTCATGATGCGCCAAGCCTCGCCAATGCAGTGGTTAGAGGTAGCGCAAGCGGTGGAGATGCTCATGTTGGGGCCGCCGAAACCGTACTCCATACTCAGCATACCGGAGGCCATGTTAGTGATCATGTACGGAATGCAGAAGGGGGAAACACGGCGCGGGCCACTGGTTACCATAACCTCACAGTTAGAGCTGTGAATACCCAAACCGCCGATACCGGAGCCAATCATCACGCCCACGCGGTTTTTGTCCAGCTTCTCGGGGTCCAACCCGGCGTCTTCCATAGCCATGGTACCTGCCGCCATGGCCAGCAGCTCAAAGCGGTCGCAACGGCGCACGGCTTTCGGGTCTTTCTTAAAGTAGGGGGAGGGGTCAAAGTTCTTAACTTCGCCCGCAAAGTGTACAGGGAAGGGGGTCGTGTCTATATTCTCTATTGTAGCGATGCCGGAGCGGCCTTCTTTCATGGCAGCCCACGTCTCTGCGGCCGTATTGCCCAGAGGAGAAATAGCACCCATACCGGTGATTACGATTCGACGGTCTTTCATGGCTTGTGTCCTCAGATTAACCGATAGTTCGAGTTAAGTCAAGAAAAAATCTCCCGCTTCTTTATTTTAACCGTTTTTTGGCGTTTTTTTTGGTAAAAATCATCCCGCCGCCTCGCGGCAAAACACCGTTATACAACTGCCCGACGGCTACAAACCCCAAAATGGTCAATCTGTCACACATGTGTCCCAAAGTTTGGGGGAATATAGTCATTGAGTACTCAAAATAGACGTATTTTGTCGAATCTTCCTTGGCAGGGGTATCATGCCGCCCATTCATTGTCGCAAGTTTTCTTTTATTTCAACGTCGGCGTAAGCCGCTTACTTTAAAATCGTAAATCGGGGACCTCGAAAAACTCTGGTTCCCCCACAAATTGGTATTTGTGGGGGCGAATACTATCGGAGTGTTGGACTTTAGTCCAACATATTATCAAGGTATACCACCATGAAAGTGGGACTTAAGTCCCGCCCTACGATATAAACAAATTGCCATTTGTTGGGGATAACAGCGCTCCGAAAGAGATTTTACTCTCCGTTGGCCCGGCGGTGCGGAGGAGTTCTGCAAGGTCGGCGTAGCCTTTTTGGGTGGCGATGTTGAGGGGGGATTCTCCCTTGGCATTGGGGGCATTAACATCTATGCCGGGTATGGTGAGCAGGTGGCGCACGCAGTCTGTGTTGCCGCGCATGGTGGCGACTAACAGGGGGTCATGCCGTATTTGTTGGCTGTATTGGGGTTAATGCCATGGTGAGCAGCCAATAGCTCCACACAGGCGGGGTGGTTGCGGTAGGCGGCATTCATTAAGGCGGTTTCGTCGTTGGTGTTGGCACAATTTAAGTCTATACCCG